>JAHECD010000103.1 GCA_024641945.1 Rubrivivax sp. | reverse complement strand
TGCGCGCTCGGGAAGACGAGCAGGCCGACTTCCTCGCGGTTGTGGCCCGTGACCACGGCGTCGGCGGCCAGCGGCGCAAGCGCGCTCACCGCCTTCACGCGCAGCGTGCCCACCGAGACCCAGGTGCCGGACAGGAGCTTGAAGTCCTCGGCCACGCGGCCGTCGAACGCCACACCCTGGCCCGGGTCCGCCGGGTCGACGAGGCGGCCGGCATCGCCGATCAGGTAATAGCCCTCGTCGTCGAAGGCCTTGGCCGTGGCCTCGGGGTTGTCGCGGTAGCCGGGGAAGATGTTCGGGCCGCGCACACGCAACTCGAGCTTGCCGCCGTTGGGCACGAACTTGAGCTCGGCGCCCGGCAGCGGCGCGCCGATGCAGCCGGCGCGGTCGATCGGCCAGTGCACGCTGGTGACGGCCGGGCTGGTCTCGGTGGAGCCCCAGGCCGACGTGAACCAAAGCGGCCGCTCGCGCACCTGGGCGGCGGCCGCGACGATGCGCTCCCACAGGCTCTGCGGCAGCGCCGCGCCGGCGTAGAAGATGCCCTCGAGGCGCTCGAAGAAGCGGCGCGCGAAGTCGGCGTCGTTCTCCAGGAAGGGCAGCAGCATATCGAACCCGCGCGGCACGTTGAAATAGAAGTTGGGCTGCACCTCGCGCAGGTTGGCGACGGTCTTCTCCAGCAGACCCGGCATGGGCCGGCCCTCGTCGATCGCCAGGCTGCCGCCGTGCGCCAGCACCATGTTGAAGTTGTGGTTCGCGCCGAACGTATGGCTCCACGGCAGCCATTCCAGCAGCACCAGCTTGTGCCGATTCAGGAAGGGCCAGACCTGCGCGATCTGCTGCTGGTTGGCAGTGAGCATCAGGTGCGTATTGACGACGACCTTGGGCGCCCCGGTGGAGCCGCTGGTCAGCAGGTACTTGGCGTGGTGCTCGGGGCGGATCAGCGTGAAGGCATCCATCACGCCCGCCGTCTCGGCGCGCTCACCGAGTGTCGCGAAGTCGATCGCCCCCGGAACCGACGCCGCGTTCATCGAGAACACCCGTGGTGCCGCACCGCGCCAGGCACCCGCTGCCGCGCCGTAGACCGCGGCATCACCGGCATACACCAGCGCCGGGTCCAGGGCGTCGAGGATGCCGTGGATGCGTGTGTGGCCCTTGGTCAGCCGGCTGTACGCGCTGGAGACGCTGCACACCGGCCGCCCGACATGCATCGACGCCAGCAGCAGCAGCGCGTGGTCCACCGAGTTGTCCGACAGCACGACCACCGGCTTGGCCGGCGGCAACCGCAAATCGAGCAGCCCCTGTGCCGTCCGGCCGACGGCCTGCCGCACCTGGCGGTAGCTCATGCGGCGCCACGCTCCGTCGGGGCCGCGCTCGGACAGGAACGGCGCATCGGGCGTCACGCGGTTCCAGTGTTCGAGCCAGGAGCCGATGCAGCGGGCATGCGGCTGCAAGGCGTCGGCATGGCGCAGGATGAAACCGCCGCCGGGCAGGTCCTGCTTCTCGACACGCGGCGGGGCCAGTGCGGCGGGGTCGCCGAAGAGTTCGTATTTCATGAACCTGTCGTCTCCACTGTTCGAAGACCCGGAGCGATCAACTGCACAACGCCTTGATGTCCTCGGGAATCGGGATCGCCTTGATGCGGTCCGGGTCGGCCGGGTCGCGCACGACGAAGGCGCGCACCTCGGTGCCTTCGCACAGCACGTCGTCGCCGCGCCGCACCACGTGGCGGTGGGTGAAGGTCTTGGCGCGCCAGGCCTCCACGCTGGTGTGGACCTCGATCGTCTCGCCGTAGGTGGCGGGTTTCATGAACCGGGTGTGGATCTCGAGCAGCGGGGTGCCGACGATGCCGCGCGACTTGACCAGTTCACGCCACGGCGGCACGCCGCAGGCCATGAAATACATCAACGACGATTCGTCCATCCAGCGCGAGAAATTCGGGAAGAACACGATCCCGGCGGGATCGCAGTCGCCGAAGTGCACGGTGACGCGGTGGATCTGGGTCTTGCTCATGCAGGCTCTCTTGAATGTCTAGACACCGAGGAAACCGGCCAGGGCAGGGTCCGCGGCGATGGCATCCGCATCGCCGCCCATCACCACCTGGCCCTTCTGCAGCACGAGCGCACGATCGGCGCGTGCCAGCACCTTGCGCCAGTCGCGGTCGACGATCAGCGTGGCGATGCCGCTGCCGCGGATGTCGCCGACCACACGCCAGATCTCGGCCACGATCAGCGGGGCCAGGCCTTCGGTCGCTTCGTCGAGGATGATCAGTTCGGGGTGCGTCATCAGCGCGCGGCCGATCGAGAGCATCTGCTGCTCGCCACCGGAGAGCTGCGCGCCGAGGTTGGCCAGCCGTTCCTTCAGGCGCGGAAAGGTGTCGAGTACGCGCTCGTACGACCAGTCCTTGCGTCCGTCACGCCCCGGGCGCGCGGCCATGACCAGGTTCTCCCGCACGCTCAGGTTCGGGAAGACGCCGCGCCCTTCGGGCACGTAGGCCACGCCCAGCCGCGCCACCTCGTGCGGCCGGGCGCGCGAACAGTCCTGCCCGAACAGGGCGATGTGGCCGTCGCGCTGCGTCACGTGGCCCAGCAGCGTGCGGATCAGCGTGCTCTTGCCCATGCCGTTGCGCCCGAGCAGTCCGACGGTCTCGCCACGGGCGATCTGCAGGTCGATGCCGTGCAGCACGTGGCTGCTGCCGTACCAGGCGTGCAGGTCGCGCGCATCGACGATGAGTTCAGCGTGCCGCGTCATCTCAGTGGCCACCCAGGTAGGCGGCCTGCACCTCGGCGCTGGCGCGCACCGCGTCGGGCGTGTCGGTCGCGATCACGGCGCCGTTGACCATCACGGTGATGCGGTCGGCGATGCGGAAAACGGCGTCCATGTCGTGCTCCACGAGCAGGATGGCGTGCTCCGCCTTCAGGTCCGCCAGCAGTGCCAGCATGCGGTCGGTCTCCTCGGCGCCCATGCCGGCGAGCGGCTCGTCGAGCAGCAGCACCTGCGGTTCGGTGGCCAGGCACATGGCGATCTCCAGCTGGCGCTTCTGCCCGTGCGACAACATGCCGGCGGCGCGGTCGGCGACGTCGAACAGCCCCGTGCGCTGCACCACGGCGAGCGCGGCGTCGTTGCTCGCGTGGCACCGGTCCGCACCTTGCCAGACGGCCCAGGGGCGCGGCGTCCGCGCCTGTGCGGCGAGCCGGCAGTTCTCGAACACGCTGAACCCGGGATAGATGGTGTTGCGCTGGTAGCTGCGGCCCAGGCCGTTGCGCGCACGCTTGGGTTGCGACCAGCGTGTCGCGTCCCGGCCCAGCAGCTCGACCCGACCCGCCGACGGCGGGATCTCGCCCGACAGGATGTTGATCAGCGTGGACTTGCCGGCGCCGTTGGTGCCGATGACGGCATGCACCTCGCCGCGGTGCAGGTCGATCGACACGCCGTCCACGGCCACCAGGCCGCCCCATCGGCGCGTGATGCCGCTGCCCTTGAGAAGCACGTCAGTCATCCGCGCCTCCCGTGCCGGCGCCCCGCACGGCACGGCCCGCCAGCCGCGACCGCCACTGTGCCGGCACGCCGACGAGCCCGCGCGGCAGCAGTGCCACGCTGGCGATGATCGTCAGCCCCAGACCAAGCGACCAGTGCTTGGCGAAGGCGCCCCAGATGGCCTCGGACTTGAAGAATTCCTGCAGCAGGGCAAACGCGAAGGCGCCGACGAGCGCGCCGCGCAAATGGCCCAGTCCGCCGAGGATGATCATGATGAGCACGGCGCCCGAGAGGTGCCAGCCCAGCAGCTCGGGGTTGACGTAGCCGTCCTTGACGGCGAAGAGAAACCCACCCAGCCCGGCGAGGCCGCCCGAGATCACGAAGGCCGCCAGCTTGTACGGGTAGGTCGAGAAGCCGGTGGCGCGCATGCGCTGCTCGTTGGCCTTGATGCCGGCCAGCGCGCGGCCGAACCGCGAGCGCAGCAGCAGCGCGAGAAAGCCGAATACGAACGCCAGCGTCGCCAGCGTGAACGCATAGAACACAGCCGGATTGCCCAGGTCGACGAGCACGTGGTTACCCACCGCCAGCACCGGCTTGACATTGAGGTAGATGCCGTCGGTGCCGCCGCCGAGCGGCGTGTCGTGGATGACGTAATAGGCCATCTGCGCGAACGCCAGCGTGACCATGATGAAGTACACGCCCCGGGTGCGCAGCGACAGCGCTCCCATGAAGGCCGCATAGGCCGCCGCCGCCATCACGCAGGCGGGCAGCAGCCAGCCGATGTTGGCCGCGTCGTACTCGGGCGAGAGCAGCACCACGGCATAGGCGCCGATGCCGAACAACGCCGCCTGGCCGAAGCACACGAGACCGGTCGTGCCCACGAGCAATTCGAGGCTGAGCGCAAAGACCGCGTAGATCATGATCTTGGTGACGAGGTCGACGCCGAACTGGCCGGCGACGAACGGATACAGCGCCAGCAGCCCGAAGGCGGCGATGACGAAGGCGAGGCGCGAGCGGTCTTTCATGATGTCAGCCGGCCTTGAACAGGCCGTCGGGCTTCCACAGCAGGATCAGCGCCATCAGCACGTAGACCAGCACGCCGGCGGCCTGCGGGAAGACGACCTTGCCGAAGGTGTCGACGAGGCCGATCAGCAGCGCCGCCAGCAGCGCACCGCGGATCGACCCGATGCCGCCGATCACGACCACGACGAAGCAGATGATCAGCACCTGGTTGCCCATGCCCGGGTAGACACTCGACACCGGCGCCGCGACCATGCCTGCAAGCACGGCGATCGCCACGCCCGCGGCGAACACCACGCGGTAGAGGAACTTGATGTCGATGCCGAGCGACTGCACCATCTCACGGTTGGTGCTGCCGGCGCGGATCATCATGCCCAGCCGCGTGCGTGTGAAGACGAACCACATGCCGCCCGCCAGCGCCAGGCACACGCCGCTGATGAACAGCCGGTAGACCGGGTAGGTCATCACGTCACCGAGCGGGATCGTGCCCGACAGCGCTTCCGGCGCCTTCACCCCGTAGACCTCGTCGCCGACGATCATGCTGCGCAACTCCTCGAAGACGAGGATCAGGCCATAGGTCATCAGCACCTGCTGCAGGTGCTCGCGCTCGTAGAGAAAGCTGAAGAACGCCCACTCCAGCGCGTAGCCCAGCAAGACCGCCAGCACCAGGCCGACGAACAGCGTGGCGAAGAACCCGCCGCCGAACGTGTAGGCCACGATCGGCGCGAGCGCATACGCCATGTACGCGCCGATCATGTAGAAGCTGCCGTGCGCCAGGTTGATCACGCCCATGATGCCGAAGATCAGCGTCAGGCCGGAAGCCACGAGGAACAACAGCAGCCCGTACTGCAGCGAGTTCAGGCACTGGATGAGGAAGGTCGCGAAGTCCATCGAATGATGCAAATGAAGTCAAGCGACCGCCGTGGATCCGGCTTTACCGGTCCACCGGCGGTGCCCCCTGGAGGGGGCGCGCGCAGCGCGTAGGGGGGGTTCAGGTCACATCTTGCAGCCGCGGGCCGGGTCGGGCAGCACCTTCACGGCTATGCCCGTCATCATGTTCTCGGGTCCCTTGACCTCGCGCACGTAGAAGTCCTGCACCGGGTTGTGAGCGGCCGACAGGCCGTACTTGCCACGCGGGCTGTCCACCGTCATCTTGCCGATCGCGGCGACCATCGCGTCGCGCTTTGCAAAATCGCCCTTCACCGCCTTCAGTCCGGCGCCCAGGATCTGCGCCGCGTCGTAGCCCTGCACGGCATAGACATCGGGCTGCGACTTGTAGGTCACGGCATAGGTGGTGCGGAAAGCCTTGTTGCGCGGCGTGTCGATGCCGTCCGCATAGTGCAGGGACGTGATCAGGCCCTGCGCGGCGGCGCCTTGGGCTTCGAGCGTGCCGTCGGTGAGGAAGCCCGAGCCCATCAGCGGGATGCTCTTCTTCAAGCCCGCGGCGTCGTAGTCCTTGACGAACTTGACTGCGCCGCCGCCGGCGAAGAAGGCGAACACCACGTCGGGCTTCTGCGCCGCGATCTCCGTCAGCAGGGCCTGGAATTCGACGTTGGGGAACGGCAAGTTCAGGTCCTTGACGACCTTGCCGCCGCCCTTCTCGAAGGCCTCGGTAAACCCCTTCACGGTCTCGGCGCCCGCGGCGTAGTTCCAGGTGATCGTCATCGCCTTCTTGTAGCCCTTCTGGGCCGCGATCACGCCGGTGGCGTAACCCGGCTGCCAGTTGCTGAAGCTCGAGCGGATGATGTTGGGCGCGCACAGCGGGCCGGTGATCGCATCGGCACCGGCGTTCGGCACGATCAGCATCGTCTTGCTCTCCTTCACGGCGCGTGCCATCGCCAGCGCGACGCCCGAGTGCACGGTGCCGACGATCACATCGACGTTGTCGCGCTTGATCAGCTTGTTCACGTTGTCGGTCGCCTTGGATGGGTCGCTCTCGTCGTCGACCTTGAAGTACGCGATCTCGCGCCCGCCGAGCTTGCCGCCCTGTTCGGCCACGTACTGCTTGAAGCCGTTCTCGATGGCATTGCCGAGTGCGGCATACGTGCCGGTGTAGGGCAGCATCAGCCCCACTTTCAGCGGCCCTTGGGCCTGCGCCTGGACGGCCGTGGCAGACAGCGTGGCCAGCGCGGCCACGGCGGTGGCGGCAGCGAGCAGTGGGGTGCGGGGCAGGGTCATGGGGGGTCTCCTCAACGGTGGGTCATGAATTCAATGGTGGCCGCGATCAGCCTTTCGGGCTGGTCGCGGTGCGGGGAGTGGCCGCAGGCCGGCAGTTCGAGCAAGCGCGTCTGCGTGACGCGCCGCGCGATGCCGCGGATCTGCTCCAGCGTGCCGTATTCGTCGTCCAGCCCCTGGACGGCGAGCAGCGGGCACGTGATGCTGCCGATTTCGCCCTCGATCGTCCATTGGCGAAAAGGCGGATGCAGCCAGATGTCGTTCCAGCCCCGAAAGGCCGAGTCCGGGTCGTCGTGGTGGCGCGCCAGGCGCTGCTTCAGGTCGGTGGTGGCATAGGCGTCGCGCGCCTTCTCGATGCTTGTGATCGACAGGTCCTCGACCAGGATGTGCGGCGCCAGCACCACGGCCCCGCCCAGATGCCGAGGCCAGCGCGCGGCGTACAGCAACGCGATCGATGCCCCGTCGCTGTGGCCGAAAAGCCAGGGTTGCTCGTGCGCCACGTCGATGTCCAGCGCCTGCAGGAGGGCCGGCAGCACCTCGTGCGCCTGGCGGTGCATGAAGTCCAGGTTCCAGGCCTCTTCAGGGGCGCGCGGCGTCGAGCGGCCATAGCCGGGGCGCGAATAGACCAGTCCGCGGCAGCCGGCGGCGTCGCACAGGCGCTGCGGAAAATCACGCCACATCGACACGGAGCCCAGGCCCTCGTGCAGGAAGACGAGCAGCGGCGTGCCGGTGCGCTCACGGCCGATCCAGGCGTGCTCGATGCGCACGGGGCGGCCGGCCCAGTCGATGTCGACGAACTCGGACATGTCGGCTCAGCGGATGAGGCCGTGCAAGGACGAACCGGTGGGCGACGCAGTTGCCAGCGCAATTGCCGGCGCAATTGCCGGCGCGATTGCCCGCGCGATTACCGGCGCTGCGTGGCCGGCATGCGCGAAGGCACGCGGCGTCACGCGCCTTTCTCCATGTCGCGCAGCTTGAAGCGCTGGATCTTGCCGGTCGCGGTCTTCGGCAGGTCGGCGACGAATTCGATCTGGCGCGGATATTTGTACGGCGCGAGCTTGTCCTTGACGAAGGCCTTGAGTTCGTCGGCGGTGGCCGCGCCGCCGGGCTTGAGCACGACGAAGGCCTTCGTCTTGGTCAGACCCTCGGCGTCCGGCACGCCGATCACCGCCGCTTCGAGCACCGCCGGGTGCTGCACCAGCGTGGCCTCGACCTCGAACGGTGAGACGTAGATGCCGCTGACCTTGAGCATGTCGTCGCTGCGGCCGCCGTAGGTGTAGCTGCCGTCGTCGTTGCGGATGTACTTGTCGCCGCTCTTGGTCCAGCCGCCCTGGAACGTCTCGCGTGTCTTCGCGCGGTTGCCCCAGTACATCATCGCGGCGCTCGGGCCCTGGATATACAGGTCGCCCGGCTCGCCGTCGGGCACCGGCTGCCCGTCGTCGCCGCGCAACTCGACCTCGTAGCCGGGAACCGGCCAGCCCGTCGTGCCGTAGCGCACCCGCTCGGGCGTGTTCGACAGGAAGATGTGCAGCATCTCGGTGGAACCGATGCCGTCGACGATGTCGACGCCGAAGTGGCGCTTGAACTTCTCGCCCAGTTCGGCGGGCAGCGCTTCGCCGGCGGACGAGACGAGCCGCAAGGCCACGTCGGTGCGTGCGGGCAGTGCGGGGTGCGCCAGCATGCCCGCGAAGCCTGTCGGCGCGCCGTAGAAGACGGTCGGCTTCAGGCTGCCGACGGTGCCGAGCCAGCGTTTGAAGGTCGCATCCGGCGTCGGCCGCTCGGCCATGAGGATCGTGGTCGCGCCCACGCTCATCGGAAAGGTCAAGGCATTGCCCAGACCGTAGGCGAAGAACAGCTTGGCGGCAGAGAAACACACATCCGCCTCGCGCACTGCGAGCACACCCTTTCCATAGAGCTCGGCCGTCCAGTACGGGTTGCCATGCGAGTGCACGGTGCCCTTGGGCCGGCCGGTGGAGCCTGACGAGTAGAGCCAGAAGCCAGGATCGTCGGCGCGGGTCGCCGCAGGTTTGCCCAGCGGCTGGTGCGCCTGCACGAAAGCCTCGAATTCGACCTCCGACGGGTGCAGCGGCGCGACCGGCCGCGAGACGATCACTTTACCGACTTCGTGGTCGGACTTGATCATCGCCGTGGTCAGCGCGGGCAGCAGCGCGCCCGACACCAGCACGGCCTGCGCACGCGAATGCTCCAGCATGTAGGCGTAATCGTCGGCCGTCAGCAGCGTATTGACGGCAACCGGCACCAGACCGGCGTACATCGCGCCGAGAAAGCTCACCGGCCAGTCGTTGCAGTCCTGCATCAACAGCAGCACTCGCTCCTCACGCCGGATGCCATGCGCCCGCAGGCCAGCGGCGACGCGCCGCACGCGCTCGTCAAGCTGGCCGTACGCGAGCGTGCCGGTGTCGTCGACGAAAGCGGCCTTGGCGGCCCGGCCGGCGTTCAGCGCCAGCAGATGCTGCGCGAAGTTGAAGGTCTCGGGCGGCGCGGGGACGTGGGTCGGCGGCATCGGGGTCTCCTTGGCAGCATGAAGCTCGGGACGGGCGGGTCAGCGCGTGAACTCGATGGCGCCCTGCGGCAGCAGGTACAGCACGAGCGCGCGGCCCTGCGAGACGGTCGGTCGGTGCGCGCTGCCCGGTGGACAGACGAGCCAACCGGCAGGGCGTCCGTCGAACCGCGCATCGCCTTCGAGCGGCATCACCAGGTCGATCTCGCCGTTCGGGTGGCCGTGGTGGGGCCCGGCGATGTCGGTCATGTCGACCACGTCGACCGAGAAGCCATGCAGGTCGTCGGCGGGCTTGAAGATGCGGCCGTAGCGGATGCCACCACCTTCTCGATTGCACAGCCAGCCCGCGGCGACCCCGGCTTCGCAGGAGGCCTTCAGTGCGTGGAAGGTGGCGCTGCCAGCACCGTGTTGGGCGTTCAACCAGGTGTCCAGAGCGGCATCGAGCGGGCGGCCGGCGATGCTCGAGGTGAGCGCGGCAATCTGGCTTCGGAAGATTTCTGGCGACATGGCTGGGGGCGGGCTGAGGGGATCGTCGGGGGCGGGTGTCCGTCGGGGTCGGTCGGTTTGGCTTGCCTGATGCACAAAGATGAATTATTGTGCGTGCCATAACGATAGGCTGCATGAAACGGTATGTCAAGCACTATATTGCATACACCTGGGTTTGCCCCTATGCCGACCACCAGAGAGTTGCGGGTTGGAGGTGACGCTGCCGAAGAGGACAAGAACCCGTTCCTCGTGGGGCTGGGTGAGCGGGTTCGTGCGCTGCGCTCGCGGCGCGGCATGACACGCAAGGCGGTGGCCCTGGCTGCCGACGTGTCGGAGCGGCACCTTGCGAACCTGGAGTACGGCATCGGCAATGTGTCGGTGCTGGTGCTGCTGCAGGTGGCGGGTGCGCTGCAATGCGCGCTGGCCGAACTCATCGGTGACGTGACCACCTCGTCCCCCGAGTGGCTGATGATCCGTGAGCTGCTCGAGAACCGGGACGAGGCCACGCTGCACCGGGTGCGTGTCGCGGTGGGCGAGATGCTCGGCACCGGTGGTGGCAATGCCGCTCGCAGCCCCCGGGTCGCCCTGGTGGGCCTGCGTGGCGCAGGCAAATCAACGCTCGGGCAGAAGCTGGCCGACGACCTGGGTTACCCCTTCGTGGAGCTGAGCCGCGAGATCGAAAAGTTCGCCGGCTGCAGCGTCTCGGAGATTCAGGGTCTGTATGGGCAGAACGCCTACCGCCGTTACGAGCGGCGGGCGCTGGAAGAGGCGATCCAGATCTACCCGGAGGCCGTGATCGCCACGCCCGGCGGCATCGTCTCCGATGCCGCGACCTTCAATCTGCTCTTGGCGCACTGCACGACCGTCTGGCTCCAGGCGGACCCCGAGGACCACATGAAACGCGTCACGGCGCAGGGTGATCTGCGGCCGATGGCGGCGAGCCGCGAGGCGATGGAGGACCTGAAGGGCATCCTGGCCGGGCGTGCAGCCTTCTACTCGAAGGCCGAGTTCAAGCTCGACACCAGCGCGCAGCCGCTGGAGCCGACGTTCCAGGCGCTGCGCAGGACGGTCCGGGAGGCGCTTCGTTTGCCCGAATGACGAAGCATGCAAGAAAATGCATATCATCTATTGACGATCGAGATATGTGCAGTATGATGCGTGCATTCGGTCTGGTCCCGTGCCAGATCAAGCCGCAGCCAACAGGAGCAAGCCCGTGAGCACAGCAGCCCCCCGCGTCGACTACCAGACCCACCCGTCCCAATACCGCCACTGGAAGCTCCGCTTCGAGGGCCCGGTCGCCACGCTGGCGGCCGATTTCGACGAAAACGCCGGCCTTCGCCCGGGCTACAAGCTCAAGCTGAACAGCTACGACCTGGGGGTCGACATCGAGCTGAACGACGCGATCAACCGTGTCCGGTTCGAGCACCCCGAGGTGCGCACGGTGGTGCTCACGAGTGCAAAGGAGAAGGTCTTCTGCTCCGGCGCCAACATCTTCATGCTGGGCGTCAGCAGCCACGCGTGGAAGGTCAACTTCTGCAAGTTCACGAACGAGACGCGCAACGGCTTCGAGGATTCGTCCAGCCACAGCGGGCTCAAGTTCCTGGCCGCCGTCAACGGGGCCTGTGCCGGCGGTGGATACGAACTCGCGCTGGCCTGCGACGAGATCATCCTCGTCGACGACCGTTCCAGCGCCGTGAGCCTGCCCGAAGTGCCGCTGCTCGGCGTGTTGCCCGGCACCGGCGGTCTCACCCGCGTGACCGACAAGCGTCACGTGCGCCACGACCTGGCCGACATCTTCTGCACCACGACCGAAGGGGTGCGCGGGCAGAAAGCCAAGGACTGGCGCCTGGTCGACGACATTGCCAAGCCCGCGGCGTTTGCTGCCAAGGTGCAGGAGCGCGCGCTGCAACTGGCCCAGAAGAGCGACCGCCCGGCAGACGGCAAGGGCGTCGAATTGACGCCGCTGCAACGCACGATCGAGGCCGACGCGCTGCGCTATCCGAACGTCACGGTGGAGATCGACCGCGCCAAGCGCACCGCCACCTGGACCGTGAAGGGCCCACAAGGCGTGCAGCCCACCGACGTGGCCGGCATCGAAGCCGCCGGCAGTGCCTGGTATCCGCTGCAGGTGGCACGCGAGCTGGAGGACGCGATTCTCTCGATGCGCACCAACGAACTCGACATCGGCACCTGGCTCATCAAGACCGAAGGCGATGCCGCTGACGTGATCGCCATGGATGCCACGCTGCTGGCGAACCGGGCCCACTGGCTGGTGCGCGAAACCATTGGCCTGTTGCGCCGCACGTTCAGCCGCCTCGACGTGTCGTCGCGCAGCCTGTTCGCGCTGATCGAGCCGGGCTCGTGTTTTGCCGGCAGCTTCCTCGAACTCGCACTCGCCTGCGACCGCAGCTACCACCTGGCGTTGCCCGACGACGAGGCGCGCGCGCCCAAGGTCACGGTCGGCGACGCCAACTTCGGCCTGTACCCGATGGTCACCGGGCAAAGCCGCCTCGGGCGACGCTTCTACGACGAGCAGCCGGCGCTGGACGCCGTGCGTGCCAAGGCCGGTCAGGCGCTCGATGCCGATGCGGCTTTTGCGGTCGGCCTGGTCACGAGCAATCCGGACGATATCGACTGGGCCGACGAGACCCGCATCGCGATCGAGGAGCGTGTGGCGATGAGCCCCGACGCACTCACCGGCATGGAAGCCAATCTGCGCTTCAACGGCCCCGAGAACATGTTCACGCGGGTGTTCGGCCGCCTCACGGCGTGGCAGAACTGGATCTTCCAGCGGCCCAATGCCGTCGGCGACAAAGGCGCCCTGAAGGTCTACGGCAAGGGGGAAAAGGCCGCCTTCGACTGGAACCGGGTTTGAGCGCCCGCGACCTCAAGCACACGCACACAGACAAGCACCCACACACGGAGCAGACAGCATGAGCACCATCGACTACGCCCAGAAGATCCCGAACAACGTCAACCTGACCGAGGACCGCACGCTGCAGCGCGCGCTCGAGCAGTGGCAGCCGAGCTTTCTCTCCTGGTGGGACGACATGGGCCCCGACGGCAGCCAGAATTTCGACGTCTACCTGCGCACCGCGGTCAGCGTCGACCCACAGGGCTGGGCGCAGTTCGGCCACGTGAAGATGCCCGACTACCGCTGGGGCATCTTCCTGAACCCGGCCGAGAAGGACCGCAAGATCCACTTCGGCGACCACAAGGGCGAGGCCGCCTGGCAGGACATCCCTGGCGAATACCGCGCCAACCTGCGCCGCATCATCGTCACGCAGGGGGACACCGAGCCGGCGAGCGTGGAGCAGCAGCGTCACCTGGGCCTGACCTGCCCGAGCCAGTACGACCTGCGCAACCTGTTCCAGGTCAACGTCGAGGAAGGCCGCCACCTGTGGGCGATGGTCTATCTGCTGCACAAATATTTCGGCCGTGACGGCCGCGAGGAAGGCGAGGCGTTGCTCGAGCGGCGCTCGGGGCAGGAAGACAACCCGCGCATCCTGCAGGCCTTCAACGAAGAGACGCCGGACTGGCTGAGCTTCTTCATGTTCACTTATTTCACCGACCGCGACGGCAAGTTCCAGCTCTGTGCGCTGGCCGAAAGCAGCTTCGACCCGCTGGCCCGCACGACCAAGTTCATGCTGACCGAAGAAGCGCACCACATGTTCGTCGGTGAGAGCGGCATCTCGCGCGTGATCCAGCGCACCGTCAATGCGATGAACGAGCTCAAGACCGACGACGTGGGCAAGCTGCGTGCCGCCGGGGTGATCGACCTGCCGACGATCCAGCGCTACCTGAACTTCCACTTCAGCGTGACGATCGACCTCTTCGGCGCCGACGAGTCGAGCAACGCCGCGACCTTCTATTCCACCGGCCTGAAGGGCCGCTACGAAGAGGGCAAGCGCACCGACGACCACCAGCTCAAGGGCCAGAGCTACAAGGTGTTGAACGTCGTGAACGGCCAGCTCGTCGAGCGCGAGGTGCCCATGCTCAACGCGCTGAACGAGGTGCTGCGCGACGACTACATCAAGGATTCGGTGGGCGGCGTCGAGCGCTGGAACAAGGTCATCGAGAAAGCCGGCATCCCGTTCCGGCTGAAGGTGCCGCACAAGGCCTTCCACCGCAACATCGGTGCGCTGTCGGGCGCCAAGGTGTCGCCGGACGGCCGTGTGGTGAGCGAGGCCGAGTGGAACGCCAAGGTCGACGAGTGGCTGCCCACGGGCGGCGACCGTGCCTACGTGCGCAGCCTGATGGGCCGTGTCGTCGAGCCAGGCAAGTTTGCCAACTGGATCGCACCGCCAGTCATGGGCATCAACCGCCAGCCGGTCGATTTCGAATACGTGCGCTTCAATTGACCCACCCCCGAAGCGGCTTCGCCGCTCCCCCTCGAGGGGGCGCCGCCAGCGGACCGGCCGAGCCGGCTCCGCGGCGGCTGCTTGGCTAATACTTGCGTCCTTCCGTCTAGCGAGTTCTCGCCATGAATGCACCTGCCGAAGCCGCCGTGATCAGGCAGCACCTGATCGACCCCGAGATCTGCATCCGCTGCAACACCTGCGAGACGATGTGCCCGGTCGGCGCGATTACGCACGACTCGCGCAACTACGTGGTCGACGCCAGCAAATGCGACTGGTGCAATGCCTGCATTTCGCCGTGCCCGACGGGCTCGATCGACAACGTCCGCACGATGCCCCTGGTGCGGGCCTACAGCGTCGACGAGCAGTTGACCTGGGACTCGCTGCCGGCCGAGCTGACGCCGGAGCAACTCGCCGAGGCGGGTGTCGCGGCCGACGCAGCGCCCGCGCCGGCGGCGACGGTGGGGTCGCCGGCGACCGCCGTCGCCGGCGAGGGCACGCTGAATACGGCGCAGTACGGCGCCACGCTGCCGCCCTGGAGCGCGGCGCACGCGTATGTCAACCTGTACGGCCCGAAGTCGGCCGACAAGGTGGTGACAGCCACCGTGGTCGGCAACGTGCGGGTCACCGAGGTCGGCAAGGAATACGACACGCACCACGTGATGTTGGACTTCGGCGCGATGCCATTCCCGGTGCTCGAAGGCCAGTCGATCGGCATCGTGCCGCCGGGCGCCGACGCCGCCGGCAAGCCGCACCACGCACGCCAGTATTCGATCGCCAGCCCACGCAACGGCGAGCGCCCGGGTTACAACAATGTCTCGCTGACGATCAAGCGTGTGCTCGAGGACCACCAGGGCCAGCCGGTGCGCGGCGTGGCCAGCAACTACATGTGCGACCTGCAGGTGGGTGACAAGGTGCAGGTGATCGGCCCGTTCGGCACCAGCTTCCTGATGCCCAACCACCCGAAGAGCCATATCGTGATGATCTGCACCGGCACCGGCAGCGCGCCGATGCGGGCGATGACCGAGTGGAGGCGCCGGCTGCGAGCGAGTGGCAAGTTCGAGGGCGGCAAGCTGATGCTCTTCTTCGGCGCGCGCACGAAGGAGGAGCTGCCGTATTTCGGCCCGCTGCAGAACCTGCCCAAGGATTTCATCGATATCAACTTCGCGTTCTCGCGCACCGCGGGGCAGCCCAAGCGCTACGTGCAGGACGTGATGCGCGAGCGCGCGGCCGACCTGGCCGCTCTGCTGGCCGACCCGAATGCCTACTTCTATGTCTGCGGGTTGAAGAGCATGGAAGAGGGCGTGGTGCTGGCGCTGCGCGACGTGGCGCAGAACGCCGGCCTGTCGTGGGACGGCATCGGCGCGTCGCTGAAGAAGGAAGGCCGTCTCCACCTGGAGACCTATTGATGGCCGCCTTCAATTCGCTGAACTTGACCCGGCGCGCGCCGGGCGTGGCGCAGGTCACGATGTCGCGCCCAGCGGTCTTCAACGCCTTCGACGAGGCGATGATCGGCGAGCTCGACGCCGCATTCGAGCAACTGATCGGTGACGATGCCGTGCGTGTCATCGTGCTGGCCGGCGACGGCAAGCACTTCAGCGCCGGCGCCGACCTGCAATGGATGCAGCGTGCCAGCACCGCATCGCGCGAATGGAACCTCGAGGACGCGCGCCGTTTTGCCGGCATGCTGGCGCGCATCGAGTCGGCGCCGAAGCCGACGCTCGCGCGTGTGCAGGGTGCCGCGCTCGGCGGCGGCGTGGGCCTGGCCTGCGCGTGCGACATCGCGATCGCCGCGGACAACGCCAGCTTCTCGGTGAGCGAGGCCAGGTTCGGCATCCTGCCCGCGGTCATCGGGCCGTACGTGACCAATGCGGTGGGCAAGCGGCAGGCGAAACGGCTCGCGCTGACCACCGAGCGCATCGGCGCCGCCGAGGCCAAGGCGATCGGCCTCGTACAGGACGTCGTGTCGCTCGAGGGCCTGGACGTCGCGGTCGATGCGGTCGTGAAGGACCTGCTCGCCGGCGGGCCGGCTGCGCAGCGCGAGATCAAGCAGCTCTTCGCGCAGCTCGAGGTCGGACCGATCACGCCCGACGTGCGCGAGCTCACCGCGCAGACCATCAGCCGCGTGCGTGGCACCGACGAGGCGCGCGAAGGTTTTGCAGCGTTCCTCGACAAGCGGCCCGCCAGCTGGATACCGCGATGACGACGAGCGGCTTGAACGGTGCGCCGGTGCTGGTGGTCGGCGCCGGCATCATGGGCGCGGGCATCGCGCAGGTGGCGGCGCAGGCCGGGCATGCGGTGCGCCTGTTCGACACGCGGGAGGGCGCAGCGGCGCAGGCCCTGGCCAAACTCGCACAGACGCTCGATTCCCTCGTCACGAAAGGCCGGCTGACGGACGAAGTCGCTGCCGCCACGCTCGCGCGCATCGAGCCCACGGCGACGCTGGACGCCGCTGCCGACGTGGGGCTGGTCGTCGAGGCCATCGTCGAGAACCTGGACGCCAAGCGCGCGCTCTTCCGCCAGCTCGAAGCGATCGTCGGTGCCGGCTGCGTGCTGGCGACGAATACCTCGTCGATCTCGGTCACCGCGATCGCAAACGGGCTGCAGCATCCGGCGCGCCTGGTCGGCATGCACTTCTTCAACCCGGTGCCGTTGATGAAGCTCGTCGAGGTGGTCTCCGGGTTGCAGACCGACGCCGGCGTCGCCGAGGACATCTTCGAGCTCGGCAAGGCCTGGGGCAAGGTGCCGGTGCACACGAAGAGCACGCCGGGTTTCATCGTCAACCGCATCGCGCGCCCGTATTACGCCGAGACGCTCGCGCTGCTGCAGGAGCAGGCGGCCACGCCGCAGGTGCTGGACGCCTGCCTGAAGGCGGCGGGCTTCCGCATGGGCCCGTGCGAGCTGATGGACCTGATCGGCCACGACACCAACTTCGCGGTCACGCGTTCCGTGTACGAAGCCAATTTCTACGACAAACGCTACGTGCCGTCGCTCGTGCAGCGCGAGATGGTCGACGGCGGGCTGCTCGGCCGCAAGAGCGGGCGGGGTTTCTACCGCTATCCCGACGGCGCCGATGCGCTGCCGGTGGCGGTGCATGCCGCGCCGGCCACCGCACAGGCGATCACGGTGCATGGCGAGGGCGCCGTGGCCGACTGGCTCGAGCAGGCCGTCACCCACGCGCTCGAGCCGCAGGGCTGGGGGCCGGCACGCCAGGTCGACAGCGGCTGGATCGGGCTCGAGATCGACGGCGCGCGCCTGGCGCTGACCGATGGCCGCACCGCCGGCGAGCGCGCCGCGAGAGCCAACCTGCGCGACGTGGCCGTCTTCGACCGGACCGTCTTGCTGCCCGTGAAACCCGGCACGGCTATCGCGTACGCGCTCGCGCCGCAGGCCAGCGCGTCCTGGCGGACGCAGGCGCCGGCGTGGCTGGCCGCGCTTGGCCTCGTGCCGCTGCCGCTGGCCGATACACCGGGGCTCGTGGTGGCGCGCACGCTGGCGATGCTCGTCAACGAGGCGGCCGACGCGGTGCTGCAGGGCGTTTGCACGCCGGAGGGCGCCGACGCGGCGATGAAGCTCGGCGTCAACTATCCGGCCGGCCCGTTCGAATGGCTGCAAGGCTGGAGCGTGACCGGCGTGATCGCGCTGCTCGAGGCACTCGACGCGCACTACCGCGGCGAGCGTTACCGCGTGAGCCCGTGGCTCAGGCGGCAAGCCTGAGGCGCGCATGAAGTTCGCCGAGTTCCACCCCGGGCAGGTCATCGAGGGCGGGCCTTACGCGTTGCCGCAAGCCGAACTGCTCGACTTCGCGCGCCGCTACGACCCACAGTGGTTCCATACCGACCCCGATGCGGCGGCACGCGGCGTGCACGGCGGACTCATCGCGAGCGGCTGGCAGACCTGCGGTATCGCGATGCGGCTGGCCACCGAGGCCGCGCTCGTGGGCTCGGAGTCGTTCGCCTCGCCCGGCCTGGCCTACGTGAAGTGGCCGCACCCGGTGCGCCCGGGCGACCAGTTGCGCCTGCGGGCGACCGTGCTCGAAACCCGGCGCGCCCAGAGCAGGCCCACGCTCGGTATCCTGCGCTGGCGCTGGCAGCTCTTCAATGCCGCCGGGCGCGAGGTGCTGGACCTCGAGGCCACCAGCCTGTTCGACCTGCCCGCGCCGTGATCCTCCAAGCATCGATCGAGACGAGACCATGACGACCCAAGCCTTCATCTGCGACGCCCTGCGTACCCCCTTCGGCCGCTACGGTGGCGCGCTGTCGTCGGTGCGCACCGACGACCTCGGCGCCATCCCGCTGAAGGCGCTGATGGCGCGCCACCCGAAGCTCGACTGGGGCGCGGTGACCGACGTGCTCTACGGCTGTGCCAACCAGGCCGGCGAGGACAACCGCAA
>JAHECD010000102.1 GCA_024641945.1 Rubrivivax sp. | reverse complement strand
TACGGTGCGGAGATCGAGGTGCTCGCACCCGAGGAACTGCGGTCGGAGGTGCACCGGCAAGCGCGTCTCTCGATGGAGGCCCACCAGGCGCCTGTGTCCGACCACCGACGACGCGCACCGGACAGATCGAGGTCGTAGGCTGCGGGACGGTTAGTTCGAGCCGCCGCACAGCGACGTGGATTCGGGCCCCGCAAGAAGGGCTGCATTCCTGGGCGAACGGCACGATGATGCCGCACTGCTGCGCACGCCCGTGGCCAGCGAGGCGACGTCGGCAAAGCCCATCATCAACATTGCGTCGGCCGCGAGCAGCGAGCGATGGCCGGATCGGCAGACGACGCCGATCGCCCTGGCGCGGCGCCTCGCCTTGGCAAGCAGATCCACGTGGCGATTCATGCCACGCGCCTTCGACGGCCGTTTGGGTTGGCCGGACGGCAGGACGCGACGGCGGCGGGTGGCAGCAGGGGCCGGCGGCTCGCCGCTACGGCAGTGACCACGAGGCCACGGACGTCGGCTTCGGCCCGAATGCCGGCTCGAAGCGATCGAAAACCGATTCCCGCGCCACCTTCAACCAAAATTGCCCGCAGAGGCCAGGCGTCCCATGCGGCCCGCGATGTCGAGGAACTCGGCCACCGTGCCGTCGATGATCTCCTGCACCGTCCTCACCCGGTCGATCAGCCCGGCCGACTGGCCGGCCAGCGCCGGCGCGGCTTCCATGTCGCCGTCGAAGTACAGGGCCTTGATGCCCTTCAGTGCATCCGGCGGCATCAGGCCTTCGGCCACGTAGGCCTCGGTGCGCCGGGACTTGAGCGCGCGGATGCACGGCGTGGACTTCTTGTTGATCATCCACGTGCCGGTCTCGCTGGCATCGACGATGGCCTGCTTGAAATTGGCGTGCACCGGGCTTTCGGCCGAGCAGACGAAGCGCGTGCCCATCTGGATGCCCTCGGCGCCGAGCGCGAAGGCGGCCGCCATGCCGCGGCCGTCGCAGATGCCTCCGGCAGCGATCAACGGCACGGTGGTGCGCGCACGGATGGCTTGCAGCAGCACCAGCGTGGAGACTTCCTCCGGGTTCTTGAATCCACCGCCTTCGGCGCCCTCGACCACCAGGCCGTCGACGCCGGCGTCCACACATTTGAGCGCCAGGTCCAGCGTGGGCACGGCGTGGTAGACGACGATGCCGGCGGCGTGCAGCGGCGCGATGAACTTGGCCGGGCTGCCGGCCGATGTGGTGACGAAGCGCACGCCGGATTCGCATACGAAGCGCAACATCGCGTCGTCCTTGAGAAAGCGGATCGGCAGGTTCACGCCGAAGGGCAGGCCGGTCTCGCGCATCGCGTGGATCTCGGCGATGCAGGCCTCGGTCTCGCCAGAACTGGTCTCGATGACACCCAGGCCGCCGGCGCGCGAGACGGCGCTCGCAAGTTGGCGCCGGGCGATCCAGCCCATGGGCGCCTGCACGATCGGATGGCGCGCGCCGGTATGTGCGAGGACTCGGTTCATTCCGTGGGCTTTCTGCAGTCGATGGGGTTCAGACGCGGCGCGTGCGCCCCGCCCAGTAGGGTTCGCGCAGCTTGCGCTTGAAGATCTTGCCGGTGTCCTCGCGCGGCAGCTGGTCGTGGAACGTCACGACCTTGGGCACCTTGTAGCCCGCGATGCGTGCGTGCAGCCATTCGCGCACGGTGTCGGCCGTTAGAGATTCGCCCGCCGGCCCGGGCGCACGTTGCACGGCGGCCGCCAGGGCCTCGCCGAACTCGTCGTCCGGGATGCCGAAGACGGCACAGTCGGCCACGCCGGGCATGCCATGCAGCTCGATCTCGATCTCCACCGGATAGATATTGACGCCGCCGCTGATCACCATGTCGGCCTTGCGGTCGACGATGAAGAGGAATCCGTCGTCGTCGAGGTAGCCGATGTCGCCCATGGTCTTCAGGCCGCCGACCTCCATGCGGGCGCGTGACTCGGCGTTGCCCACGTAGCTGAAATCGGGTGTCGCCGGCTGGTCGATGTAGATCAGGCCCGGGGTGTTGGGCGGCAGCTCGACACCGTGGTCGTCCAGGATCCTGAGCGTCACGCCGGGCATCGGCGGCCCGGCCGCGCCGGGCTTGCGCAGGGCCTGTTCGCTGGTGAGCAGCGTCATGTAGCCGAGTTCGCTGGCGCCGTAACACTCGTTGATGACGGGGCCCCACCATTCGATCATCGCGCGTTTCACGTCGGGCGGGCAGGGGCTGCCGGTGGACGATACGAAGCGCATCGATCCCAGGTCGTACTTCGCCTTCACGTCGGCCGGCAGGGCCAGCATGCGCACATACATCGTCGGCACGAGGTACGCGTGCGTGAGCTTGTGTTCGTCTATCAGCTGCAGCGTGCGCTCGGCATCGAAGCGTTCTTCGATGTAGAGCGTGCCGTTCTCCTGCGCGATACCGAGCGCGTAGCCGTTGGGCGCGCTGTGGTACCACGGTGCATTGAGCAGTGCGCGCATCACCGGCTCGACACCGTAGGCCGCGTGCCGCATGGCGGCGGCCGCCCGCACTTGCGCCGGATTCATCGGCACACGCACGATGCCCTTGGGGCGGCCGGTGGTGCCCGACGTGTAGAACATGGCGCCGCGTGGCGGGGCGGCGGGTGCATCGGTCGGCGGCGTGGTGTCGCGCAGGGGCTCCCAGGCCGGCACACCGGCCACGGTGCCCCGGGCCGTCCAGACTTGCGTGCGTCCGGGCGCGAGCCCATGCAGACCTTCGAGCAGCGCGGCATCGGCAATGAACACACGCGCCGCGCTGTTGTCCAGGATGTACTGCACCTCGTCGGTCTTGAAGTGCCAGTTCACCGGGCACCACTGTGCGCCGAGGTGGCGCGTGGCGACCATCAGCTCGATCGCCTCGGGGCTGTTGCGCATCATCAGCGCGACGACGTCGCCGTCTCCCACGCCGGCGCCAGCGAGCGCCGCGGCCGAGCGCCGCCAGCGCTGCTCGAAGTGGTCGGGCTCGATCAACTGGCCCTGAAAGGCGAGCGTAGGTCTCATGGTGCGGTGCTCATATGGCGGCTTCGATGAGGAACGGCCCGCGCTGCTTCAGCGCCGCGGCGAGCACGCTGCTGAAACGCTCGGCGGTCTCGGCGCGCTCCGCCGGCACGCCCATGCCTTGAGCGAGCTGTACCCAGCCCAGCGCCGGGTCGACGATGTCGAACAGCCGTCGTGCATTCGCGCCCGGCGCACCGGCGCCCACCTGCGCGTATTCGCCGTGCAGGATGGCGTAGCGGCGGTTGGAGAAGATGATGGTCAGCACGTCCAGCCGTTCCCGCGCCTGGGTCCACAGCGCGGGCAGCGTGTACATCGCGCTGCCGTCGGCCTGCAGGCCGATCACCTTGCGCTGCGGCGCGGCGAGGGCGGCGCCGGCCGCCAGCGGCAGGCCGATGCCGATGGCACCGCCGGTGATCTGCAGATAGGTGTGCGGCGCGGCGTGCCAGCTCAACGGAAAGAAATCGCGCCCGGCGCTGACGCTTTCGTCGCAGACGATCGCGCCCTCGGGCATCAGCGCGACGACCGCCTGCGCGACGGCGGCGGCCGTGAGTGCGCCGCGGGGCAGCGGCAGATCCTTGCGCTGCGCCAGCATCGGCCGGTGCGCATCGGGCGCGGCGCCCACGCGCGCCGCCAGTTCGCGCAGCGCGACCAGGCCGTCTTCCCCCGGCGACGACGCCGTGATCACCGGGCAGCCCGGCGGCAGCATGCTGCCGGGTTTGCCGGGATAGGCGAAAAAACCCACCGGCGCCTTGGCGCCGACGAGCACCATGCAGCGGGTGTCCGTCAGCGTGGCCAGCGCCTGGTCCACGATGTAGGGCACGCGGTCGATCATCACGCGGCCGAGGCCGCGCTCCACACGCGCATTGGCCTGCTGCGTGAGCAGGCGCGCGCCGGTGGTGGCGCAGATGCGTGCAGCGAGCACCAGGCCCTCGTCGCGCAACGTGTGGCCAGCGATCAGCAGCACGCTGCCGGGTTGGCGCAACGCGTCGGCCGCCTGGGCGAGCGCAGGATCCTGCGGCGGCATCGGCGGTGGCACGGCGCAGGCGGCTGGAGCGGCCGCCGCGGTCACGCCCCACGCGTGGTCGGCCGGCAGGATCAGCGTGGCGATGCGGCCTGGAGGGGTCTGCGCCTCGTGCACGGCCCGCGCTGCCAGTTCGCCGAGCTTGTCGGCACTGCAGCTGCGGCCGACCCAGTGCGACATCGGGCGCGCGAGGCCTTCGATGTCCGACGCCAGCGGCGCGTCGAACTCGGCGTGGTGCGTGGCGTGGTCGCCGACGATATTGACCATCGGCGTGAACGCGCGCCGTGCGTTGTGGATGTTCGCCAGGCCGTTGGCGAGCCCGGGGCCGGTGTGCAGCAGGGTGCTCGCCGGTTTGTCGGCCATGCGCGCATAGCCGTCGGCGGCGCCGGTGACCACGCCTTCGCTCAGGCCGAGCACGCAGCGCATGCGGGGCTGGCGGTCGAGCGCGGCGACGAAGTGCATCTCCGACGTGCCGGGGTTGGCAAAGCAGTGGTCCACGCCCTGCACGAGCAGCGTCTCGCACAGCAGGTCGGCGCCGGTGCGCACGGGGATGCCTGAGGGCGGCGGCGCGGTCATACGGCCATGGGCGGTGGGATGTCTGCGCCGTCGGTCGGCCCGGCGGCATCGGAGGACTCGTCCACCGCACCCGCGGACGCGGTCAACCGGTAACGCCAGGCGCCGTCGTCGCCCGGTTCGCAAACGACTTCGCCACGGCGTGCCAGGTAGTTGAGATGCGCCACGCCTTCGCCCGTGGCCAGGCCGAGCAGGCCGCTCTTCGCGTCGATCGGCCGGGCGAACAGCGCGCCGAAGAGGTCGACCACGCGCTTGGGTTCGGACAGGCTGCGTTTCAGGCGCTGCAGCCCGCGTGCATGGCCCGCCGCGAGGCGGTCCAGCCGTGCATGCAGGCCGCGGAAGGGCTCGCCGTGCGCCGGCAGCACGAGCAGGCTGTCGGGCAAGCTGCTTCGCAGCCTGGCGATGGAGGCGAGCCATTCGGCCAGCGGGTCGGCGTCGGGCTCGGTCGGGTGCACCGAGACGTTGGACGAGATGCGCGGCAGCACCTGGTCGCCCGAGATCATCACGCCGAGGGCGTCGCAGACGAGGCAGGCGTGCTCGGGCGAATGCCCCCGGCCGACCAGCACGCGCCATTCGTTCGCGCCGATCATGAAGCGCTCGCCGTCGACGATGCGCCGCATGCTGTCGGGCAGGGGGTGGATGTACTTGCCGAAGCCGCCGAAACGCGCGCGGTACAGGTCGAGCGCCTCGTCCGACCAGCCGCAGCGGCGGAAGAAACGGATCGCATCGTCCGGCGCCTCGCGGCCGGTGTCGGCGGTGAGCGTGCGGCACATGAGGTATTCCTCGCGTGTCATCCACAGCCGCGCGTCGAACTTGCGCGTGAGCCAGCCGGCCATGCCCATGTGGTCGGGGTGCATGTGGGTCGCGATCACGCGTGTCACCGGCTTGCCGCCGAGGGCGCCATCGACCGCGAGCAGCATCTGCCACGCCGCCAGCGTATCCGGCGTCTGCATGCCGGAGTCGACGATGGCCCAGCCGTCGCCGTCGGCCACGGCCCAAAGGTTGATGTGGTTCAGCGTCATCGGCAGCGGCATGCGCAGCCACAGCACGCCAGGGGCCACTTCGTGTGCCGCGCCGGGCGCGGGCGGCTCGCCGCAGGGGTAGTCGAGTGTCGGGTGGTCGGGCGCGGGGCTGTCGTGGTCCATCGGGTCTCGGGGGTCAATGCGCGGGGGAAAGATATTGCGCCAGTTCGAGCTTGCCGATCTGGTTGCGGTGCACCTCGTCGGGGCCGTCGGCAAAGCGGATGGTGCGGGCGCGTGTGTACATCTCGGCCAGCGGGGTGTCCTGGCACACCCCGGCGCCGCCATGCGCCTGCATCGCCCAGTCGACCACCTGGCAGGCCATGGCCGGCGCGGCGACCTTGATCATCGCGATTTCCTTCTTCGCCTGCTTGTTGCCGACCTTGTCCATGCAGTCGGCCGCATTGAGCACCAGAAATCGCGCCTGGTCGATCAGGATGCGCGCATTGGCGATGCGCTCGCGCGTGACACCCTGGTCCGACAGCGGGCGGCCGAACGGCTTTCGCACCAGCGCGCGCCGGCACATGAGCTCGAGCGCGCGCTCGGCCATGCCGACGAGCCGCATGCAGTGGTGGATGCGCCCCGGCCCGAGCCGGGCCTGCGCGATCTCGAACCCGCGGCCCTCGCCGAGCAGCAGATGGGACGCCGGCACACGCACGTCGGTGAAGCTCACCTCGGCATGCCCATGCGGTGCGTGGTCATAGCCGAAGACCGACAGCGTGCGCTCGACCTTGACGCCCGGCGTGTCCTTGGGCACGAGGATCATCGACTGCTGCGTGTAGGGCGCGGCGTCGGGGTCGGTCTTGCCCATCAGGATCAGGATCTCGCAGTGCGGGTCGGGCGCGCCGCTCGTCCACCACTTGCGGCCGTTGATGACGTAGTGGTCGCCGTCGCGCTCGATGCGGCATTCGATCTGGCGCGCGTCAGACGACGCGACGCCGGGCTCGGTCATCGCAAAGCCGCTGCGGATGCGGCCTTCGAGCAGCGGCTCGAGCCAGCGCGCCTTCTGCTCTGGCGTGCCGAAGCGCTCGAGCACCTCCATGTTTCCGGTATCGGGCGCGGAGCAGTTCATCGCCTCGGCCGTGAGCGGGTAGCGGCCCATGATCTCGCAGATCGGCGCATAGTCCAGGTTCGTCAGGCCCGCACCGGCCTCGCTCTGCGGCAGGAACATGTTCCACAGGCCGGCCGCCTTGGCGCGTGCCTTCAGCGCCTCCATCACCTGGGTGTGGCGCCATGGGTCGCCGGCGGCGCGGAAGGCTGCCATCTCGCGCGCGAATTCGCCTTCGGCCGGCAGCACGTGCGTCTGCACGAAGTCCATCACCCGCGCCTGCAGGGCAACGACCTTGGGGGAATGCGAAAAGTCCACGGTGCGGTCTCCATCGGGCGCCGTGGAGCGGCGCCGCCTTGTTTGTCGGGCCCGGAGGTTGGCGGCCTTTCGATGCTGCCACGGCAGCGAACCACCGGGCCCGATGCGCAGACAGGATCGAACGAGTCTCACCGTCCTGAGAATGCCCTGGATGCTAGGAGCTGTGGCCCGGCGGCTCAATCACTTGCGAGACAGCAGCGATGCAACGCCGGCCGGCCGCCCGACGGTGCATGCGTCCAGGCGACGTCCGCACCGGGGTCATTGGGGTTGCAGCGATGCCGCGGGGCCCGACGCGGCGTCGACACTTGCCGAAACTACGGTCAGGCAAATTCCACGATCACCGGCGCATGGTCGCTCGGGCGCTCGTTCTTGCGCATGGCCCTGTCGATGGTGCAGGCGGACACCCGCGACTTCAGCGCCTCGCTGACGAGGACGATGTCGATGCGCAGCCCCTGGTTCTTGCGGAACGCGAGGTTGCGGTAGTCCCACCAGCTCCAGCTCTTCGGCGGCTGCTCGAAGAGCCGGAAAGCGTCGTGCAGGCCCAGGCCGACGAGCCGGCGGAAATGCTCGCGTTCCTCGTCGGTGCAATGGATCTGCCCGGCCCAGGCGACCGGGTCGAAGACGTCGCGGTCCTCGGGGGCGATATTGAAGTCACCGAGCAGCACCAGTTCGGGGTGCGCGGCGAGTTCCTCGCGCAGCCACTCGCGCAACGCGTGCAGCCACTGCATCTTGTATTCGAACTTGTCGGTGCCGGGCGCCTGCCCGTTCGGGAAATAGCCGCCGATGATGCGCACGCCGTCCACCGTGCCGGCGATCACACGCGCTTGCGGGTCGTCGAATCCCGGAATGTTGCGCACGATGTCGGCAGGCTCGCTGCGCGCGAGCAAGGCGACGCCGTTGTACGTCTTCTGCCCGTGCCACGCCACGCGGTAGCCCGCGGCCTCGATCTCGGCGTGCGGAAACTTGTCGTCCGTGAGCTTGGTCTCCTGCAGCACGACAGCATCGACCGGGTTGGCAGCGAGCCAGTCGAGCAGTTGCGGCAGGCGCACGGCGAGCGAGTTGACGTTCCAGGTGGCGAGTTTCAAGGCGATCCCAAGTTGATGCTCGATGTTGGTTTGTCGGCAAGGCACGGCCTGCGGGCACCATCCTACAGGTCACCGTCCGTGTCAGGTGTTCGGGGGCAGGGCGTCATGTCGATCCCGGCAGTGCGCGCGCGAGCCGCATCGGAACCTCGCGCAACGGCTTGGTCCGCACCTGTCACGCTGCCGTCACGCCGGTGGATGACAGTCCGGCTGGCTCGCGGCGCGCGACGCATTCCACCCACAGGCACAGAGAAAGGCCCCGACATGTCCGATACCCACCAGCGTTCCAGACCCGCTTGCACCCGTGTGCTTGCGACCTTGTTGATGGCCGCCCTGTGCATCGGCACGGCGGCGGCCGACGAGCACGGCAACGACGACGACAAGGACCGCTACGCGATCGGACTCTGGGGGGACCTGCCCTACAGCGATGAGCAGGCACAGGTCGGCGTGCCGAACCTGATCGCCGACATGAATGCGCAGAAGCTGAAGTTCACGGTGCACGACGGCGATCTCAAGAGTGGCAATTCGATCGTGGGCTCGGTGACGCCGACCCTGTGCTCGAACGAGATGTATACGCAGGCATTGAGCTACCTGAACGCATTGAAGGCGCCGGCGATGTTCACCCCGGGCGACAACGACTGGACCGATTGCGATCGCCCGAAGAATGGCGGCTACAACTCGCTCGAACGCCTCGACTACGAACGTGCGCTGTTCTTCTCCACCCCGTACTCCTTCGGCCAGAAACGCATGAAGCAGGACGTGCAGACCGCAGCGCCCTACTGCCTGGGCACAGGAGGCAATTCGGTGCCCTGCGTCGAGAACCGCCGTTGGATCGTGGGCAAGGTGGTGTACGTCACGCTGAATGTGCAGGGCTCGTGCAACAACCTGTGCGACACGGCGCCCGACCCGGCGGAATTTGCGGCGCGCAACGCGGCCAACATCGCCTGGCTGCGCGAGGCCTTCGCAATGGCCAGACAGCGCCGCGCCGCCGCGGTGATGATCGTCTCGCAGGCCGACCCCGGATTCGACGGGCACAGCTGGGACGCGCCGAACCGCGACCCGAAGACGCTGGTCCAGACAGGCGCCGACCCCGACGGCTTTGTCGACTACCTGAACGCGTTGCGCGAAGAGGTCGTGGCGTTTCGCAAACCGGTCGCCTACGTGCACGGCGATTCACACTACTTCCGTATCGACAAGCCGTTCCTCGACGCCCAGGGACGGCGCCTCGAGAACTTCACGCGCGTCCAGACCTTCGGCAACAACGCCGCCAACGGCAACAACGACGTGCAGTGGATCAAGGTGACCGTCGATCCGGGTGAGCGCGAGGTGTTTGCGTACACGCCGATGATCGTGCCGGCCAACCGTGTCGCCGTTCCGGCGCCCTGAGAGCAGCCGCATCGGGTAGCAATGACGGTGCCCGTGCCGCGCCCGCGTGGGCGCGGCCATGGACGATGGACCGAGGCTCGTCTTCAGCGGACCGCCGCCAGCAGCACCTTGGCGGCCTGCAGCGACGAAGCCGGGTTCTGCCCGGTGATCAGCAGGCCATCGGACACGACATGCGATTCCCAATCGCCACCTTTCGAGTAGACCCCGCCGTGCTCGCGCAGCATGTCCTCGACCAGAAAAGGAACCACGTCGGTGAGTCCCGACGCCTGTTCCTCGGTATTGGTGAACCCGGTCACCGAGCGGGCCCGGACCACCGACGTGCCGTCAGGAGATTTCACGTGCCGAAGCACGCCGGGCGCGTGACAGACCGCCGCCACAGGTTTGCCGGCAGCCAGCATGGCTTCGATGAGCGCGATGGAATCCTTGTCCTCCGCCAGGTCCCACAGCGGACCGTGCCCGCCAGGGTAGAAGACGGCGTCGAAGCGGTCGTACTTCACGTCATGCAGCTTGACCGTCTGTGCCAGCGCGCGCTGCGCGGCGGGGTCCGATCTGAACCGGCGCGTGGCGTCGGTCTGCGCGTCGGGTTCGTCGCTCTTGGGGTCCAGTGGAGGTTGCCCGCCGAGCGGCGAGGCCAGCGTGATGTGCGCGCCGGCATCGAGGAACTCGTAATACGGTGCGGCAAATTCCTCCAGCCAGAAGCCGGTCTTCTTTCCGGTGTCGCCGAGCGTGTCGTGCGAGGTCAGTACCATCAGGATGTTCATTTTCTGCCCTGGTGTTCGTGGGTGCCGAAGCGGACTGGCGGCATGCGATCGCCAAACCCCTTTTCAACGGCGGGTGCCGTGATCGGACCCGCCAGAGCCCGATTGTTTCGACGCGCTCGGGGCGCGCGCGTAGGCAGGATGCGCGTGTCTGTGTAGGAGACAGCGCGATCACCGCGTTCACCGCGTGCAACGTCCAACCGGCATGCGGCGCAGCGTTCGCGCCGGCGCGACCTCAGCCTTTGCCAGGCTTGGGCTTCTGGTCCGGTGGGGGCGGGAACAGCACGTCGAACAGGTCGCCTGGGATCGTTTCGGAGATATCGCGCAGGTCGGTGCCCGACAACAGATCGAACGACGAGGTCACCCAGCTGCCCGGAGTGACGCCAGTGGCATCGATGGGCGATGCCTTCGGCAATGGCGTGTCCTTTGCAACCCACTGGCCCGTGGGCGAGTCCTGGCTGATTCGCCAGACCATCGCTTTGGGGTGAAGTTGAGGTTTTCGCGGCTTCACGGCATGGCCCGAATTGGCGCAGCGGTCGCGGCGGTCATGACGACCCCTGCGTGTTCCCGACTGCAATATTGACAGTACACCTTGTGCCACCGTGTCGTCCACATGCGCCTTCATCGATCGCTGTCGGTCAGCCTCGGTGAACTCCGCCGGTTGGCACCTCATTGTCGCAGTGCAACAAAGTAGGCCGGTTGGTTACCCTGCACGATGGTCGGTCATTGCGCATCGTGCAACGTGCGTGGCCCGCCGGAGCGCCCTTGGGTGCGGCCTGCGCGGCCTTCCGAGTCCGGGTGGCCGACCGCTGGTCGCGGCCGGCGATGTCGACGGCGGCAGTTCAGCCGTGGCGGCCCGCCTGCATGGCCTCGAGCGTGTCGCGGATCAGGTGCCCGGCGATCGAGAAGCGCGGCGGAATGCCGGGCAGGGCGTCGATCGGAAACCACTGCGCGTCCTCGATCTCGCCCGCCTGCGGCACGATCTCGCCGCCCGTCCAGCGTGCCGTGAAGGCGACCATCAGGCTGTGAGGGAATGGCCAGCTCTGGCTGCCGAAATAACGCAGGTCCTGCACGCTCACCGCCACCTCCTCGGCCACCTCGCGGTGTACGCAGTCCTCGAGCGACTCGCCCGCCTCGACGAAGCCTGCCAGTGCGCTGTACATGCCGGCCGCGTAATGCGGCGAGCGTGCCAGCAGCACCTCGCCCGGGCGCCACACGAGCGCCATCATGGCCGGGCTCAGGCGTGGGTAGGCCGTGTGTTTGCAGGCCGGGCAGATGCGGGCGCGCTCGCCCGCCTGCAACGCCGTCGGCGTGCCGCAGGCGCCGCAGAAGCGGTGGCTGCGGTCCCACTCGAGAATCTGCGCGGCGCGCCCGGCGAGCGCGCCGAGCGGGGCCTCCAGCCCCATCATCGCGGCACGCAGCGGCATCCGGCGCCAGCCCGGCGGCGCGGCCGGCAGCACGAGCGCCCAGCAGTCCACCTCGCCCAGCGTGCCGAGATAGTGGCGCGCAGTGGCCTCGGCCTGCCACGCGTGGGCTTCCAGCGGCCGCAGCACGACGGTGGCTGCATCGGGCAGCAGCAGCTCGCGTTCGACGAACGCAAAACACCACGCTTGCCGTGAGGGCAGCTGGTTGGGCGTGCTGGCGGGTACGAATTGCATGGTCGGTGCTGGTCGGGTCGGGTGGCAGGGCGCCTCGTCGGGGGTGCGCCATGTGCACATCATCGCCGACAGGTTAGGGATGGCCGGTGCGACGACCACGAACCTATAAGCGCAGACCCGACACGGACGCAGGATTCACGTGACCCCGTTGATTTTCCGCGCCGGCATTGCGCCCCCCGCGCGCCCGCCGTGCCCCTGACCGCCGCCGACCTGCTGGCCGGCCCGATCGTGCGCCGGGTCGATACCGAGCGGGCCTGTGTGTGGATGGCGCTGTCGAAACCAGCCACGGTCACCCTGCAGGTCTTCAGGGGCCGCGGCGTGCGCGCCGACCTCGGCGCCCCGCTGCCCGCAGGTCCGACCGCCGCAGGCAGCTTCGAGAACCGCACCATCGCCGTCGGCGCCCGGTTGCACGTCGCACTTGCGGTCTTCGAGCCGGCAGCGCCCGCCCGGCTCGACTGGGGCGAGCCATATTCCTACGACGTGCGTTTCGTGGTCGATGGCAGCGAACAGGGCCTCGACGAGCTCGGGCTGCTGCAGGACCACGTGGCGCTGCCCGGCTTCAACGGCGCCGCGCACCCGCACCTCGCGCTCGGGTACGACGCCGGCGTGCTGCCGTCGTTCGTGCTGCCACCGCTGCAGGCAAAGGACCTGCGCGTGGCGCACGGCTCCTGCCGCCGCCACTGCGTGGACCAGCGCGACGCCACGGCGCTGCTCGACGACCTCGTTTCGCGCGCGCGCCTCGACCCCGCGCAACGCATCCACCAGCTGCTCTTCACCGGCGACCAGGTCTATGCCGACGCCGTGAGCACCGAGCAGTTGCGCATCATGATCGACCTGTCGACGCGCCTGCTCGGCGATTCCACGTCCGCGATCGAGCGCATCCCGATCGACCTGGCGCTCGACCGCGCCAAGCCCGGCGAGCTGAGCGAGTGCGACGTGCCGGTCGACGCGTTCCACCTGCCGCCGTCGCGCCGCACGCACCTGATCAACGACCTCGGCGGCGGCACGTCGACCGATGCCGAGGCCCACACGCTCAGCTTCGGCGAGGCCGCGGCGCTGTACCTCACGGCGTGGGCCGGCACGACGTGGCCCGACCTCGCGCCGCGGCTGGCACAACGCTGGGAGCTCGTCGCCGACTTCCGCACGAAATCGAGCGCGTTGATGAAGCAGGCGAACGAGCGTCTGGCTCCCGGCGAACTGGACGGCGACGCCTGGAAAGACCATGCGGGTGAACTGCGCAAGCGCCTGGACTATTTCGAGGCCTGGCGGCTGCTGCCGCGCGAGACGCGATGGATCGACCGCCACCTGACCGAGGCCGACCAACGTGCCGACTGGCTGCCCACGGATGACCCGAAGCCCGAAAAGGCCGCGCAGCCGTATGCCTGGGACACGTTCTGGACCGCCGCCGGCCGGCCCGGCGCGGTGCTGGCGCGCCTGCTGCCCGGCCCCGTGGTGCCCGATCCGCTGCCTGGCGACCCGCCGTTTGTGCCCGACCCGGTCAAGGCCGCGCTCGCGCGGGCCCTCACGCCCAGCTGGTATGCGGGGCGTCATTTCTGGTTCGCGCGCATCAGCTACGACAGCGTCGCCAAAGGCAGTGGCGGCAGCGGCGACGACCCGGTGGTCAGCGATTCCGGGCGCAACCAGCTGTCGAAGATGCAGTGGTATCTCGACGATCTGCCGCGCGTGCGGCGCGTGATGGCCAACACACCCACGTTGATGATCTTCGACGACCACGAGGTGACGGACGACTGGAATATCAGCGCGAGCTGGGCGCGCCGCACCTACGGCTCGTCGCTCGGCCGCGCGATGGTGCGCAACATGCTCGCGGCCTACGCGCTCTTCCAGCACTGGGGCAACGACCCGCTGGCGTTCCGGCGCCAGCCACCCCCGCCGCAGGCGGCGGACGCACCGCCGGCGCCGCCCGGGCCGCCCACGGCGGGCTACAAGGTGCTCGAGGAACTGCAGTCGATGTTCTTCGACCCCGCCACCGGCACACTGCGCAGCGAGGGCCCGCCGGACAAGGTGCGCGACCACCTCGACACATTGTTCGACCTGCGCCGCCCCGACGAGGCCGCCACCCCGTCGGCCGAGCGCATGACCTGGCACTTTGCGTACCGCGGTTCGCAGCACGAATTGCTGGCGCTCGATTCGCGCACCTGGCGCGCGTTCGAGACCGAAAGCGACGGCGAGATCGGCCAGCCGGCGAGCGATCTCGCGAGTGCGTCGCTGATCAGCGACGAGTCGCTCGTGATGCAGGTGCCCGACGCGCCCGAGCCCGGCTCGGTGCTGTCGCTCGTCATCACGCCGGCGCCGTTCATCGGCATGCCGGTGGCCGAGGGCGTCGTGCAGCCCACGCTCAACGCGGCCGATTCGGTGCCGGTGCCGCCCGAGCCGCCGTTCGTCGCGCGTGGCAAGAGCTCGCGCGCGGGCCGCATGAACAAGGACCCGGAGCCGTTCGGCTTCGTGCCGCGCCTGTTCGAGGCCATGCTCGCGCGGCTGGCCAACCGCCGGCGCGTCGTCTTCCTTTCGGGCGACGTGCACTACAGCGTCACGCTCGAGATGAGCTACTGGCGCCTCGCCGGCGATCCGCTGGCCACGCGTTTCGTGCAGCTCATCAGCAGCTCGCTGCGCAATCCGCGCGGGCAGGGGAACATGGAGCTCTTCACGATGGACCTCGTGCAGCAACTCGGCCAGCTCACCGCGCAGCAGGCGCGGCTGGGCTGGAAGCGGCCCGTGCCGGGCGCGCCGCCGGTGCTGCCGGTCGGCGACGAGAACGTGAGTTTCCGCATCCGCCGCCTGCTCGGCGAAGACCCGGTGATGCTGCCGCCCGACGGCCTGCCCGCGGGCACGGCCACGGCGCCGGTGGAATGGGCCTGGCGCATTGGCCTGGTGCCCGACGCACGCCCCGATGCACTGCGGCTCGAGGCCCTCGACCCGCCGCTCGTGCAGGCGAGCCTGGTGACCGACGCCGCGCAGGCCGCCACCGAACTGGCACGCCGGCACCGCTGGGAATCCGAGAACACGCCGCCACGGCGCTGGATGTGGTGGACCAATGTCGGCGTCGTCGATTTCGCTGCCGATGCCGGGGGTGGCCTGTCGGTGCGGCACCACCTGTACAGCTACGACGTCGACGGTGTCGCGCGCGGCGTGCACGACCGCATGGCGGTCGAGTGTTCGCTCGAGATCGGCTCCGAGCTCCCGCCGGCCGTGGCGTCGGCGTAGGCACCACGGCGCCGCGTCATGTTCGTCGTCGACTTTCTGCTCTCGCTGCTCAGGCACTTCGTGCGCCTGTTGCTGGGCATCGGGCATGCGCTGGGCACCGAGAGCGCCGCGTCGGCACAGGCGCGGCGCCTGAAGGCGCCGGCACCCGTGCTGCCCGCCGCCTGGCTCGCCCAGGCACGTGCGCTCGACGAACACACGGCGCAACTCGACGACGCCTCCGAGGCACTGCAGGTGGCCGACGCGCTGCAGACCGCGGTGGGCCTGTTCGCGGAGTTCCGCACCTTCTATCTGTCGGTACGCGCCGACGACACCACCCCCGCGGAAGCGGCGGCCGATTTCCTGCGGCTGGTGATCCCGATCATCTTCCAGATCTACCTGCGCGACGGCACCAACTCCAAGCTCGCGGTGATCCTGCCGCTGTTCATCATCCTCGACCGCCGCATGGCCGAGGCCAGCAGCGATTCGACCTTCGACGAGCGCATCGCGCGCTGGCTCGGCGCCACCTGGTCCGCCGTCACCGACGCCGACGGCGACGGCAAGCTCGATCGCGCCGAGAGCGTGGCGGCGGCCCTGTCGATCCTGATGGCCGCCGGCACCCCGCTGTGGCGCCGGCTGGCGGTGCCGAAGGCGCCCTGGCTGCAAACCCTGCCCGACGACTGGCGCGCAATCTACCGCGTCGGCTTCGACGACGTGGGCAACGAGTGGCCGCCGGCCGAGCACCGCGCGCTGGCGCGCGGCATGACCACGTATTTCCCGCCGGCCACAGGCCCGTTCCTCGACGAGGCCGCCTTCAAGGTGCTCGATACGCCGCCGCGGCCCTGGGTGGAGTCCGGGGCGTCGTTCACGATCCTGCCGGTGCCCGCGCAACTGCCGACGCATGGCGGCGCCGTCGCGTTGTATGTCGAAGGCGACTTCAACCGCAAGGAGCAGAGCGAGGACGGCCGGCACCGCTTCGAGGTGGAGGTCGAGCCCGGCTTCACCGCGCTGCTGCCGGTGGCCGAACCGCTGCTCGCCGGCGCGAACCCCGCGCTGCGTGCACGCATGGCCTACGTGATGACGGTGCCGCCCGACGGCCGCACCGGCAGCGGTCTGAGCCTGCACCTCGACGAGCTGCGGCTCGAGGCGGTGATCGAGGCCGCGGCGCAGCAGCCCACGCTCACGCTCACGGCGGCGTTGCGCGGGCTGGAACTGTCCGCCAGCGGGTTGCTGCCGTTCCGCGGCCGGGCCGACCTGCTGCTGCGTTACGACACGCGCACGCAGCAACTCACGTTCGAAGGCGGTGTGGGCCTCGAGGTGCGCAAGCGCCTGGCCGTCGGCGCCGTCAAGGGCGCCGACGGCAAGCCGACCGGCGACGCCTTCGCCGAGGCCACGTTGCTTGCCCGGCTGGCGCTGCAGCAAGGCGCTGCGGGTTTCGACGCGCACGCCGACCTGCTGGCCGACGTCACGCTGCGCATCGGCCGGTTCGCCACCGTGGCCGTCGCCGGCACCGGGGTGCGGCTGCTCGTGCGCAGCGCGCCCGACGGCGACGGCCGCCTGATCGGCCTGTTCGACGCCGACATGCAGGGCGTGCCGCCCACCGGCATCGGCCTGGCCATCAGCGCGGGGCCGGTCCAGGGTGGCGGCATGCTGCGTGTGGGCGGCGGGCGCGTGACCGGCGTCGTCGAGCTCGCGCTGGGCAAGAAATTCCGCCTGACCGGCATCGGCCAGTACGAGAGCCGCGAGCGCTGGCTCGGGCTGGTGACGTTCGAGCGCGCGACCCCGGGGCCGCCGTTCCTGCCGCAGGGCATCGGCCTGCTCGTCGCGCGCGGCCGCCGGGTCGACGCCGATGCGCTGCGCGCCGCGCTCGGCAGCGGCGAGATCGACCTGGTGCTGATGCCGCGCGACGTGGTCGCCAACGAGTCGCGCATCATGGCCGCGCTCGACAAGTTCTTCCCGCCGGGCCCGGCGATGGTGCTCGGTGCGATGGCGCGCTTCGAGTCCAAGGGCGGCACCTTCAGCGCACGCATCGGCGTGCTCGCGGAGCTGCCGTACGACGACCGCGGCAGCCTCGAACTGCACCTGCTCGCGGTGGCGCAGCTCAAGGTGCCGAGCCAGCGGCCGTGGACGCTCGAAGGCGTGGGCCTGTGGAACTTCGGCCGCAGCGAAGGCTACCTGCTGCTGCAGCTGCGCGACGCCAGGATCTGGGGCGTCGAGATGACCGGCAGCGCGCTCATCTTCCACGGCGACCCCGATGGCGACGGCCCGGTCGGCAAGGGCACGTGGATCAGCCTGGGCGGCTTCTTCCCCGGTTATGCCGTGCCGGGGCCGGCGCTCGGCGGCATGAAGCGCATCGGCTTCATCTGGACCAAGGGCGACAGCCTGCGGCTCGAGGCGTCGGGCTATCTGGCGTGGACACCGAGCTCGCTGCAGTTCGGCATCGCGGCGTCGCTGCACGCGGGCTACTTCGGCTTCTCGTTCGACGGCGGCATCTCGTTCGATGCGCTGGTGGCCTTCGACTGGAGCTGCCAGATCGATTTCCATGCGCACCTCACGTTCAAGGTGCTCGGTCGCACGCTCGCCGGTTTCGGCGTCGACTGCACCTACAGCGCGACCGACCGCTACCGCCTCGTCGGCGCGGCGCACTACGAGTTCCTCTGGTTCTCCGGCACCAAGCACTTCTCGTGCGACCTGGGCGCGCGCGATGCGCCGCGCCTGCCGGTCGCCGAGATCGAGCAGGCGCTGGCGGCCGAGCTGCAGCGCCCGGCGGCCTGGCGCGTGCCGGTGGTCGCCGGGGTTGCGCTGGTCGAACGCGAGCGCGGCATCACGCTGCCGCCCGACGGCCGCACGCATTTCGAGCAGGACATCGTGCCGCTGAACGTGACGATCGACCTCTTCGGCGCGCAGCGCATCGCCACCCCGCGTGCGTTTACGGTCGAGGCCGCGCCGATCGGCGGCACGCCGCTGGCGCGAACGGTGCGGGTGGGTGAATTCGCGCCCGGCCTGTATTTCGACATGACGCAGGACGAAGCCCTGCGCGCGCCGGTCGTCGTGCAGCACGACAACGGCTTCGAGTTCGCGCTGCCGCTGCAGGGCGGCGCGGCGCGCGATGTCGACGAGGACTGGGAAGAGGTCGTCATCGACCCGCACTATGTGCCGCTGCCGACGGTGCCGCCGCCCGATCCGCACACCCCGCCGCGCGGCCCGCGGGTGCTCGTGCGGCCGCTCGACGTTGCTTTCGCCGAAGCGCCGGTACGGCCGGTGCAGGTGCACGCGGCGGCCTACCGCGGCGCAGGGTCGTCGCCGGTCACGTGGATGCGTGCGTGGTCGGCGGCGCGGCTGACACCGCCTGCGGCACCGTTGGCAGCGGCCACGGACACCGCCGTCCCGACCGGCATCGTCTTCATGCGCGTGGCGGCGCCCGCGGCGCCCACGGCGCCCGTACGTGCGGTACTGACGGAGGCCTGGCGATGAGCCTGCGTTTCCTGCCCTGGCTGCGTGCGCAACAACCCGTCGCGGGCACGTCGCTCGAATTGCAGGTCGGCGCGGTGCGCGCCAACGTGCCGCTCCAGCGCCTGGGCCCGGGCGACGTGCGCCAACTCGCCGACGCGCTGCCGATGGAGCCCGACCCGGCCGCGCAATCGTCGGCGTTCCCGTCGTCGTGCCTGGCGAGCGTGGCCTTCGTCGAGCCGGCGTTTCCATGGCTGCTGACCCCATCGGCGCCCGACGGCACCGGCCTGCTGACCCCCTGGCTCACGCTCGTCGTCGTGGCCGAGGCGGCTTCGGCACAGGCGCTGGCGCTGCGCCCCGGCGGCCTGGCCACGCTCACGCTGCCGGCCGCGCAGCTGCCGGCCTTCGACGAGCTGGCGGCCTTTGCGCACGTGCAAATGCAGGGGCCGTTCGACGCCGCCGCGGACGTGGCCACGATCGTGCGCTCGCAACCGTCGCGCGTGCGCTCGCGCCTGCTCGCCGCGCAGCGCCTGGCGCCGGGCGAGCGCTACGTGGCCTGCCTCGTGCCCACGTTCGAC
>JAHECD010000191.1 GCA_024641945.1 Rubrivivax sp. | reverse complement strand
CGTCGACCGGCGCGTCGCACCAGCGTGCCACGGCCGCATGCACCTGCGCGGCGTCGATGAAGGCCGCGGCCTGGTGCAGCGCGGGGTCGTCCTCCAGCGGCCTCAGCACCACGTCCAGATCCGCGAGGTGAATGCCACCGGCGCGCGACAGCTCGGCTGACCGCCCCTGCGTGCAGGCCTGCAGGCTGCACCAGCGTGTCGACGTGCGGCCGCGGTCGTCGGCCATGTCCAGCGCGTAGGCGAGATCGAGAAACGGCGCGCCGTCGCGTTCGGTCTTGTTCGAGATGCGCCGGCGCGACTGGTGCAGGCGCGCGCCCGCGAGCCGGGTACCCGCGCTGCCGGGCAGCGCCTCGTGCAGGCGCGCGGCAATGGCCTGGGCGTCGAGCAGGTGATCGATGCGGCTGGCGGTGTGGCGATCGAGTGTCGTCATGGGCATCTCCGGTCGGGTTCGGTGCGCCGTTCTTTAAGCGCGTTGTGCGCGCGTCCGGCCTCAGGAGGGCACTGCGAGGCCCGCGCATGGGTGTGCGTGCGGGCGCCAGCGGTCGTATTCATGCGGCCGCCTTTCGGGCATGGGGGGCCGCGTTGAGCGAGCGCGTGGCGAGCAGCAACTGGGCGGTCTCGAGCAGCGGCCGCACGAGCGCATAGCGCCCCGGCTTCAGATTGACCGCGCAGCGCCAGGCGCGCTGGTTCAGCATTTGCCAGGCCGTCGCCACGGCCAGGTCGGCCTCGTTCGGCGCGCTGCCGCCGGCATGCCGGTAGCCGCGCAGCAGCTCGCGCAGCAGCCCCACGCTGGTCTCGATCGAGCCGCCGCCCAGATGCGTGCGGTACAGCGCGTCGGCCGCCCAGGCGCCCAGATCGAGCAGCGCCGGCCCGCGCCGCAGGCTGTCGAGGTCGACCAGGCCGAGCCGGCCGTCCGGCGCGACGAGCACGTTGCGCGGATGCAGGTCGCCGTGCAGCGTGACCTTGGCACCGTCGAAGAGTCCGGCCAGCGCGGGCCCGAGCGCACGGGTCAACCGGTCGAGGGCAGGGCCCCAGGCGGCGTCGATCTGCGACAGCGTCTCGTGCAGTTCGGGCAGGCGCATGCGCGCCGCCACCGCCGATTCGGTGCGTGCGATCTGCACCGGCGCCTGGTGCAGCGCCGCCAGCAGCGAACCCACGCGCCGGTGCACGTCCACCGGGTCACGCACCGGCATGTCGAGCAACGCGTCGCCCACAAGGGCCCGTTGCCAATGCAGCCCACTGCCCGGCTGCCAGCCCAGCGGCTGCGGCACGTGGAGCGTGCCGCGCCGGCGCGCGGGGTCGTCCCACAAGGCCTGCATGGCCGCCTGGGTGACCGGCCCGCCCTGTGCGGCGTCGCCCTTGGCGTACACCAGGTGCTCCGAGCCATCGGCCAGGCGCAGCAGCGCCCGGGCCGTGACGCGGTGCTCGGGCACGAGCTGCACGAGCTCGAGTTGCGACTGCACGAGCGTGGCCGACGGCGCGGCGAGCATGCGCGCGACCTCGGGCAGCCACTGCGTGTGCATGCGCCGGCCGTCGCCGAGCGCGGCGGCGGCGGCGAGGCGGGCGTCGTTGGGCCACCAATGGGCGACGACGTCGAGCGCCGCATCGTGCATCACCGTGGGTCCAGCCGGCGTGGCGAGCTGCGGGCGCCCCTGGGCCTTGGCGAATCGCGCGAGCGACTCGCCATCGGCGCACCAACGGGTGGCGACGAATTGATCGTGCCGCAGCCCACGCCGCACGTGACGCAGTTCGAGCCGATAGGCCACCGAGAGATTGCGCCGGGGCCGGTATTTCACGCGTTCGACCCGGCATTCGCGCACCGACCAGCCCGGCGCCAGCCCGCCGTGGCTCGTGAAGTGGCGCTGCATCGCGCCGCCATCGAGCGCCAGCGCCAGGTGCGGCAGCATCGGGTCGATCGGCCATGCGTCGGTCATTTGCGCACCTCCGTGGCGACGGTCGTGGGCAGCCGCCGCCCGGCGCGGTGCAGCGTCGCGCCGGCATGGCTCAGCGCGTGCAGCACGCGGCCCTGGGCATCGCGTCGCAGCAGCAGCCACCGGCCTTCGAACTCGAAGCCGTCGAACCGGCGCTGCACACGACCTTCGGCACGTGCGTGCAGCCAGGTGTCGAAGAGCGTCTCGCCCTGTGCCGCGTGCTCGATGTGCAGCACGCCGCTGGTGTCGGCAGCGTCCATCGCCTGCGCAGCGGGGGGCGTCCCGTTCCCGGGAAGCAGCACGGTGTCGAAATCGACGTCGCGCCCCCGCGCGTGGCTGACGACGGCCGGCGCCGGATGCTTGTGGCCGTACTGCGGCGAGACCCAGCCGGCGGCCAGCGTGGTGCGGATGCCGGTGCGCGCCGGCTGCAGCAGCACGAGACCGGGGCTGTCGATGCGCCACCGCGTGCCGTCGACGACACGCGAGCGGCCGTGGGCCGGTGCGCCGAGCTGGAACCGCAGCGTGTAGTCGTGTTCGCTGCCCGCACGCAGCCAGTCGCTGACGACCCACAGCGCCCCCAGGCGCACGATCACCCGCTCGTGCATGGCGTCGTAGGCCGCGCTGGCCGCGTGGCCGTGCAGCAAATGGAAGCCGGGGGCCTGCACGGCCTCGCGCAGCGTGGCCACCGGCGCCGGGCCAGCGATCTTGTGGCGCACGCTGCCCGTGGTGTGCCGCGAGGCTTCCTTGATCGGTCGAGGCTCGTAGCGGGTCTGATGGTGACCGTCGACGCAGACCGTGTTGTGCGCCGATGTGCCGCGAAAGTGCACCCGCCAGTTGATGTCACCCGCTTCGCTGTACGTGTAGCGACCCGGGTCGACGACGAGCGAGCGGCCATGCGCGGCCAGCTCGAAACTCAGGCAGTCGAAATGCCCGTGGTTGCCTTCGCCGAGCGGGCCGCAGTCGAAGACCAGGTATTGCGCATCGGCAAAGTCGTGAGCGCCAAGGCCCCAATCGCTGCGCACGACGCAGTAGCCGCTGGACTCGAAGCAGGCCAGCGTGTGCGCCGGCGGCGTGCCGTGCTCGCCCCGGCTCGCGACCCAGCGCATGTCGGCACGGCCGTAGAGGTCGGCACCCTGGCCGAGCAGTGCCAGGTAGCTGCGCGCGTCGCCGTCGGACAGACTGGGCACCACGCCGTCGGGTTTGTGCACGTGCAGGCTGAATTCCAGCGCGCGCTCGAGCAGGCGATCCATCTCGCACGGCACCGCGACGCCGTGACGCTGCGCCAGCGTGCGCACGTGCAGCCAGTTGCGTACGGCCAGGTGGTGGTAGTCGGTCGACAGCTCGCAATGCACGCCGTCGTCCAGCAGGTCGGCACGCAGGTTGGCCAGCGTCTGCGCCATCGCGAATTCGCGCCAGTGTGCCGCGCGCTCCATCTCCGGGAACGCCACGCCGGACAGGAAGATCGCGTACAGCTCCAGCGTGCGGTGGTTGCGCTTGGGGGTGAGGTTCGAGCACAGGAACTCGACCTGTGTGTGCAGCGAGCGCAGCAGGCGGCGGAAGAACGCGGGATCCACGGGCGCCTCGTGCGGCACGCCGTGCGCGACGAAGGCGCGTGTGCTGTAGATCCAGTTCTGGACCCGCCGGCCGGTGACGTCGGCCGCGATGAAGCCCGGCGCGACCTGGTCGATCCAGCCATCGATCAGTGCGGCCCAGCGCCGCGCGATACGCGCGTCGCCGGTGGCGAGATAGCGTTGGCCGAGGCCAGCGGCGTAGTAGAACTTGTGCAGCAGGATCTGCCACTCGATGTCGGCACTCGGATTGGCGAGCCAGTCGATCGGGTCCGGCAGCGCATGGGTTTCGCCGTTGAACTCGAAGCGGCCCTGCAGCACGCCGTCCAGGCGCTCCGGCGGGCATTCGTCGTGGTCCACCACCAGATCCACGAAGACCGGACGCGCGCTGCGGAAGTGCGCCAGCAGTGCGGCATCGTCGAGGTCGCGCCACGGCGCGGCGAAGATCGTGTCGGCCGGCGTGCCGGCGACGATGGTGTCGGCGTCGTGCAGGTTCATGCGCGAGCCTCCCGTGGCGCCGGCGTGCCATTGGCGGCCAATGGCAGCTGGGCGAGCAGCAGGTCGCGAAGAACGAGCGTCGTGCGGCGCGAGTCGAAGCGCTCGCAGATGCGCTGGCGGCCGGCCTGCGCCAGCCGCGCATGCAGGCCGTCGTCCTGCAACACGCGGCGCAGCGCCAGCGCCAGCGCCGCCGGGTCCCGGGGCTCCACGAGCAGGCCGTGCACGCCGTCGTCGACCAGTTCCGGGATGCCCGAGATCGCCGTGCTGACGATGGGCAGGCCCATCGCCATCGCCTCGGCGAGCACGTTGGGGAAGCCATCGCGGTCGCCGTCCTCCATGACCTGGCAGGGCAGCGTGAAGAGGCGCGCCCGCGCATACAGCCGGCGCAGTTCGTCCTGCGTCATCGCCGGCGCCAGCCGTACCTGCGCATCCAGCCCGAGCGAATGGACCAATGCCCGCACCGGTTCCAGTGCCGGCCCGCGCTCGCCGACGATCAGGCAGCCGAAGGGCACGCCGGCGTCGCGCAGGCGGGCACAGGCCTGTACGAGTTGGTCGAAGCCCTTCTTCTCGACGAAGCGGCCGACGGCCAGGATGAGCGGCGGTTCGCCCGGTGTTGCGGCCACACGCGGCGGCGGTGCAAACCAGTCGGTGTCCAGGCCGTGGTAGATCGCATGCACTTCGCACGGCCGAGGGTGGCGCGCGCGCAGCACGTCTGCGTTGGCGCAGGTGCAGGTCGCGACGAAGCGCGCGCCGGCCATCTTGCGCTCGAGCAGGCGGCCGGGATTCAGCGTGGGTTGGTAGATGTCCTTGGCGTGCGCGGTGAAGCTGTAGCTGCAACCACTCATTCGCGCCGCCAGCCACGTGATCGTCGTCACACCATGGCAGAAGTGCCCGTGCAGGTGCGCGATGCTGCCGCGGCGCATCACGTCGGCGGCAATCGTGCCGGCCTGCACGAACTCCTTGATGAAGACCTTGCGCAGGCGCAGGCGCCCGGCGGC
>JAHECD010000101.1 GCA_024641945.1 Rubrivivax sp. | reverse complement strand
TTTGTGCGTGTTGGTTCATTTCATTGATTAGCGGTATTGGCTCTTGATGACGACGGCGACGCGATCGATGGCTGAACAGAGAACAGACTGCCACTCTACAGACGGCCTTGTTGTGCTTCATTGCGCTCCCTGGGCTACAGTGGTCTCGTAACCAAGGAGCCCTATGCCGTCGCGAACCGCCAAGACCAAGTCGATATCCACCAAGACTGCAGAGCTGGCTTTCGCAGTGCCGCAGGTGGTGGCTCATCGCGTGGCGCGCATGGCGATGGCGGGCCCGGTGCCGTCGGTGCGCGACCGCAAGGAGTTCCATCGCATGGTCGCGGAAAAGAACGCTGCGTTCATGCAGTCCTGGCAGGCCATGGCCGCTCAGGCCGTTGTCGCCAACCAGGCGCTGGCGCTGTCATTGCTCGGCTCGGCGTGGTCGCCTGCCGGTTGGGGCACGCCGGCGGGTAGCAAGCTGGTGCGGCAAGCCCAAGGGGCTGCCCTGGGGATATTGAACAAGGGCCTGTCGCCGGTGCACGGCAAGGCTGTGGCCAACGCAAAGCGCCTGGCCCGCACCAAGCTCCGCTAGAGGCGCGCTGCATCATCCAGGTAAGGGCGCCCTGGTTGCGGCCTGGCGCGTGTGGGCCGCGGGGCTCCGGGCGATGGGCGCTGGTCACTGCTGCACGTCCGATCCGTCCGCGCACTGGCGGCCGGCCTGGTGCATCCATTGCGCGCCATCAACGCGGACTTACAGTCGCTGATCAACGTGTGCCCGCCAACGGTCCTTGCCGAGCACGATTCGAAGACCTCCCGGAGCGCAAGCATGGAAGTCCGCATCAAGCCCAACCCGAAGCTCAACCAACTCGTCCGCACGTCGAGCGTGGACTGGGCACCACTGGACGAGCCGGGTGTCACCGGTGTCTACGTCAAGGTGCTGCGCTACGACGAAGCGGCCGGCCGCTCGCCCACCATCCTGCTCAAGTTCGACCCCGGCGCCAGCTACCCGGGCCACGTGCACCCCGGCGGCGAAGAGATCTACGTGCTCGAAGGCGACATCCGCCTTGGCAAGGACCGCCTGTCCGCCGGAGACTATCTCTACACCGCGCCCGGCAACATCCACGCCGTGCACTCCGACGGCGGCTGCATCGTGCTGGTCAGCGTGCCACAGGCCGTCGACATCTTGGTGCCCAAGAGCAAGCAGGCGGCAGGCGCACAGGGTGCAGAGTGACGGGGCTGCACGCCGCGGTACGGTGCGCGCGACCGGCAGGCCTGCGGGCACGCCGATGCCGTGCGCCTTGCTGATCATGGCTCTGCGTTCCGGGCCCAGGCCCGCCACCGCGCAGGGCTCGCATGGCGGCGCAACCTTTCATCCATGGGGCCTGCCACGGCAAGGCTGACTGCGAATGCTGACGCTCTACGACTCCCGGCTCTCCCTCAACTGCTACAAGGTGCGCCTGCTGCTGTCGATGCTGCAGGTGCCGTGTGCGCGGCAACCGGTCGATCTGCGCAAGGGCGAGCACCGCTCGCCGCAGATGCTTGGCAAGAACCCCTTCGGCCAGGTGCCGGCGCTGGACATCGGGCCGATGGTGCTGCGCGATTCCAGCGCCATCCTGGTCTGGCTCGCAAGACGGCATGGGGGCGAGCGCTGGATGCCGGTGGATGCCGACGACGAGGCCGTCGTCAACGGCTGGCTGCATGCCACCGCCTTCGAGCTGAGGCTCGGCCCCTACGAGGCCCGGCTGAAGAAACACTTTCCGTCGCTCTGCGTGGCCGGCGATGCCGTGGCCACGAATACGGCGCGCGCACTGGCACTCTTCGAGTCGCGCCTCGCGGGCCGCGAGTGGCTGGCGCTCGACCACCCGACGGTGGCGGATATCGCCGCCTTTCCGAGCCTGGCGCACTGCGGCGACGGTGATGTCGACCTGAGCGGGCACCAGGCGATCCAGGCGTGGCTCCAGCGTGTACGCGGCCTGCCGGGCTTCGTCGAGCTGGTGGACTGAGCAGGGCAGTGCCTGCCCGTGACGTGGGCTCTCGGGGCAGGACGACAATGTCCAGTGAGACCCATCTTGCACACAGGTGATGGCGGGGCATGACGGCGCCCGCACAATCCATCGCCATGCAGACTCTGGAGAAGGACAGTGACCCAAGCATCCATCCGCGTGGCCCTTGCATTCGACCGGGACGACCAGGCCTGGATCCGGCAGAACAAGGTGACCGTGCCCAACTTCTGGGACGGCCATGCCATCCCGCCGGCGCAGGGCGACGTGCTCCGGTTCGCGGGCCGGCAGTTCGTGGTGCATGCCCGGGTCTGGGAGCACGAGGGCGGCTCGCCCGTGTTGAGGCTCTTCCTGGGCTCGGCGCAGGCGCAAAGCGACACGGTGTTCGGATGAGCAACGTACGCGCCGGGACCGGACGCATGGCTGGCTGGTTCGTTCGTTAGACATTTGAAAGCCACCCATGCCGGCGCTGCGCCCGATGACGGAACTCGAATACGCCGCGTGGCTCGAAGAGTCGATTCCGGCCTACGCCGCGGACAAGGTGGCGTCCGGGCAATGGCCGGCCGAGGATGCCGTGGCGCTGGCGCGCAAGGAGAACGACGAGATGCTCCCGCAGGGGCTGCAGACGCCGGACCACCACTTCTACGCCATCGTGGACGCGCACGCGGTGGCGGTCGGCATGCTCTGGTTCGCAGTCACGACCAAGGCGAATGCCCGCATCGCGTATGTGTACGACGTGAGCGTCAAGCCCGACCGCCAGCGCGAAGGGCACGCGACGCGTGCGTTCATGGCGCTGGAAGACGACGTGCGCCGCCGGGGGCTCGCCGGCATTGCGCTGCACGTCTTCGGGCACAACGCCGGGGCGCGTGCGCTCTACGCCCGGCTCGGCTTCGAGCCCACCAACATCAGCATGTTCAAGCCACTCTCTGGCGAAGGGGTCTGACCCGATGCACACCACCGGCTTGAAACCCCATTTCCGTGAAGCCGGCGCGGGCCCAGGCGTGGTCTGCATTCATTCCAATGCCAGCAACTCGGGCCAGTGGCGCGGGCTCATGGATGTGCTGTCCACCAGCCACCATGTGCTGGCGCCGGATTCGTACGGCTCGGGCAAGAGCCCGGACTGGCACTCCGACCGCCGGATCGCGCTGACGGACGAGGTCGATTTCATCGACCCGGTGCTGGACATGGCTGGCACGCCGTTCAGCCTGGTGGGGCACTCGTATGGCGCCGCCGTGGCGCTGATGGCGGCGCTTTCCCGGCCGGGCCGCGTGCGGGCCATGGCACTGTTCGAACCCACGCTGTTCGCGCTGGTGGACGCGGTGGCGCCGCCGCCCAACGGCGCCGACGGCATCCGCCACGCGGTTGCGGCGGCGGAGGCGGCACTGGATGCCGGCGATCGCGACGCCGCGGCCGGGCATTTCATCGACTTCTGGATGGGCGCCGGCAGCTGGGCGGCCACCTCGGCGCCGCGTAAGCCGGCCATTGCCGACGCCACGGTCAACGTGCGCCGTTGGGCCCACGCGCTGGTCACCGAGCCGACGCCCGCGCGCGCCTTTGCCGCACTCGACATGCCGATCCTCTACATGCTCGGTGGCGCGTCGCCTGAATCGGCCCACGCGGTGGCGCGTGTGCTCGTCCCTGTGCTGCCACGGGTGCGGGTCGTCGAGTTTCCGGGCCTCGGCCACATGGCACCCGTCACGCACCCTGATGCGATCAACGCCGAGATCGCACGTTTCCTGGCCGAGTCATGATGGGCAGTGCGTACCACGCGGGCTTCATCGGTGGGCAAGCCAAGTCGATGAGATCCGGCATGTCCCCTCGCGGCGGTTCCCTGCCGGTTGCCGCGCTGCGGCTGGTTCAGCCCGGGCAAGTCGCTTTCGATCGTCGAGGCCACGCGTGAATCGCCCGGTGCCGTTGTCGACTTCAGCCCAGGCCCTCGGCCTGCTCGGATGGCTGCTGGTGTCGTTTGCCGCAGCGGCCGCGGGCGCCTTTGCATCGGCCAGCGCGGGGGCGTTCTACGGGGGCCTCGCGCGGCCCGCCTGGGCGCCGCCGGGCTGGCTGTTCGGGCCGGTCTGGTCGGTGCTGTACACGTGCATGGGCATTGCGGCCTGGCTGGTCTGGCGCGCGCGCGGATTCGCGGGCGCCCGCAGCGCGCTGCTCGTCTTCATCGTCCAGTTGGTGGTCAACGCGCTGTGGACCTGGTTCTTCTTCGTGTGGCACCGGGGTGGGCTGGCCCTGGCAGAGATCGGCCTGCTGTGGGTGCTGATCCTCGCCACCATCGTCTTGTTCTGGCGCGTCAGCAAACCCGCGGCGGCGTTGCTCGTGCCGTACCTGGTGTGGGTGTCGTTTGCTTCGGCGCTCACGCTTTCGCTGTGGCGGCTCAACCCCGTGCTGTTGGGGTGACGGCGGAGTGAGCGTGCCCGGGCTTCGATCGCGCGGCGCGCCGGCATCCGGCCCTGCCCGCGTCGCCCGGCATGGCCACGATGGCGGCAACGCCGCATCGCTCTCGTGAAACTCAGGCCATGCCGTACGCATCGCACGAAGACTATTTCGCCGAGCAGCCGCCCGGAATCCGCGCGCTCCTGGCGCAGATCCAGGCGGAAGTCGAGGCGCGGGTCCCTGGCGCCAGCCGGACCATCGGCTACAACATGCCGGCGTTCAGGACGAAGCGCACGTTCTTCTACTTCGCGGCGTTCAAGCGGCACATCGGCGTCTATCCGCCGGTGACGCGGCACCAGGCGCTCATCGCCGAGACGGCCGAGTACCGGGGGCCCAAGGGCAACCTTTCTTTCCCCTACGGCGAGGCGCTGCCGGTGTCGCTGATCGGCCGGGTCGCCGCCGCGCTGGCGGACGAATATGCCCTGCGGTGAGGCCGCGCGTGTCGCGGTCGACCACGCAGCGTGAAATTCCCACGTCCAGTCTGGCGCCCCGAATGAACCTCCACCTTGGATACGTCCCGGGCTGCATCGGCCGCATCGCCGCGATGCACGCGGACTTCTACGCACGAACGGTGGGCTTCGGCGTCGCCTTCGAAGCCAAGGTGGCCACCGAGCTTTCCGATTTCTGCCTGCGCTACACGGACGCACGGGACGGCCTGTGGATCGCCACCGACGGCCACACCGTGCACGGCTCGATCGCCATCGACGGGTCGCACGCAAACGAAGACGGCGCCCACCTGCGCTGGTTCATCACGTCCGACGCGTCGCGCGGCACCGGCCTCGGGACCCGGCTGCTCGGCGAAGCGCTGGCGTTTTGCGACGCCCGGGCCTACCGCCAGGTCTATCTCTGGACGTTCGACGAACTGCATGCCGCAAGGCACCTCTACGAAAAACACGGCTTCCGCCTCGTCGGCACACAACGCGGCGCCCAGTGGGGCAAGACGGTCAACGAACAATGTTTCGAGCGTGGCGGGCTCTAACGCTTAAAAAGCGTCGGCGACCAGCGCCACGGACCCTGACCGAGGCCAGGGCCTTGACCCAGGAAAACGCTGCGAAACCCTGCGCCCGCGATTGCCCTGCGGCTGCTTTTGCGGCCCAATGCACCGAACCCATCTGGCCAAGGAGATGAACATGTCTGAAATCACTGGCGGTTGCCTTTGCGGGGCGGTCCGGTACGCGTGCGCGGCACCGGCCGTCATGACGGCGCTGTGCCATTGCACCCACTGCCAGAAGCAGTCCGGGTCGGCCTTCTCGGTCAACGTCGGCATCCCCAAGGGCTCGCTGCAGTTCACGGCGGGCAAGACGACGAGCTACGAGGACAAGGGGACGAGCGGCTTGCCCGTCCACCGCCACTTCTGCGCGCAATGCGGCTCGCCGATCTTTTCCGACGTGGAGGCCACGCCCCAGCTGGACTGGCTCAAGGCCGGGACGCTCGACGACACCTCGTGGGTCAAGCCGTCGGCGAACATCTGGTGCGCGTCTGCGCAGGGTTGGGTGCCCTATCCCGAGGGCGCGCCCCAATTCCCGCAGAACCCACCAGCGGGCTGACCCGGCATGCCAACGGCCGCGAGTTCGCGCGCGGCGTGCCGCCGGCCTGGCCCGTGGCGCGTCAAAGCCATGCCCTGCAACGGCTGCACCGTGGCCATGGAGACATCATGAAATCGACCTCGCTGAACATACGGCTTCTCACCCGGCTTCTCTCCCGGCCACTGACCGCGCTGCTCACCGCCGCCGCGCTGCTGGGGGCATCGGCCGCCGCTCAGGCGGCCGACGGGCTCGTCTCGATCAAGAGCACGCACGGCGCCCGCGAAACGATGGACCGGCTGGAGTCGATCGTCAAGGAACGTGGGCTGAACGTCTTTGCCCGCATCGACCACGCCGCCGGGGCGGCCAAGATCGGCAAGAGCCTCCGGCCGACGGAGTTGTTGATCTTCGGCAACCCGCAAGGCGGCACACCGTTCATGGAGTGCACACAGTCGGTCGGGATCGACCTGCCGCTGAAGGCACTGGTCTGGCAGGACACCACCGGCCAGGTCTGGCTGAGCTACAACGACCCGGCGTTTCTGGCCAAGCGCCATGAAGCCGTCGACTGCCCCGTCGTGAGCAACCTGGGCAAGGCGCTGGCAGGGATCTCCGAGGCCGCGGTCGCCAAATGACGATGCCTGCGCCGCCGGGCGCGAACTCCGGATCCGGTGCGGGGACAGGCCGGCACGGAGGCTTTGGCAATGTCCCCATCCGTTGAAGGAGACGAGACCATGGCGAAGTCGACGACAGACGAATACCTGGCCAACAACCGGCAGTACGCCGAGGGTCACGCACTGCACAAGCCCGCCTATCCCGGCAAGCAGCCGATCCAGCCGGCACGGCGGGTTGCGGTGGTGGCGTGCATGGACGCGCGGCTCGACGTGGAGGACCTGCTGGGCCTGCAGACGGGCGACGCCCACATCATCCGCAATGCCGGCGGTGTGGTCACCGACGATGCGATCCGCTGCCTCGTGATCTCGCACCACCTGCTCGATACCAACGAGATCATCCTCATCCACCACACGCGCTGCGGCATGCTCGCGTTCACCGACGATCTGCTGAAGACGGGGCTGGAAGGCGACCCTGCCGCCGAGAAGCTGCTGGGCCAGGCCACGAACCGTGCCTTCAAGAGCTGCCAGAAGTGCGCGTCGACGCCCGCGCAGTTCCACGCCTTCCGCGGCGCGATCGAACCGCTCGATGCGCCGCGCAGCGCGGCGAGCACCGAGCGCCTCCAGTGGGACGTGCGGCGCGGCATGTCGTCCATCCTGAACCATCCGTGGCTGCCGACCAGCGGGCCCGACGCGGTCACCGTGCGCGGATTTGTCTACGACGTGGACACGGGCTTGCTCGAGGAGGTGGCGTATCCCGGGCCGATGGGCTCCTTCGGCTGAGCCGGCCTGCAGGGCCGCGGGGCTGGTGTACCTGACCGAACCGACGGGCACGTTCGCCGGGCCTGTTCGGTGGCGAAGGCGCTGCCTGACCACGCGGCCGCCCCGGGCCTGCAAGACCTGACATGCTGGAAGCGCCCACGTTCCGGTGGCTTGCGGATGCGGTGTTGCTGCTTCACCTGGCCGTGGTGGTGTTCGTCGTGGGCGGCCTGGGGGTGGTGCTTGCCGGCAACCTGATGCAATGGCGCTGGGTCAACGCGCTGCCGTTTCGCGTGGCGCACCTCGTGGCGATTGCGGTGGTCGTGGTGCAGGCCTGGCTGGGGCAGCTGTGCCCGCTCACCGTCCTGGAATCCTGGCTGCGCCGGCAAGCTGGCGAGGCGTCGGATGGCGCCGGCTTCATCGAACACTGGGTGCAGCGACTCCTCTTCCACGATCTGCCGTTCTGGGCGTTCACGCTGGCCTACACGCTGTTCGGTATGCTCGTGGTGGCGGCGTGGTGGGTCTTTCCGCCCCGGCACGACGGTCGCCGTTGCAGCCCCTGACACCCAGCCTCACACCTGCCCTCATACCCGCAATGACACCATGCGCCGCACCCTGAAGACCATCGCCCTTCTCGCCACGATCGCCGGGCTTGTCGGCTGCGCCACCGCCGCGGCCGACGACCCGCGGCAGCTCGTCGCGCTGCCCGCGCCGATGACGCAGCACATGCTGTCCAACATGCGTGACCACCTGCTTGCACTCACCGAGATCCAGCGTGCCCTGGGTGCGGGCGCGTACCAGCGGGCGGCGGACGTCGCCGAGCAGCGCATCGGCCTGTCGTCGCTCGAGGCCCACGGCGCCGCGCACATGGCGGCGTTCATGCCGCAACCGATGCAGGACATCGGCACGCAGATGCACAGGGCCGCGAGCCGGTTTGCGCTGGTGGCGCAAGAAACGGGCGCCGACGGCAACGTGGCGCGGGCTGTCACGGCCCTGTCCTCGGTGACCGAACAATGTGTCGCCTGCCACACGGCCTACCGCGCACATTGAGCCTCGACGACTGCACCTGACGCCGATGAAACCCAATGCGAGCGTTCGGTTCTTCGACGAGCAGTTCCAGCGCCAGCTTGCTGAAGCGCGGACCGAACTGAACCCCTTCGAGCAGGCCGCGCTGCCGCACTTGCAGGGCAGGGTGCTCGACTACGGCTGCGGCCTGGGCCACCTGGCCGTGGCCGCGGCCCGAAACGGATGCTCCGTGGTCGCGCTGGACGGCAGCCATGCCGCCATCGAACACTTGCGTGGTCTCGCAGGCCGCGAGGCGCTGCCGATCCTGGCGCAGGAAGCCGAACTCCAGCATCACCGCGTGCCGGGCACGTTCGATGCGGTCGTCTGCATCGGCCTGCTCATGTTCTTCGACTGCCCGACCGCCTACCGCAAGCTCGAAGAGCTGCAATCGCATGTGCGTGCCGGCGGCGTCGCGGCGGTGAATGTTCTGGTCGAGGGCACCACCTACATGGACATGTTCTCGCCCGAGGGCCATTGCCTTTTCACGCCGGACGACCTGCCGGTGCGCTTCCAAGGCTGGGACCTGCTGAGCCTTCGGAACGAAGTCTTTGCGGCGCCGGCGGGCACGCAAAAGGTCTTCTGCACGATCGTTGCGCGCAAGCCCGGCGTTGCCGGTGCCGCAGGCTGAGTGCGCGCATGGTTGCCTGTGCGGCCTTGGGCCCTGCCGCCGGCCCGGCGGTCGCGATCCGCCCGGTGGCGATGTCGGACGAACGGGCGTTTCTCGCTGGGGTGGCGCGCAGCGGCCAGCTGCATGCACGCTGGGTCAACGCACCGCGCAGCGCCGAGGACTTTGCCCGCTACTTCGAGCGATTCTCACCGCCCAGCGACTTCGGGTTCGTCGTCTGCGCGGGCGACGTGGGCCACCTGGCCGGCGCGATCAACCTGACGAACGTCGTCTACGGCGCGTTTCGCAGCGGCTACCTGGGTTATTTCGCCTTCGAAGGGTTCCAGGGCCGGGGCCTCATGCGGCAGGGCCTGCACCGCGTGGTGCGCCACGCCTTCGAGGCGCTGCGGCTGCACCGCCTGGAGGCCAACATCCAGCCAGGGAACACCGCGTCCATCGCGCTGGTCCAGGCGTGCGGTTTCCGGCGCGAAGGCTTCTCGCCGCGTTACCTCAAGATCGGTGGACGCTGGCGCGACCACGAGCGATGGGCCTTGCTGCGGGATTGATGTTGCGCGCCGGGCAAGCGCCTGCGTCGGTCGCCGGCGACGCCGAATCGCAAAGAAAGCGCCGGTTGACGCCGCACAAGCCGTCGGCGTCGTGCGAACACGATCATGTGCGCAGTTTGCCGGGTTCATGCCATGTCTTCATTCATTGCGGTTGCGCAACGCCTCGGCGCCGTCTGCGCGCTGACCATTGCGGCGGGCGCGCAGGCCACGCCGATCTGCCGCTGGGTCGACGAAAACGGGCGCACCCACGTCGCCGAGACCGTGCCCGAGCGATACCGGTCATCGGCCAGCTGCACGGATTCAGGCCGCTACGAACTGTCGCCGCAGCAGCAGCGCGAGGCGGACGAGCGCGCCACGAAGGCCAAGGCGCAACAGGAGCGGGCCGTCACCTCCGCGCCGCCGGCGTCTGCCGCCGCCGGGCCAGCCAGCGCGGCACCGCATCCGCCGGCCAGGCGCCCAGCACAAGGCGTCGACGACGCGACCGACTGCAAGACCTGGTGGCGCCTGTACGACGAGAGCGTCGAATGCTTCGGCCCCTACCGGACGACCCATGGGGCCACCAAGGCAGAGGCCTTCGACCGGTGCAACGTGATCCCCAGCCCGGTGCCCAAGTGCAGCCCGCGCCGCGACTGAACGCCACGCGAGGTTGCGACACCAGCGGGCCGCTGCCCGCGCCGGTGCCGGCCGCTCACTTCACCGGCAGGGAGTAGGTCGCGCTGCCCTCGGTCTCGGCAAAGCCGGCGAAATCGGGCTTCCTGTCGATCTGCTTCGACGTGTAGACCAGCGTGCCGGTGATCCCCTCGAAGCGCCCGGTGCCCTTGATGAAACGGCCCTCGTGCGGAATCACCCACAGGCCTTTCGGGCCGACCGAGAACTGGCCCGTGAACTGGGTCGACCAGGACGACCCGTCGGCGAAGAACGTCGTGTCGGTGCCGGAAACCGTGCCTTTGCCTTTTGTCATGTCGATGTCGCCGAGGGCCGAATACGACGCGACTTCGCCGTCGTCGAAGATCGTCAGGCCCCTGCGGACCCAGACCCCGCGAACCTGTCCATCGGCGGGGTTGCCGACAGCGACGTTGCCATCGGCAAACTGGTAGTGGACTTCCTTGTAGCGCACGGTGGTCTGCGCCTGCACGGCCGCGCCGAGCAGCAGCAGTGCGGGCACGAACAAGGCCGCGCGAGCCAGGCGTTTCAGGTGGGTGCGGTTCGATGTCATGGTGTTCTCCCATTCAAGCGTCGATGAAATTGGTCGGGCCGCCGGCACGGTCTACCGAAGGATCACCTTCATCGCGCCCACGAGCGCGTTCGGGTGCTCCAGCCCGCGGTACGTGGGCGGAATCGCTTCCTCGTGGCCGAGCAGCGTCGCCACCGCGATCAGTGCCGACTGGATGGAATATTCGACCGTGTAGACCACGTTGTCGGGGATCTCGCAGTACTGGCCCACGAAGGCCAGGTTGGTGGTGACTGGCGGTACCACCGGCGGGCGGTCGCCAGGCGAGCGCGGCATGAACTGGCTCGTCGTGTAGGGAAGCAGGCAGGGGATGCAGGTGGCGCCTTCCAGCAGCGCGGGCAGTTCGTCCTGCCAGCCCAGGTGCGAGAAGACCTCCGTGAGGATCTCGCGCCCATTGCACGCCGGCATCGTCTTGGGGACGAAGTCGCCCGGGCGGTCGGCGAACAAGCCGTAGCCCCACCAGACCTGCGTGCCGTCCGGTTGACCGGCGTACGCCGGCGGGTGGAAGACATGGAACGTGAGCCCCCAGCCCGAGCCCTTGAGGGTGACGAGCCCGCCTTCGCCGGCGGGGCGGCCGCCCAGGCGCTCCATCTTGCGCACGACGCGGTCGTCGGCGTGGGTCACGGTGAACGTCACCCACCGGGTGCGGCCGACGTCGCCGCAGAAGGCCTGCGGACGGCCGAAGGCCGGGTCCTTGCCGGCCAGCCGCTGCCACAGCGCCCACGCGCCGCTGCGGTGCGCGGGCGGCGGCGGCGGCCTATGCATGTCGCCGCAGCTGGCGTCGGCCGTCATCGAGCCCAGCGTCACGATGACCAGGTCGCCCTTGGCCACCTCGATATCGGCGTTGCGCCCGCCGCGGGTCGCAACGATCCGGCGCACGGCCTTGCGGTGGCCCGTGATGGGTGCGAAGTCGAGATCGGTGACGCTGACGCCCACGTCCATGTGTACGCCCTGGGCTTCGAGCCAGCGCACGATGGGCTGCACGATCGAGTCGCGTGCGTTGTAGCGCGTGGACTGCACGATTTTCATCGTCGGCAGGTCGGGGAACAGACGCAGGAAACGCAGCAGATAACGCCGGAGTTCCGCCGCGCTGTGCCAGATCTCGAATCCGAACATGCTGCGCCACAGCAGCCAGAAGTTCGTTTCGAAGAAGGGCGCGTCGAAACATTGCTCGATGCGCTGGTCGCCGAGCACACCCTCCGGGCGGAACATGAGCCCGACGAGGTCCACGCGGTCCTTGTTGCTCAGGCCGAAGTCGGCCGCATCGACGACCTGGCCGTGCTCGACCAGCCGCGCGGTCGCGTTCCACGGCGCCTGCTGCCAGAAGGCCAGCGTATCGTCGGTCACCGACGTGGCTGGGTCGTCGAGCGAGGGGATGCTCGACAGCAGCTGGTACATCAGCATGTAGGCCGCGCCGTACATGCGGCTGCCGCGCATCGAATAGCCCGCTTCGGGCGAGCCCGCGGCGTCCAGGCTGCCGCCGAGTTGCGCCTCTTCGAGGATGTGGATATCGGCGCCCGGCATCTCGCCGTCGCGGATCAGGTAGACCGCGGCCGCCAGCGTGGCGATGCCGCCACCGACGAGGTAGGCCTTGCGTTGCGGGGTGCTCGGGCTCATGACGTGCTCCTCGTGGATCTTTCTGACCGGTGTCCGGTGCGCGGCGTCGTCCGCCGCTTCGTGGGTTGTGAGGCGGGGGGTTCACCCGGCGGACGGGTGGCCTTGCTATTGCGATGGCGTGGGCGCGGACCTGGCACGTCCGCGGCTGCCACTGGCGTGCGGGCCGCCAGTTCCTCGAACGCGGCCGTGAGCGCGCGCGTGAGCTGGTGCGCCTCCGGCACGGCCGCGCGTGCGGTCGTGAAGCCGAAGCCCATCGCGCCGTCGTAGCTCAGCACGGTGATGTTCAACCCGAGGCCATGCTCGACGATCGACACCGGCCAGTACAGGGTCATGCGGGCACCGGCCGCATAGAGCGGCACGTCCGGGCCGGGAATGTTGGAGATCACCACGTTGGCCAGCGCCGGGATCGCGCCGGCGATGTGCGAGCGGCCGTAGACCTGCGCGAGACCCTGCAGCAGCCACGGCACGCCGATGGACGGGAAGTCCATCGGCACGACGCCGCGCGCCTGCCTGACGGCGGCCTTCACCGCGTCGGCGGCGTCACGGATCGCGCGCAGACGCCGCACCGGGTCGGCGATGTGCGTCTGCAGGTTGACCAGCGGCATCGTCGTCTGCGTCGTGTATTCGCGGTTGCCCGATTCGCGCAGCGAGATCGGCATCGCCGCGGTGAGCGGCTTCTTCGGGATGCCGCCGTGGTGCGCGAGCCAGCGGCGCAGCGCGCCGCTGCACAGCGCGAGCACGACGTCGTTGAGCTTGGCATCGTGCGCGGTGGCCAGCCGCTTCAGTTCGGCCAGCGGCAGTGAAAGGCCGGCAAAACCGCGCTCGGGGCCGATCGGCACGTTCAGCGCCGTGTGCGGTCCGAAGGCGACGTTCTGCGCCAGTCGGCCCTCGGCGGCGCCGGGCGCCGGGGGTGCGGCCAGCAGGCCGGACAGCGCGCGCACGACGTCGGGCAGGTGGCGCACGAGCTTGACGTACTGGCCCGCGTCGTGGCGCAGCGCGGCGGCGGCCAACGCGATCATCCCAGGGTGTTCGGCCACTGGACGCATCGTGCCGCGCAGCGCCGCCGGCCGGGGCGCCAGGTCGAACATCGCACGCGCCAGGAGCATGCCCGCCTGCCCGTCGAGCGCGGCGTGGTGGACCTTGAAGTAGTAGCCCACCTGCCGGCCCTGCAGCCCTTCGATGACGTACAGGCGCCACAGCGGGCGGCTGCGGTCGAGCAGCTGCGCGTGCAGGCTGGCCACGCAGTCCTCCAACTGCGCCAGCGTGCCGGGCGGCGGCAGCGAAACACATTGCACGTGATGGTCGAGATCGACCGCGTCGTCCTCGATCCACACCGGGCTGGCCAGGTGCAGCGGCATCGGCGCGAGCTTGCGGTGCAGCACCGGCGCCAGCTGCAGGCGGCGCGCCATCTGCTGCCGGACCTCGCTGCAGAAATCGCGCCGGTAGCGCGGCGGCAGGTCGAATACGTGCACCGACGCGATATTCATCGGCGTCTCGGCCGTCTCCAGGTAGAGGAAGCCCGCGTCGACGCCGCTCAGCGGGGTCATGGCGCCACGCCCCGTCGGCGTGCCGTGGACTTCGCCGCCGGCGTGCCGGTACGTCGCGCCGCCGCCAGCAGGGTGGCGAACTCGCGATTGAACCGGTGTGTGATCGTCTCGGGGTCGGGCACGAGGCCGGCATCGGAGACGACCGCCAGCGCGGCTTTTCCGCGGTAGCTCTGGATGCTGATGCCCAGGCCCATCTCCTCGCCCGGGTGCGGCACCCAGAAGACGATGTGCTCGATCGGCACGCCGGCGAGGTACAGCGTCGTGCGCGCGCCGGCCACGTTGGTCATCACGATGCTCGCCTTGCTGCCGAACATCGAGACCGGGATGTCCTGCACGGCCTTGGGCGTGCGGCCGAAGAGGTCGAGCAGCACGCGCATCGCCACCGGCTCGGCCGAGCGCTTGAGCTCGTCCATGTGGGCCTTCGTCGTTTGCAGCCGTGCGCGGGCGGTGCGTTCGGACACCGGAAGGTCGAGGATCACGAGCCCGAAGTCGTTGCCGAGCTCGAGCGCCCGCTCGGGCGGGCGCAAGTCGACCGGCACCATCGCGCGCAGCGTCGTGTGGTCGACGTCGACGCCGCGGCCGCGCAGGTACGCACGCAGGGCACCGGCCATCGACGCCACCAACACGTCGTTGACCTTGGCGCCGGCCTGCGCGCCGATGGCCTTGGCGTCGGCGATGGCCACGGGCTCCGACCAGGCCACGTGCTTGGGCATTGCAAAGCGGCCCTTGAACGGAGACGGGGGATCGCCGGGTTTGAGCAATTCGTGCAACACCATGGCCGTGCCGCCGGCGACGAGTGCGGCCCGGTCGATGAGCGCCTGCGGGTGGCGCACGGTCTGCCACGCGGTGTCGGCCGTCGACAGCACCGCGCGTGCCGATTCGCCGAGCCCGTCGAATGCCGATTCGATCCATCCCTCGGGGCGGTTGTGTCGCCGTTGCGCGCGCTCATGCAGGGACGCCGCTGCGCTGGCCGCGATCGGCGTGCCGCGTCGGGTGTCGAACAGCTGCAGCGCCAGCGCGGTCATCGCCGTGCCGTCGCCGATGCAATGGTGGAACCGGGTCACGAGTGCGCTGCCGCCGTCCACGCCGTCCACCTGGTGCACCTGCCACAGCGGCTGCAGCGGATCGAGCGGCGTGCTCACCAGGTCGCTCAGCAATTGCATCAACACGCGCCGGCTGCGCGGCTGCGGCAGCGCGACATGGTGCATGTGCTGGCCGATGTCGAAGTCCGGCATGTCCTCCCAGTGCGGCACCGGAAGCGGAAAGCCGTGTTCGACGACACGCTGGCGGAAGCGGTCGAAGCGTGTAAGGCGCGCCGCATACAGCGCCTTGACCTTGTCGAAGTCGAGCGGCCTGGCTGTCAGCATCACGCTCGTGACCATCGCCAGATTGGCACGGCCGTCCATGTGGAACCAGGCCGCATCCACCGGTGCCATCCTGTGCAGCGCCATCGCTGCCTCCGTTCTGCCCGTGCGGCTGTGTCTTGCCCACGACGATGCTCCACCGTGCGCCGCTCGCCGGCGTTGACGGCGCTCAAGGGTCGGTGCCGTCCTTCGCGCCGCAGCATGGAGCGGCATTCATTGCGCGCAGGAGTTGCACGGTGCGCGCATCGCTTTCCGAGGCCGTCTGGGCGCTCCGGACGGACATGGGCATGCCGTCGTGCCGCCGGCATTGCGTGTTCTCGCGAAGCAGCTTGCTGCCGCCGGCGCCCAGCGTGGCGAGCCGGGGGTGCCTGCGGTTCGCGGCGATGCGCGTGCAAGGGACATCGAGTTGCGGCTGCGCGCACACCTTCAGGCATCGGGTGTCGCCACGCCGATGATTGCGAAGTCATTCGATCCGCGGGTTTCGCTCGCTGCCGGCGGCCGAGTGCCACCCGCGCGACACCGTCCGGCCGTGACTCGACCCTAGAATTTCGCCGCCGGCCCCACAAGGCCGGCAGCGTTCTCAGGGCGGGGCGGAATTCCCCACCGGCGGTATCTGCAGCATGCTGCAGCAGCCCGCGAGCGCCCGGCACAGGCCCTTGCCTGCGCCGGGGTCAGCAGATCTGGTGCGATGCCAGAGCCGACGGTCACAGTCCGGATGAAAGAGATCGCGTGGTCACGGTCCCGGCGCTTCGGCGTGCAGGTGCCGCGTTTGCGTGCGCCCTGATTCTGGTCAACCGCCTCGACGAGGACTTCCATGAATCAGATTTCAGCTCCCCATTCCGTGGCTCACCCCAATGAGCTCTCCAATGAGATCCCCGCCGTGCATCCGGCGCGCGCCGCGCCGCGGCAGCCACCGCGCGTCGCCGTCGTCGCGTCGGGATGGCACCGCGACATCGTTGCCAGCGGCACTGCCGCGCTGGGCGCCGAACTGGAGCGATGTCGTGTGCCGCCCGACCAGGTGGAGGTTTTCGAGGTGCCGGGCGCCTTCGAGATTCCGCTGCACGCCCAGCGCCTGGCACGCACCGGGCGGTACGACGCCATCGTCGCTGTCGGCCTGGTGGTCAACGGCGGCATCTATCGCCACGAGTTCGTGGCCGCCGCGGTCATCGACGGTCTGATGCGTGTGCAGCTGGAGACCGGCGTGCCGGTGCTGTCCGCCGTGCTGACGCCGCGCGACTTTCATGCGCACGAGGAGCACGAGCGATTCTTCCGCGAGCACTTCGTCAAGAAGGGCACCGAGGCGGCGCGTGCCTGCCTGGAGACGATCGCTGCCCTGCAGGCGCTGCCGCACGCCGAAGCGTGAGGCGTGAGCCTGGGGCCTGGGGTCTGGGGCCCCGGGTCGGCGCCCATCCGCAAAGGCCGGTCGGCATGCGAATATCCAGGCCGGCCCCGCATCTTGTCGGGGCCGCTGCCCGATGCCCGCCGATCACGACGACCCGTTCGATCTGTCCCGTTTCGTCCGGGCACAGGACGGTGTGTACGGGCAGGCGCTGGCCGAGTTGCGCGCCGGACAAAAACGGTCGCACTGGATCTGGTTTGTCCTGCCCCAACTGCGCGGCCTGGGTTCGAGCCCAGAGTCGGTGTTCTACGGCATTTCCGGCCTGCCCGAGGCCCGGGCGTACCTGGCGCACACGCTGCTCGGCCCCAGGCTGCTGGAATGCGTGGCCGCGCTCGACGCGCTGGAGAATGTCACCGCGCAGCGCGTTCTCGGCGCCATCGACGCCAGAAAGTTGCGCTCGTGCCTCACTCTCTTTGCGCAGGCGGCGGGTGGCGATGGCGGGCCTTTCGGGCGGGCACTCGTCCGATACTTCGATGGCGTGCCAGACCCTCAAACGCTTCAAATCATCGGCAATCAGTGAGGTGACCGTCATGAAGATCGATTCCATGTCCGGCCGCTCCTCCGATGCAGGAATCGGCCTGCGTCCGGCCATGCCGGGCCAGGTGAGCACGCGACGCGTGCGCTGGATCGCCGTCGTCGTCGGGGCCGCCGCACTCAGCATGGGCGCCGCCGCGCTGGGCCAGGCTGCGCCGGTGCCATGCAGCGCACCCGAACACCGCGCATTCGATTTCTGGGCTGGCGAGTGGAACGTGCACGGTCCCGGCGGCAAATTCGCGGGGACCAACCGCGTGCAGCGCGAGTACGGCGGCTGCGTGCTGCACGAGCGCTACGACACCGGTCGCGGCTACAGCGGCGAAAGCCTGAACATCTACGACGAAGGCCGAAAGGTCTGGCACCAGTCGTGGGTCGATTCGTCGGGGCTGCTCCTGTTGCTCGAAGGCGGGCTGCGCAACGACAGCATGGTGCTCGAGGGGCAGACCACCGGTGCCGACGGCAAGGTGGCGCGCCATCGCATCACCTGGACGCCCAACGCCGATGGCAGCGTGCGCCAGTTGTGGGAGACCGCTGCACCCGGCGAACCCTGGGCGGTGGCTTTCGACGGCCGCTATACACGCCGGTAGGCCTTCGACCTGCGGCCGCCGCGTGTGTGGGGTGGCTCTGCCCGCATGGCCGGTGCGCGCCGTGCAACGTGCGCGTCGGCCTTGTGCGAGACTGGTGAAATCGATCGAGGGGCCTGTCGTGAGGAAACCTTCGACCGGTCACTCTTCGAGGATCTCCGTGAAAAACTTCTTTCCCGTGTTGATGGTTCTTGCCATGGCGGGCTGCGCCGCTCCCGGGCCTGAATCCGGCGATACCCAGGCTGCGGTCGTCTGCAGCAAGGAGACCGCCACCGGCACCAACCTCATCGTCACCAAGTGCCGTACGGTGGCGCAGGCGGAGAAGGAACGCGAAGACGCGCGCGCGGCCGGCGAGGAGATCAACCGCGCGCGAACCGGTATCCGGGCGCCGGCGGGCCAATAGCCGGATCCTGTCCGCCGGCGACGGCCGGAACAGGCAAGTCCGCGCATCGAGGGCGGTCGACGAAGAACCGGCTTTGCCGCCTTCGCAGGCGATCAGGCGCCGAACTGGCTGATTCCCGGGAGCGGCCGCACGGCGCCGACCTGGCCCAGCGGATGCCGGCGTGCTGTCGCACGTTTCGATGCGCCGTTGTCCTACAGGTGCTGCGCGGCCGGGCCGATCAAATCCGCTCATCCGCCGACGAGACCCCTTTGGAGTGAAGGAATGGCGGTCAACCTACAAGAGGACGACATGAACGCACTGAAGATGGCTGCAATCGCATTGATGGTCGCCGGCGCCCTGGCGCTGGCCTATGGTGGCTTCAGCTACACCAAGGACACCAGCGCCGTGAAGCTCGGCCCGATCGAACTGTCGGTGAAGGAAAAGGAAACGATCAACGTGCCGGTGTGGGCGGGCATTGGCGCCGTGCTCGCGGGCGGGTTGATGCTGGTGTTCGGCACCCGCAAGGGGTAGCCTTCGGAGCGGGCGGCACAGACCCGTGCCGCCTGACGCGTCAGGCGGCGCGCCGCTTGCTTTCAACGCCCGCAGCCGCCTTGCGCGGGCCCGTCGCCGCGCCGTGATCACCATCCGCGAAATCGACCACCTCGTGCTGCGTGTCTCCGGTCTCGACGAGATGCTGCACTTCTATTGCGGCGTCCTCGGCTGCACCGTCGAGCGGCGTGACGACGCCATCGGACTGGTGCAGTTGCGCGCCGGCCGCTCGCTCATCGACCTGGTGCCTGTGGACGGCCCACTCGGCCGCGCTGGCGGCGCTGCTGCGGGCCGCGAGGCGCGCAACCTCGACCATTTCTGCCTCCGCGTGGAGCCCTTCGACGAGACGCAAATCCGCGCCACGCTGGCGAGTGCCGGCATCGAGGCCGGCGCCGTGGCCCGGCGAAACGGGGCCGAGGGCGAAGGCCCGTCGATGTACGTCAGCGACCCCGAGGGCAATGTCGTCGAGCTCAAGGGCCCGCCGGCAGGTTAGGCTTGCATCGCTG
>JAHECD010000100.1 GCA_024641945.1 Rubrivivax sp. | reverse complement strand
TGCCGACGCCTTTGGAACAGCGGTAGTCCCTGCATTGAGCGAGCCCTCAGGTCCCACTTCATCCCTCGGCGTCTCGCATGGCCCCGCGAAGTCCCAGGAGCAGCGCGTGCAGCTCACTGTTTGTTTCAACTTTCTTCTTGAGCTCGCATCGTTCGGCTTCGCACCCACACCAGGATGCGGAAGGCCGGCATCTCCACGCTCACGATCGACATGCGAGTCGACAGGCTCATCGCGTGTGCATGTCCGATCATCGTGTTGTTGGCTGAAGCGTTGGTGGCGATTGCGCGAGGCCGATCGCCCAGCGCGTTGGCATCAGATATTGCAGACAGCGCCTGCACCATCACTGATGCACGGGACGAACGACATGTCCTGATGTTCGCTGACTCAAGCCTTTGTATGGACAAATGACATACACTATTCGAACTACAAACGTACGCCAGAGGTACCTGATGGCCCAGACCCATGAACCCGTCACGATCAGCATCCGCGCCAAGGCCGGGCAACGTGATCTGATCGACCAAGCAGCCGACCGTCTGGGCCGTAGCCGTTCGGACTTCATGCTTGAAGCTGCCTGCAAGCAGGCCGAGGACGTGCTGCTCGACCAAACCTACTTTGGTCTCGACGCCAAGAGCTTTGCCGCCTTCCAGACGTTGCTCGACAAACCACCATCGCCGACGGACCGCCTGCGCCGCACTCTCAAGGCCCGTGCACCCTGGGAAACCAAGCCGGACAAGGCTGCAGCCGCCGGCAAAGCGACCGCCCGACGCGTGAAGTGACGGCGGCGATGCTTTCGGCGCCGCAGCCGCTGGCCGACCATCACCAACTAGCCGATTTCGACAGCGGCGAGCCGTCGCTGGACGACTGGCTGAAACGCCGCGCGGCCAGGAATCAGGCCAGTGGCTCGTCGCGCACCTATGTCGTGTGCGAAGGCCCCGCGCAGAACCGCGTCATCGGCTACTACTGCCTGGCTGCCGGCGCCATTGGGCATGCAGAAGCGCCGTCCACCATGAAGCGGAACCGGCCTGACCCGGTCCCTGTGCTCGTGCTCGGCCGCTTGGCGATCCATAAGGACCACCACCTGAAGGGCATCGGCACGGCGCTATTGAACGACGCCATCCGGCGCGCGATTCAGGCCGCCGACATCGCCGGCGTCACCGCGCTGTTGGTTCACGCGATCTCGGAACAGGCCCGACGCTTCTATGTCTCGCGCGGTTTCATCGAGTCACCCGTCAAGCCCATGACCCTGTGCCTGATGCTGGCCACGGTCGAACAGGCGTTGCGCGAGCCCTAGACATATCGATCGAGAGAACGGTACTCGTTGCCCATGCCACCAGGCTTCGAGGACGGCAACCACCGCAAAATTGGCACCAGACTGGCACCAGCCCGAAAGTTGATCACATTTGTTAGTGTTCGCTATCGCAGAAACACTAGTAAAACTGGTAGGCCGTGTTGGACTTGAACCAACGACCAAAGGATTATGAGTCCTCTGCTCTAACCAACTGAGCTAACGGCCCACGGGAAGCGAGCGGATTGTAGGAGGCGCCCGTGGGCCATCCCGCCACTACTTGGCCGACAGAGCGTTGCCCACCAGGCGCGCGGTGATGTCGACGATCTGGATCATCCTGTCGTAGGGCATGCGCGTGGGACCGATGACACCCAAGGTGCCGACAACGAGTCCGTCCACCTCGTAAGGCGCGGTGACGACGGACAGTTCCTCGAATGGCACGACGCGGCTCTCGCCACCGATATAGATGCGCACGCCCTCGGCGCGGCTGGATACATCGAGCAGGCGCATCAGCTCGGTCTTCTGCTCGAAGACGTCGAACATCTTGCGCAGGCTGCCCATGTCGTTGCGCAGATCCTGCATGCCGAGCAGGTTGCGCTCACCCGAGACGATGACCTGGTCGCTCGACTCCGCCATCGCGTCGGTACCCGCCTGCACGGCCGCCTGCATGAGCGCCGCGATCTCGCCGCGCAAGGCGTCTATCTCGCGCTTGAGGCGCTCGCGCACCTCCTCGATCGTCAGGCCGCCGTAGTGCGCGTTGAGGTAGTTGGTGGCCTCGACGAGTTCGCTCTGCGTGTAGTCGCGCGCCGTGAAGATGACGCGGTTCTGCACGTCGCCGTCGGGGGCGACGATGATCACCAGCACACGCCGGTCACCCAGGCGCAGGAACTCGATGTGGCGAAAGACGCTCGCCTTGCGCGGCGCCGACACGACCCCGACGAAACTGGACAGGCTGGACAGCAGCTGTGCCGCCTGCGTGATCACGCGTTGCGGCTGGTCGGGGTGCAGCTGCTCGCGTGCGGCCGTCATCTCCGGGGTCGGCTGGTCGAGGTCGACCGGGCGCGCCGTGAGCATCGTATCGACGAAGAGGCGGTAACCCCGTGGCGTGGGCACGCGCCCTGCGCTGGTGTGCGGGCTGGCGATGAGGCCGAGCTCCTCGAGATCGCTCATCACGTTGCGGATCGTGGCGGGCGAGAGATCCAGCCCCGAGGCGCGCGACAACGTGCGCGAGCCCACGGGCTGGCCGTCGGCGATATAACGCTCGACAAGGGTCTTCAGCAGCCTCTTCGCACGGTCGTCCAGCATGTTTCGATTGTACGGAACCACAGGTTTGCCGGGGGGTGCACGTGGGCGGTGTTCATGGGCCCTATGGTTTAATCTTTCGCATGCCCGCCCGCTTCCGCCACGCTGCGATCGTCGGCAAATATCAGGCCCGCGGCATCCGTCCCGTGCTCGAGGAGGTCGCCCGGTTCCTCGTCGAGCAGGGGCTCGAGGTGTCCTTCGAGCGCGAGACCGCGCTGGCCACCGGCGTGACCGATTTCGACAGCCTGAAGCCCGCCGAGATGGGCGAGCAATGCGATCTCGTCGTGGTCGTCGGCGGCGACGGCACCATGCTCGGCATTGCACGCGAGATGGCGCGCTACAACTTGCCGCTCGTGGGCATCAACCAGGGGCGTCTCGGGTTCATCACCGACGTGCCGATGGACCGCTTCCGCGACGCGCTGGCGCCGATGATCGCCGGCGACTACGAAGAAGAGCACCGCACCATGCTCGATGGCGGGGTCTGGCGTGATGGCGAGCGCATCTTCGACGGCCTGTCGATGAACGACGTCGTTGTCAGCCGGGGTGCGACCGCGAGCATGGTCGAGTTGCGCGTGGACGTGGGAGACGACTTCGTGGCCAACATGAGGGCCGACGGCCTGATCGTCGCGTCGCCCACCGGGTCCACCGCGTATTCGTTGTCGGCGGGCGGGCCGATCATGCATCCCGGCATCGGCGGATGGCTGCTGGTGCCGATCGCGTCGCACACGCTCAGCAACCGTCCCATCGTGTTGCCCGACACACAGGAGATCCGGATCGAGATCGTCGCCGGGCGGGACGCGTCGGTGAATTTCGACATGCAAGGGTTGGCGAGCCTGCTGCATGGCGACCAGGTGCGCGTCAACCGATCGCAGCACAAAGTACGGTTTCTGCACCCGCGCGGCTGGAGCTACTACGCCACGCTTCGCCGCAAGCTTCGCTGGTACGAAGGCGTGGTCTGACCATGCTGCGCCGGCTGTCGTTGCGCGATTTCGTCATCGTCGAGCAACTCGACGTGGACTTCGATGCCGGCTTCTCCGTGCTGACCGGCGAAACCGGGGCGGGCAAGTCGATCCTGGTGGACGCCCTGCAGCTCGCCCTTGGCGGACGCGGCGACGCCGGGGTGGTGCGTGAAGGCGCCACGCGCGCCGAGATCAGCGCCGAATTCGACGCCCCCGCGGCGCTGCGGCCGTGGTTGGACGAGGCGGGTTTCGACACCGGCGACACGTTGCTGCTGCGACGCACGATCGACGCGCAAGGCAAGAGCCGCGCATGGGTCAGCGGCAGCAGCGCGACCATCGGCCAACTGCGCGAGGCGGCGGAAAGCCTCGTCGAGATCCATGGCCAGCACGCCTGGCAATCGCTGACCCGGCCGCCTGCGGTGCGCGCGCTGCTCGACGCGCAGGCCGGCCTGGACGTGGCTCCGGTGGGCACCGCCTGGGCCGCCTGGCGGAGCGCTTTGAAAGCGCTCGAATCCGCCCGCTCACAGCGCGACAGCCTGGAGCGTGAACGCGAGCGCCTGCAGTGGCAGGTGGGCGAACTCGTCAAGCTGGCGCCCGGCCTGCACGAGTGGGATGAGCTGAACGCCGAACACCAGCGGCTTGCGCATGCACAGGCGCTGCTCGACGCGGCGCAGCTTGCACTGGCGGCCGTGTCCGAAGGCGAGCCGGCGGCCGATACGCTGGCCACGCGCGCCATCGATGCGCTGTCGGCCGTGAGCGAGTACGACGCGCAGCTGGCTTCCGTGGTCGATGTGCTCCGGGGTGCGCAGGCGCAGTTGCAGGACGCCGCACACACGTTGCATGCGTACCTGGGCCATAACGAGCCCGACCCTCGCCGCCTGGCCGAGCTCGACGTGCGCTTGTCTGCCTGGATCCAGATCGCGCGCCGCTACCGGCGCCAGCCCGGGGAGTTGCCGGCGCTGTTGCAGGGGTGGCAGGACGAGCTGCGTGCACTCGACGCCGCGGCCGACCTCGAAGCACTCGAACGTTCGGCCTCGTCCGCTGAGCGCGCATGGCGTGCCGAGGCAAAAAAGGTCACCGCGGCGCGCAAGGCAGCGGCGCCGAAACTTGCCACGTCGATCACGGCGGCCATGCAGCTGCTGGGCATGGACGGCGGGCGCTTCGATGTCGCCTTGGTGCCCACGCAGGAGCCGCAATCCTGGGGACTCGAGTCGGTGGACTTTCTCGTGGCGGGACACGGCGGTGCCACGCCGCGCCCGATCGCCAAGGTCGCCTCGGGCGGCGAGCTGTCGCGCCTGGCGCTGGCCATTGCCGTGACCACGGCGCGCGAGCGCAGTGCGGCACAAGCCGTGCCCACGCTCATCTTCGACGAGATCGACGCCGGCGTCGGCGGCACCGTGGCAGACAGCGTGGGCCGGCTGATGAAGCAGCTCGGCACGACGGCGCAGGTGCTGGCCGTCACGCACCTTGCGCAGGTGGCGGCCTGCGCGGATGCGCACTATGTGGTGGCCAAAGCACTTCAGGGCGATACGACAGTCAGCGATGTCCAGGCCGTCGCCGGCGAGGCGCGGGTGAGCGAGATCGCTCGCATGCTCGGCGGCGGGCGTCTGGGCAGCACGAGCCGCGCCCACGCGCTGGCCATGCTGGGCAACGCCAAATGAGCCAGGAAGTCGTCATCCTGACCGGCATCTCGGGCTCGGGCAAATCGGTGGCGCTGCACGCGCTCGAAGACGCGGGCTTCTTCTGCGTCGACAACCTGCCGCCGGAGTTGCTGCGAGACTTCATCCGTCTCGAACACGAGCGCTTCAGTGCACGGGTGGCCGTCGCGGTCGACGTGCGCACGGCCGGTTCGCTGCCGCACCTGCTGCCCCTGATCGACGACCTGCGCAATGAAGGCCTGCATGTGCGTTGCGTCTTCCTCGACGCCGCCACGGACGCCCTGGTTCGCAGGTTCTCCGAAACACGGCGTCCGCATCCGCTTTCGACGCAGGGCACGCCCGGGGATGGCTCCCGCGCATTGATCGATGCCATCGAACTCGAGCGCTCGCTGCTGGCAGATCTGCGCGAAGTCTCGACCGTCATCGATACGAGCCAGCTGAGGCCCGCCCAGCTGCGCCAATGGATGCGCGACCTCGTGGGCGCCAACGCATCGTCGCTGACGCTGGTGTTCGAGTCGTTCGCGTTCAAGCACGGCGTGCCGCTGGATGCCGACTTCGTCTTCGACGTGCGTGTGCTGCCGAACCCGTTCTACATTCGCGAACTGCGCCCGCTCACGGGGCGCGACGATGCGGTGGTGGCCTATCTCGAGGAACAGCCGGAGGTGGCCGACATGCTGGGGCAGATCGAGACGTTTCTGCGACGCTGGTTGCCGAGCTTCGAGAACGACCAGCGCAGCTACCTCACGGTGGCCATCGGCTGCACCGGTGGGCAGCACCGTTCTGTCTACGGGGCGGAACAGCTGGCGAGCAAGTTCGCCGACCGCAACGCGACCCTCGTGCGCCACCGCGAGCTGGGCGAACTGGCATGACCTCGCCGATGCAGCTGCCTCTGTTCCCGCTCCAGACGGTGCTGTTCCCGGGTGGCCTGCTGCAGTTGAAGGTCTTCGAGGCCCGTTATCTCGACCTCGTAGGCGCCTGCCTTCGGGCCCAGGCACCCTTTGGCGTGATTTGCCTGGCGCAGGGTGTCGAGGCCGGGCCGAACCCGAAGGGCGTGCGCATCGAGAGTGTCGGTGTGCTGGCACGCATCGACGACGTCGACAGCGAGCAGCAGGGCATCTTGCGCGTGCGGTGCACCGGTACCCAGCGTTTCCGCCTTTCCGATGCACCCACGCAACAAGCCGACGGATTGTGGGTGGCGCCCGTCGAGACGTTGGCCGACGATGACCGGCAGGCACCCACTCCGGCACATCACCCGACCGTCGATGCCTTGGCGCAGGCGGCGGCCACCCTCAAGGAACAGGGCACGCTGCCGTTCCACGAACCCCTGCAGCTGGACGACGCCGGCTGGGTGGCCAATCGGTGGTGCGAACTGTTGCCCATCTCGCTCGCCGCCAAGCAGAAGCTGATGGAGCTCGACGATCCGGCCATCCGGCTGCAACTCGTCGACGAGTTCCTGCGCAGCAAGCAGGTGGTTAAGGGTTAGGCGGCGCTAAGGGTTAGACGGCGCAGTCAGCAGCTTGCGCACGGGCGCGGGCAATCCGCTGGCCAGCGCGTCGACCGTCGAGAACCAGCGGCCGGCGGGCAGGCTTTGCTCGAGGTTGGCGAGTTCACCCGCTGTCATCGATGAAGGCAGCGTCCAGCGCAACGGCCGAAGCGTCCAATCGAAGTGTGTCAATGCATGCTCGATCACCGGGAGCACTGCGCCCTCGCCGTGCCAATCATTGGTCAGCGCGGCCAGGCGATCGGCGGATTCCCATTCCGGCAAGCTCCACAAGCCTGCCCAGACCCCGGCATCAGGTCGACGGCAGAGCCAGATGCGCCCACGGTGCTCCAGCCACAGCAGCGTGTGCTCACGCCGGCCGCGTGCCGACCGACGCGACTTGACCGGGTACGCCTGCGGGCGACCCTGCCGGTGAGCCACGCACAGGGTCTCCAGCGGGCAGACACCGCATTGCGGGCGTCGCAGCGTGCAAACGCCCGCACCAAGGTCCATGAGCCCTTGTGTATATGCCTCGATGCCACGGTTCGGCAACAGCGACTGCGCCAGTCCCCAGAGCGCACGCTCGCTGGTCGCCTTTGAAAGATCGGCGTCGAAGCCCAGTGCGCGCGCAAGAACTCTCTTGACGTTGCCGTCGAGGATGGCCACGCGCTCGCCAAAGCAGAAGGCCGCGATCGCAGCCGCGGTACTTCGGCCGATGCCGGGAAGCGCTGCGAGCGTAGCGCTGTCGCGTGGAAACTGTCCCCCATGGAGATCGACCACCACCTGCGCGCAGCGGTGCAGGTTGCGCGCACGGCTGTAGTACCCGAGCCCGCTCCAGAGTGCGAGAACGTCGTCGAGCGCTGTCGCCGCCAACGCGTGCACATCGGGAAACCGGTCGAGAAAACGCGCGTAGTAGCCCATGACCGTGGACACCTGGGTCTGCTGCAGCATCACTTCGGACAACCAGACCCGGTACGGGTCACGGCTGCCTTGCCATGGCAGACCCTGCCGCCCGTGCTTGCGCTGCCAGCGCACGACACGCGCCGCCAGCGGCAGCGCAGCGGTCACGCGGCGCTGCGCTGCGGAGCGTCTGCCGAAGTCGCGAATCGGGTCGCCGCCTCGGTGGCCGCGACGAGCGAATCGAGCCGGGCCTGCAGTTCGCGCAGATGGCGCTCCTGCGCCTCGAGCTCGGTGATCCTGGTCTCGAGTTCGCCCGAAGCGGACTGGATGCGCTCGAGGGCTTCACTACGCCGCTTGAAAGCGCGGCGGCGCTCGCGCAATTGCACGTCGACCTGTGCTTCGGCGGCCTTGCTCCACGACTCCAGGTCATTCGAGGCCGTCTCGAAAACGACACGCAGCTTGGACAGCAGCATGCGCCCGAATTGCTCCATGGCACCCGGTGCCGCCAGGCGCCAGGCCTGTGCCAAGCCAAGGTACTTGCCATAGCGACTGTCGATGTGGTCGAGTTCGCGCACATACGGCGCCATGTCGGGCAGCGGGGCCAGCACGAAGGCAAACCCGTACTCGGCATTGAGCTGGTCGAAACTAGCGTCCATCATCTGACGCATCTCGGCCGCCTGCACACCCGCCTTGGTGAGCGACTGCCGCACCCGCTTGCAAAGGGTATCGAAGGCGCGCGACGCGCCGAGGTGCAGGAAGCGCGCACCGCCCGGCCCCTGCATCGCCGCGACCTCGGTGCGCAGTGCATCGCTGGCCAGTGGCGCCACCGCAAGCCGCTGCATCTTCTGGTGCACGGACCGCAGTGCCTGCAGACGCGAAATGCATCGCTCGAACTCGGCCGACTCCGCCTGCACTCGCTCGAGCATCAGGCGAACCTTTGCGCTGCTCTTGCCCCGAAGCCCGCGCAATTCGAGGGTCTCCTCGGCATTCTGGCGCCGCTGGTCGCCCAGGCGCCGATAGGCCCCGGATCGCAAGGTCGCCAATGTCTCGCGCGCTGCCGCCGCCAGAAGTTCCTGCTGGCGCGGCAGCAATTCGGTGGACAGGGCGTGTTCGAGAGCCGGCAGGCGGCTGCGGTCGAGCGCATCGGCGCGCCCCTCGAGGCGCGCCGCCAGTGCATCGCGTGCCGACAGGGGGAATACGCGCGCGACGTCGACACCGAGCGTAAGCGCCGTCTCGCTGCGTTGGTGCTCGATCTGCTGTTCGATTTCGCCCGCAGTCGCCATCGGGTCGGCCAGCGTATCGATCTTGTTCAGCACGACGAAGCGCTCGAGAGCGCGCGCCCCGAGATGGTCACGCCAGACGGAGAGATCGGAGCGCGTGACGCCGGCATCTGCCGCCAGCAGGAAGACGATCGCGTGGGCCGACGGCAGCAGGCTGAGGGTCAGCTCGGGCTCCGCGCCAATCGCGTTGAGCCCCGGTGTGTCGAGCACGACCAGCCCCTGCTTGAGCATTGGGTGCGGGTAGTTGATGAGTGCATGGCGCCATGCGGGAACGTCGACCTGGCCGTCTTCGTGCAACGGCGGGTTGTCGTCGGGTCGCTCGTCATCCCAAAGCCCGAGTGACCGCGCCTCGTCGATCGACACGCGCCGCGTACGCGTGACCTCGGCGAGCGCCCGCACCAGCGACTCGGCGTTGCCGGGCTCGAGCGCCATTCGCGTCCAGGGTTCGTCGCGCCCGCGCAGGTCAGCCAGCGTGAGGCCACGCAGGCGCGTTTCGATCGGCAGCAACGCCAGGGACGGGGCGTTTGCGACGTCCCAGGCCAGTTCGACCGGGCACATCGTCGTGCGACCGGGCGTGGCCGGCAGGACCCGGCGGCCTGCGTCAGCAAAGAAGATGGCGTTGATGAGTTCGGACTTGCCGCGTGAAAACTCGGCGACGAACGCCACGTGCAACTTGTCCGAAGCCAACCGCTCGCGAAGCGACTTGATCAGCGCTCGCTCCGAATCGCCCACCAGATCGTGTTCGGCCATCCAGCCCGAAAGCGACACCGCCGCTCGATCGACGGCAGCGCGCCAGTCGGCCAACGTGGTCAAGCGATGGGAAAATGGGTTGGACATCGAACGTACTGCCGGAAATGTTGGAAAGATGCTAGCGCAGCCCACCGTTCCCCCGCAGGTGTCGATACACCTGCTGACACCTGCGCGGCAACTTTGCCACGCTACAGGCCGCCACGTATGACGGCGCGCCTCAGCGGCGCTGGCAGACGCGGCAGAAATAGGTCGCGCGCTGTCCCTGGACGATGCGTCGAACCGGCGCGCCGCATTGCACGCAGGGTTGATCTTCCCGCCCGTATACGGCCGCCTCGTGCTGGAACTCGCCCCCCATGCCGTGTGCGTCGCGAAAATCGCGGAGTGTCGAGCCGCCGACATCGAGCGCCCGCGACAGCGTCGATCGCACACTGCTCAGCAGCCGTTCGGCGCGCGGACGACTGAGGGTTGCGGCGCGTGCGCGCGGATCGATGCCGGCTCGAAAGAGGGCCTCGCAGGCGTAGATGTTGCCGGCGCCGACGATCACATCGCCGGACAAGAGCACACTCTTGATGGCCGTCCGTCGCGGTTTCAGCGCGGCGTGGAACGACAAGGGCGTCAATGCCGGATCGAATGGCTCGGCGCCCAGGCCTGTCAAAAGCCGGCTCGCCGGCGCCTCGTCGAGCGAGGCCGACCAGATGACGGCGCCAAAGCGCCGCGGATCGCGCAGACGCAAGGTGCCGGCCGTCGTGACGAGGTCAAAGTGATCGTGGTTGCCCGCCGGGCCGGGGTCGGCGCTGAATCCGAGGGAACCGGACATGCCCAGATGCATCAAAAGTCCACCCGCATCGTCCGCCGTTCGCCCCTCGCGCGGGCCGAGCGGCAACCAGAGGTATTTGGCACGCCGCGATACCTCGCCCACGGTGCGACCGGCCAGCGCCGCCGGGTCGCATCCGAGCGCCCAGCGCAATGGCTTGCCGAGTCGGGCGCCGAAAACGCGGCTGCCGCGCAGGCCCGCGGCGATCGTGCGGCGCGTGACTTCAACCTCCGGCAACTCGGGCATAGGCCATTATGTGAGAATCATTTGGTGAAGCTTTCTCAAGCCGTGCGCCTGGCCGTTTTGGCGCTCTCGTTCGCAGCCGCCGGTTGCGCCACCGCCATCGAGTCGCGCCCCGCCGACGCCCCCCCCAAGACGGTCAACAACTCGGCGCTCGACGCGCTGCTGTTCTATCAATTGCTGCTTGGCGAGCTCGAGCTTCGGGGCGGTCAGCCCGGCGTCGCCTACGAGGTCGTCCTCGATGCCGCGCGTCGCACACGCGACGATCAACTCTTCAAGCGGGCGGTCGAGATCGCCCTGCAGGCGCGTGCGGGCGATCAGGCTTTGACGGCCGTGCGTGCGTGGCGACTGGCGTTGCCGGAGTCGGCCGACGCACTGCGCCTGCAGGTACAGATCCTTGCGGCGCTGAACCGTGCGGCCGAGGCCACCGAGCCCGTGCGTGCGCTGCTTGCGCGTACACCGGAGTCCGAGCGCCCGGGCCTGATTGCGTCGCTGCCTCGCCTGTTTCAGCGTGGCCCCGACGGCAAGGCCGCCGCCGAGATGCTCGAACAGGCGCTTCGCCCCCATGTCGCGAGTCCGGCCACACGCACTGCCGCGCTGGTGGCCACCGGGCGTGCCTGGCTGACCGCGGGCGATACGGCCCACGCGCTGGCCCTCGCCAAGGACGCGGTAGCCTCCGAGCCGCAGGCCATCGGGCCCGCACTTCTGGCGCTCGAAATGATGGGGCGAGAGGCCGGCGCCGAGCCGCTGGTTGTCGCCCGGCTGGCGCAGCCCTCCGCCGAACCGGCACTGCGGCTGGCCTACGCACGCGCCCTGATGCAGGCGCAGCGCTACCCCGACGCCGTGCGTCAGATTGAAGCTGTCACGCGTCAGCAGCCGGACGCGGCCCCCGCGTGGCTGACCCTCGGCGCTCTGCAGCTCGAGCTCAAGGACGCACAGGCTGCCGAGAAGGCGCTGCTGACCTACGTGAAGCTGGCCGACCGACCCAAGCCTGCAACCGAAATCGGGGCGAACACCGATACCGAGGACGACGCCGACCGCGAACCGGCCGAAGACGGTGGGCTCGTTCAGGCGTGGCTGCTGCTCGCGCAGGCCGCTGAAATGCGCGGCGATTTCGCCGCATCGGAGCGGTATCTCGCACGGGTCGACAGCCCACAGCGTGCGCTCGAAGTGCAGACACGGCGAGCCTTGTTGCTGGCACGCCAGGGCCAGATCCCGCAGGCGCGCGAACTTATCCAGAAGGTCCCCGAACTGGCGCCCGCCGACGGGCGCGCCAAGCTCGTGGCCGAGGCACAGGTGCTGCGCGAGGTCAAACTGTGGCGCGAGGCGTACGACGTGCTCGCCACGGCAACGGCCCGCTATGCCGACGATGCCGAGTTGATCTACGAGCAGGCCATGATGGCCGAGAAGCTTTCGAAGCTCGACGACATGGAGCGCCTGCTGCGACGTGTGATCGAACTCAAGCCGGACCATCAGCATGCCTACAACGCATTGGGCTATTCACTGGCCGATCGCGGGCTGCGTTTGCCCGAAGCACGCGACCTGATTCGCAAGGCGCTCGAATTTGCGCCGAACGACCCATTCATCACGGACAGCCTGGGATGGGTCGAATTTCGCCTCGGACGCCCACAAGAAGCGCTGCGCCTGCTGAAACAGGCCTACGCCGCACGCCCCGATACGGAGATCGCAGCCCACCTGGGCGAGGTGCTCTGGGCGACCAGCCAGCGCGACGAAGCACGACGGGTCTGGCGCGAGGGCCGTAGCCGCGACGCCAACAACGACGTCCTGCGCGAGACGCTGTCCCGTCTCAAGCCGGACCTGTAAGCCGGCCGCCGTGACGTTCATGCGCCGCCGGCTTGCGCTGCTGGCGTGGGGCGCCGCGGCCTTGGCGGGGTGCGCGACCCCGCCGCCCGACGCCGGCCTATTGAGCGGCCGCATCGCGGTGCAGGTTGCGCCAACGACGACCGCACCGGCGCGGCAGGTAAGTGGCAGCTTCGAATTGCGCGGCGACGCGCAGCGCGGGCAGCTCGACCTGTTGAGCCCGCTGGGCACGGTGCTCCTGCGGGCACGCTGGGAACCTGGACGCGCCGACCTCGTGCAAGGCGCCGACACCAGGAGGTTCGCCAGCCTTGACGACCTCTCGGTGACGAGCTTCGGCGAGGTCCTGCCCCTGGGTGCCCTGTTCGATTGGCTGCGCGGCCGGCCGTGGCCCGGTGCTGCCGCGTCGCAGGGTGGCAGCGGGTTCGAGCAGTTCGGGTGGTCGGTGGACACGAGCCGCAGCGCCGATGGCCAGATCGTCGCGCATCGCGCAGCGGCGCCGGCAGTGACACTGCGGGCTCGCCTGGACGCGGCTCCATGAGCCTGCAAAGATTGTCCAGGGGCGGATACCGGCTGCCCCGTATCGGCGGCGTCAGCCTGGTCGAGAGGTCCCGCTGCGCCGTGGCGACTTCCCCCGTGGGCACGGCATGGAACCTCTTCCCATGAGTTTGCGCGCCCTGTACGACGTGCCGGCCCCGGCCAAGCTCAACCTGTTCCTGCACGTGATCGGCCGGCGTGCGGACGGGTACCACCTGCTCGAATCGGTGTTCGTCCTGATCGACTGGGCCGACAGCCTGCATTTCGAATGCCGCGCCGACGGCGCGCTGCAACGCCATGACCTTGGCGCCACCCTGCCCACAGACGATCTGTGTCTGCGCGCGGCACGCGCACTCCAGCAGGCCGGCCAGGTCACCCTCGGCGCGGACATCTCGATCGCGAAGTCGGTGCCCTCGGGTGCCGGCATGGGCGGCGGAAGTTCGGACGCCGCCACCGTGCTGCTGGCATTGAACCGCCTTTGGAACCTCAACTGGCCGCGTGCGCGCCTGTTGCCGGTGGCTGCTTCGCTGGGTGCCGACGTGCCGTTCTTTGTCTTTGGCCGCAACGCGCTGGTACAGGGAATCGGGGACCAGCTGTCGCGCATCGATGTTCCCGAGCAGACGTATGCCGTGGTGAAGCCCGCGGCGTCGATCGCCACGGCAGACATCTTTGCCAGCCCGCTGCTGAAAAGAGACACTCCCTCGTCTATAATCATGGGCTCTCTTGGGAGCACGGCTCTCATCGGCCAGGCCACCGCGTCCGGAGCGTTCGGTAAGAACGACCTCCAGCCGGCAGCCGAAGACCGGTGCGTACAGGTGGCACAAGCCGCCCGGTGGCTCGAGCAACGATTCGGCAACAGCCGGATGACGGGTTCGGGCAGTGCGGTGTTTGCAAGGGTCGGCACGGGCGACAAACCCTTGGCGACATGGTCGGCTGACGGTGCAGATGCAATTGCAGACGCACTGCCGCCGGGCTGGGTCGGTCGACTGTGCCGCGGTCTGCCTTGCCACCCGTTGGTGGGCTGGGCAGACTGACCGGGTTTCAGGGGCGCGGCACGAGCCGGGTCCTGTGTAGGGGAGTCGCCAAGTTGGTCAAGGCATCGGATTTTGATTCCGACATGCGAGGGTTCGAGTCCTTCCTCCCCTGCCAAACCGTTGATGCTTTGAACTGCTGCTCGCCGGCGCCCGGCGCCGGCCCCGTGCGACACGCGCCGCGCTGAAAGACGACCGTGCTGTTCAACACCATGCTCTTCTCCGGAAACGCCAACCCCGTGCTGGCAAAGGAGATCGCGTCCCACCTCGGCGTCGAACTCGGCAAGGCCAAGGTCAGCCGCTTCTCGGACGGCGAAGTCGACGTCGAGCTGTACCAGAACGTGCGTGCGCGCGACGTTTTCGTCATTCAGCCCACGTGCACGCCGACCAACGAGAACCTGATGGAGCTCCTGGTCATGGTCGACGCGCTGAAGCGCGCCAGCGCTCGACGCATCACCGCTGTGATCCCGTACTTCGGCTACGCGCGCCAGGACCGCCGGCCGCGCTCCACGCGAGTGCCGATCAGTGCCAAGGTCGTGGCCAACCTGCTCGAGACCGTGGGCGTCGAGCGTGTGCTCACGATGGATCTGCACGCCGACCAGATCCAGGGCTTCTTCGACATCCCGGTCGACAACATCTACGCCTCGCCGGTCCTGCTGACCGACCTGAAGAACAAGGACTATCCAGACCTGGTGGTGGTGTCGCCGGACGTCGGCGGCGTGGTGCGCGCACGCGCGCTGGCCAAGCAACTCGGCTGCGACCTGGCGATCATCGACAAGCGGCGTCCCAAGGCCAATGTGTCCGAGGTGATGCACGTGATCGGCGAGATCGACGGCCGCAATTGCGTGATCATGGACGACATGATCGACACCGCCGGCACGCTCGTGAAGGCCGCGGAGGTGCTCAAGGAGCGCGGGGCCGGCAAGGTCTACGCATACTGCACGCACCCTGTTTTTTCCGGCCCGGCCATCGAACGCATCGCCAAGTCGCAGCTCGACGAGGTGGTCATCACGAATACGATTCCGCTGTCCGACCCGGCCAAGGCCTGCCGGAACATCCGCCAGCTGTCGGTGGCCTTCCTCTTTGCCGAGACGATTCGCCGCATCTCTGACGGTGAATCGGTGACCTCCCTGTTCGCGGAGCAGAACAACAATTTCTAGTTGAATGTCGGGTCGCCCATGGCGGCCCTTCAACGGTTTGCGGGCCAGGGTTGGCCCGTATGTCCCGAGGAGCCTGGTCGCGGGCCCTCATTATTGGAGTGATCTCATGAAATTCACCGCTTTCGAGCGCACACAGCAGGGGACCGGAGCGAGCCGCCGCCTGCGCGGCGCGGGAAAGGTCCCCGGCATCGTCTATGGCGCCGGTACTCCCAGCACGATCGAACTCGATCACAACGCGCTGTACTTCGCACTGAAGAAGGAAGCCTTCCACTCGTCCATTCTCGAGATGGAGCTCGGCAGCGCCGTGCAGAAGGTTCTTTTGCGCGACTTCCAGATGCACCCATGGAAGCAGCAGGTCCTGCACGTGGACTTCCAGCGTGTCGACGAGTCGACACGTCTGCGCAAGCGGGTCCCGCTGCACTTCGAGGGCGAGGAGTCCTCGCCTGCGGTCAAGACCGACAAGTGCCTGGTTGCGCACGTCCAGACCGATCTCGAGATCGAGTGTCTGGCCGCGCAACTGCCCGAGTTCGTCATGATCGACCTGTCGGGCCTGACGAAGAACCAGTCCCTTCACGCCAGCGACCTGAAGCTGCCCGACGGCATCAAGGCCGTGCGTCACGGCACGCTGAACCCGGTGATCGTTGCCGTCACGACGCCGAAGGCCGAAGAGGAAGAGGCCGTTGTGGCGGCCCCGGTCGTTGCCGCCGCGAAGACGCCAGCCAAGAAGAAGAGCGAGAAGCAGAACGCCAAGTAAGCTGAGGCGTCTCCCTCCAGAGACGGCCCCACTGCGGTGGGGCCGTTTTCGTTTCCGCCCTTCGATAATGAACCCATGATCCGTTTGCTTGTCGGCCTGGGCAACCCCGGCCCCGAATATGCGCAGACCCGGCACAACGCCGGCTTCTGGTGGATCGACGCGGCAGCGCATTCGCTCGGTGCGCGGCTGAATGCCGAGCGCGCGTATTTCGGTCTTGTCGCACGCGTCAACCGGACGGGTCCCGATGCCGTCCCGGTCTGGTTGCTGGAGCCACAGACCTACATGAACCTTTCGGGCAAGTCGGTGGCTTCGCTGGCACGGTTCTTCAAGATCACGCCGCCGGAGATCCTTGTCGTGCACGACGAGCTGGACCTGCCGCCCGGCCAGATGAAGCTCAAGCTTGGCGGCAGCCACGCCGGGCACAACGGGCTGCGGGACATCCATGCGCAACTCGGCAGCGCCGACTATTGGCGCCTTCGCCTGGGCATCGGCCACCCTGGCGTGAAGTCCGACGTGGTCGACTACGTGCTTCGCAAGCCGCCCGCCGATGAGCGTGACGCGATCGAGAAGGTCATCGCGGATTCGATGCTGGCCCTGGATCTGCTGCTCGCCGGCGACATGGACAAGGCCATGATGAAGTTGCATGCCAAGCCGCCGCGCCCGAAACCGCCGCGGCCCCCGAAGGCCGACATCCCGCCCGCCGACCCGGAGCCCGGAACATGACGAAGACAACTCCCCTCCCCTGGATGGCAGCCGTGTTCTGCCTGGCTTTTACGGCGATGCCGGCGCAGGCCCAGAAGGTCTACCGCTGCGGGGCCGACGGTCGCGAATATTCACAGACGCCGTGCAAGATGGGCCGCGAAGTCGACGCATCCGACCCCCGGTCCGCCGAGCAGCAACGCGACGGCCAGGATGTCGCCAGGCGCCAGGCCCAGTTCGCCAACCAGCTCGAGTCGGAGCGCCATGCTCGTGAAGCCGCCGCCCGCGGGCTGGGTCCTGCGGGCATCAAGCCTGCACCGCTGCCCGCTTCCGCAGCCTCGGCAGCACACCGCAAAGGTCCGAAGAAGCAGAAGAAGACGGATGGCCGAAGGGCGCCTACGTGGAAGGCTGCTGCGCCACGGCCGTAAGGCGGTCGTACTTGGCCTGCAGTTCAGCGCGTGTCTCGACGTGCGCCGGATTCACCGGTATGCAGCTCACCGGACAGACCTGGACACATTGCGGCTCGTCGAAGTGGCCCACACATTCGGTGCAGCGTTGCGCGTCGATCTCGTAGATCTCCGCGCCCATGCTGATGGCCTGATTCGGGCACTCAGGCTCGCAGACGTCGCAGTTGATGCATTCGTCGGTGATCCACAAGGCCATCATTCATCCGGGGCTGCAACCCGGTCCTGCAAACGCTCGAGCACCGAGGGTGCCACGAACTTCGAGACATCACCGCCCAGAGTGGCAATTTCGCGTACGAACGTGCCACTGACGAACTGGAACTGGTCGCTCGGCGTCATGAAGACCGTCTCGACGTCCGGCATCAGCTGCCGGTTCATGCCGGCCATCTGAAACTCGTACTCGAAGTCGCTGACCGCGCGCAGGCCGCGCACGACGACCTTGCCGCCGAGATCGACGACAAAATTCCTCAGCAGGCCGCGGAACGCCATGACCTCCACATTGGCGTAGGGCCGGGCGATTTCCTGCGCCATCTCCAGGCGCTCGGCGATCGTGAACATCGTGCGCTTGTGGTGGCCCGCAGCAACCGCCAGCACGAGCCGGTCGAACAGGCTGGCAGCACGCCGCATCAGGTCGGCATGCCCGAGCGTCATCGGATCGAAGGTGCCGGGATAGACGGCAGTGAGCGGAGTCTTGGCGGTCACGGTGCGTCCTCCTCGGCCGGTCCGGGCAGCGATTGCGCGGGCAGTGTAGTCTCGCGCCGCTGCAGCAACTGGAAGTGCACGGCGCCGGCGCGGCCCTGGCGATGCATCTGCAGCCCCGGCGGAAGGTCGCCCAGGGCTTTGGGGCCTTCACAGTAGACGAATCCGCCCGCCGTGACCGCCTGTGCGGCGGCTTTCAATGCATCGCCGAGGACGCCCCCCTCGTACGGCGGATCGAGGAAGACAAGGTCGTGGCCCTGGCCACTGGCCCGTCGCAGCGCACCGAGGCCATCGCCAACTTCGACGACGACAGCGGCGGCGCCAAGGCGGTCCTTGACCGCACGCAGCGTCTTCACCAACCCCGCATCCCGCTCGACCATCAGCACGTGTGCGGCGCCACGCGAGGCCGCCTCGAAGCCGAGCGCACCGCTCCCGGCAAACGCGTCCACGCAACGCCAGCCGGTGAGATCCTGCCCGAGCCAGTTGAACAGCGTCTCGCGCACGCGGTCCGGCGTCGGCCGGAGACCGGGCGCGTCTGCGACCGGCAGCTTGCTGCGCTTCCATTGACCGCCGATCAGGCGGACTTCGCGCGGCGGCCCTGCCTTGGCACGCGCTCTCACTGGCGCACCATGATGCCGTCGCGCGCCAGAAGCGCCTTGGCCTGCGCGACGGTGAACTCGCCGTAATGGAAGATGCTCGCCGCCAGTACCGCGTCGGCGCCACCGATGCGGATGCCGTCGCTCAGGTGTTCGAGCGCGCCAACACCGCCCGAGGCGATCACGGGGACCGGCACCGCATCGCTCACCGCCCGGGTGAGCTCGAGGTCGAAGCCGACCTTGGTGCCGTCACGGTCCATGCTGGTGAGCAGTATTTCGCCGGCGCCGTAGTCGGCCATCTGGCGCGCCCACGCGACGGCGTCCAGGCCCACGTTCTTGCGGCCACCGTGGGTGTACACGTCCCAGCCGGCGCCGCGCGCCGCAAGCAGGTCGCCATGCCGGCGCTTGGCATCGATCGCGACGACGATGCATTGCGCGCCGTATTTGTCGGAGGCGTCGCGGATCACCTGCGGGTTGGCCACAGCGGCGGAATTGAAGCTCACCTTGTCGGCGCCCGCATTCAGCAGCCGGCGCACGTCGTCGACGCTGCGCACGCCGCCGCCGACGGTAAGCGGAATGAAGACCTGCGACGCCACCGCCTCGATGATGTGCAGGATCACGTCGCGCCCGTCGCTGGTGGCGGTGATATCGAGAAAGGTCAGCTCGTCGGCACCCTGCTCGTTGTATCGGGCCGCGATCTCCACCGGGTCGCCGGCATCGCGCAGTTCCACGAAATTGACGCCCTTGACGACGCGGCCGCCGGTGACGTCGAGGCAGGGGATGATGCGTTTGGCCAGCATGGTTCACAGCATACCCAAGGTCGAGGGGTTCGCTGAAAGGGCCGCCACCGCCTACCATCGCGGCCTCACCTCCACC
>JAHECD010000190.1 GCA_024641945.1 Rubrivivax sp. | reverse complement strand
ACCGAGCGCCACAGATCCCAGACGGGCTTCAGGGTGGTGTGCTTTTCGCGTTCGATGAAAGGCTCGGGATCAAGCCCCAGCTGGTCGCCCAGGCTGCGCAGAAACTTGGTGGTGCCGTGCAGGCCGATCGGCGCGTGCAGCCACGGGCGCTCGAGGGCCTCGCAGAGCATCGGACCGAACTCGCGGTACAGGCAGATATTGGCATCGGCATCGGCCAGCTTCTGCACGTCCGCCAGATGGCTGCCGAGCGGGAAGACCATGTGCACCTCGGCGCCGATGCCCTCCACCAGGCGGCGCACTTCGGCCAGGTCGCTCGGCATGTTGAAGGTGCCGTAGCTCGGGCCGATGAGGTTGACCTTGGGCTTGTAGCCGGCAGGGCGCTCGGCCAACGGCACCGCGGCCGGAATGTGGCGCAGGCCGTATTCGCTCCAGAGCCAGAACATCGCGCGGTTGGCGCACTGCCACTGGTCTTCGTCGATGGTGCGCGGCAGGAAGCGCTTGAGCCCGGTGCCTTCCGGCGTGACGCCGCCACCGATCATCTCGGCGATCGAACCCGTCACCACGACGGCGGGCAGGTCGGGGTCGAGCACCGCATGGGCGCGTTTCATCGCGCCTTCGGTGCCCTCGCGGCCGAGCTGCTCCTCGGCCAGTCCGGTGACGACGATCGGCAGCTCGTGCGGCGGCAGTGCGTCGGTGTAATGCAGCACGGACGTGACGGGCAGGTTCTCGCAACCCACCGGGCCGTCGATCACGACCTGCAGGCCCTTGATCGCACTGAAGACATAGACGGCGCCCCAGTAGCCGCCGGCGCGGTCGTGATCGAGCACTAGCATGCGCGCGGCTCCATCAGATCATCTCCTCGGCCTTGCGCTTCTTCTGAAGCTTGACCATGTGGCGCTTGAATTCGTTGCGGAATTCGGGGCGCAGCTTGGGCACGTCCTCCCAGACGCCGGCCCGGTCGCCGACACCGACGCCGGACGCGCCGAAGAAGCTGTTCATGGTCTCGAAGCGCGCCTTGTTGCCGAGCGCCGCGTTCACCACCGCGGCGAGCGAGCCGGCGCCCGCCGGGCCCATCAGCGGGCGCGCGGAGATCAGGTTGGTGAAGTACAGCGCCGGGATCGTGGCTTCCTTGGCCGCCTGCACCACGGGTGTCGTGCCGATCGCCAGGTCGGGCTCGAACGCGTGCATCGCGGCCAGGTCTTGCTCGAGCGAAGCGCGGTACTGCACGTGCACGCCGTGCGCCACCAGCCATTCGCGGTCGGGTTCGCTCCACTCGGTATGCGGGCAGGCGGTGCCCACGTAGCGCAGGTCGGCGCCGCTCTCGACGAGCAGCCGGCCCACCAGCAGCTCGGACCCTTCGTACCCACTGAGCGTGATGCGGCCCTTGATCGGCCGCGCGGCGAGCGCCCCCTTGATGGCCGGCAGCATGCGGTTCTTGGCGGCATCGATCTGCGCCTGCGCGACATTGGCCGCATTGCCGATCGCCTGCAGCCAGGCTTCGGTGCCGTCGTGCCCCACCGGGGCCGAGCCGACCACGGGGCGGCCTGCCGCCTGGAATTCGCGGATGCTGGCGGTATAGAACGGGTGGATCGCGGCGACCACGCTGCCATCGAGCGCGGCATACAGCTCGCGCCATTCGCGCGTCGGCACCACGGGGCCTGCGGCCAGGCCCATGGGCTCGAGCATCATGCCGATGCCCACCGGGTCGGCCGGGAACATCTCGCCCAGCAGCGTCACCGTCGGGCGCCCCTTGCGGGCGTTGGCCGGGGCCTGCACGGGGCCCGCCTCGGCCTCGGCGCGGGCGTAGCGCAGCATCGCGCCGGCGAGCACGTCCTTCGCTTCGGCGTGGGTCGGCACACCGAAGCCGGGCACGTCGATGCCGATGACGCGCACGCCGTTGATCTGCTTGGGCAGCAACTGCAGCGGCACGCCGCTGGCCGTCGGCACACACAGGTTGATGAGCACGATGGCGTCGTACAGCGCCGGATCGGCGAGCTTGAACGTGGCCTCGCGGATGTCTTCGAACAGCTTGCCCGTGACGAGCGTCTCGCTGTTGAAGGGCACATAACCCACGCTCCGGCGCGCGCCATAGAAGTGCGAGGTGAAGGTCAGCCCATACACGCAACACGCCGAGCCCGACAGCACGGTGGCGGTGCGCCGCATGCGCAGGCCCACGCGCAGCGAGCCAAAGGCCGGGCACATGCTTTGCGGCTGGTCGTGCGGGCCCGCCTTCGGGTCCGTCGGGTAGTCGGCCGCGTACTGCTGCAGCACGCCGCTCTTGCCGGCGGCCTGCGCAGCGGCGCGCAACTGCTCCTTGCCGGAATGGCATCCCAGCCCGTCGGCCAGGGCGGCCTCGGGGTTGGCGAGCGGCGTGATCGGGATGTGCATGGTCAGGCGTCGTCGTAGACCACTTCGAGCGACGGCTTGACGGCGTCGTTCTTGCCGACCATGTCGAACAACGTGGCCGGTTCCATCTTGAAATCGCGCCCGGTCACCTCGGCCGAGAACAGGCCGAGCAACTGGTCCTGCGTCTGCGGCTTCGGGCGCACCGGTGGCGCCTCGCCGACGTTGGTGGCCAGCGTCTCGAACAGCGAGGCCCAGGCCGTGCCGGGGCGGCCGATGATTTCGTAGCTCGCGCTCTTGCGCCGGATGTCCTCGTTGGCCGGAATCGCCGCGAGCACCGGGATGCCGGCGTTTGCCGCGAACGCTGCGGCCTCGCCCGTGCCGTCGTCCTTGTTGATGACCATGCCGGCCACGCCGACGTTGCCGCCGAGCTTGCGGAAGTACTCCACCGCCGAGCACACGTTGTTGGCCACGTACAGCGACTGCAGGTCGTTGCTGCCGACGACGATGACCTTCTGGCACATGTCGCGTGCGATCGGCAGGCCGAAGCCGCCGCAGACCACGTCGCCCAGAAAGTCGAGCAGCACGTAGTCGAAGCCCCAGTCGTGGAAGCCGAGCTTCTCGAGCGTCTCGAAGCCGTGGATGATGCCGCGCCCGCCGCAGCCGCGGCCGACCTCCGGGCCACCGAGCTCCATGGCGTAGACGCCGTCGCGCTTGAAGCAGACGTCGCCGATGGCCACCGCCTCGCCGGCGAGTTTCTTCTTCGAGCTCGTCTCGATGATCGTGGGGCAGGCCTTGCCGCCGAACAGCAGGCTCGTCGTGTCGCTCTTCGGATCGCATCCGATCAGCAGCACCTTCTTGCCCTGCTGGGCCATCATGTAGCTGAGGTTGGCGAGCGTGAAGCTCTTGCCGATCCCGCCCTTGCCGTAGATCGCGATGATCTGCGTCGTCTTGGTCACCGGGCCGGTCGAAACCGGACTCGGCTCGATGGCCGCCTCGGCGAGCAGTTGCGCTCGCTGGATGACCTGGATCGGGGACACCGAAGGGGTGCTGCAGGACGAGCTCATGCGCGGTGTCTCCAGTCGAGGATCATCTTCAGGCAGGCCGCATCGCCGAATGCCGTGCGGTAGGCCGAATCCGCGTTCGTTACGCGTTCGGTATGCGTGATCAGGCCGTCGAGCGACAGCACGCCGTCCTCGACCAGCGACTTCACCGCAAGAAGGTCGGGCCGCTGCCATTCGGCGGCGGCGCGGATCTGCGCCTCGCGCATGAAGGCCTGCGGAAATGCAAACGAGACCCGCTCGCTGTAGAACCCCGCCAGCACCACCTCGCCGCCCGGCGCGAGGCGCGCGATCAACTGGTCGAGGATGCCGGCGTCGCCGCTCACGTCGTAGATCGAGTGGTAGTCGCGGCGCGAATCCTGGTCGGGGTGGATCACCGTATAGCCGTGTGCGCCGTGCGAGCGTGTCGGGTCGAGTTCCCAGACCGTCGTGTCGGTATGGCCGGCAGCCACGTTCAGGCGCGCCAGCAGGCGGCCGAGCACACCGTGGCCGACGATCAGGTCGGGCGGCACGATCGGTGTGCGCCGACCGCCGCCGGAGACCGCGTGGTAGGCGGTGGCCGCCAGCGCGAGCAGGATGGCACGTTCGCCGAGAGACTCGTTCACCGGCACGACGCGCCGACCCGGTACCACGACGGTTGCGGCAGCGCCGCCGAAAAGGCCGCGCACATCGCCGAAGCAGTTGGCTCCGGGCACGAAAACCCGTTCGCCGACCGCGTGACCCGAATGGGCACCGGCCTGGACCACGCGGCCAACGGATTCGTAGCCCGGCACGAGCGGATAACCCATGCCGGGAAACGGCGGCATGCGGCCGTTCCACAACAATTTCTCGGTGCCGGTGCTGATGCCGCTCCACTCGATGTCGACCACCACGTCGTCGTCGGTCGCGGCCTGCAATTCGAGCTGGCTCAGCGCAAGGCGCTCGGGCTGCTCGAGCACGACAGCGAGCGTATTCACCGGGTCCGCTCCGTCGCACCGATGCCATCGGCGTGCAGATGCGAGAGGGCTGGAGTTGATACGCGCTTCAAGTGGTGTGTCCGGTTGAATGTCACTCTACGCTTACTTGTTGTAGTGTCAAGCGTCATTTACACCGAGATTTCTTCGAGACACCGTCGTCACGGCCGGCCTGCCCACGCGCTGATCAATCCGGTCTGCACCGGTTGGCGTGTCGGCACGACCTCGATGCGCTCGAATCCCGCGCACCTGAGCAGCGACGCGAGTTCGTCTGCGCTGCGCGGCCGGCCGCTGCGCATGGCCATCAGGTAGAAGCCGAAATAGGCATCGCCCATGGCCGCGGCACCCGGCGCGCCGGCCATCGGCTCGGCCAGCAGCAGCCGCCCGCCCGGCGGCAGCGCGTCGTGCGCCGCGCGCAACAGGCGCAGCGCTGCGGGGTCGTCGTGGTCGTGCACCACACGAACGAGGGTGATGACGTCGGCCCCGCGGGGCAGCGCCTGCGCAAGAAAATCGCCGCCCTGCACGCTGGCCCTCTCGGCGAGGCCGGCCGCGGCCAGGTGCTCTTGTGCACGCTCGGCGACCGCGGGGAGGTCGAACAGCATCAGGCGCAGATGCGGAGCGCGCGTGGCCACCGCCCGCAGGAACGTGCCTTCGCCGCCGCCCACGTCGAGCAGGTAGCGGTGCGCGCGCAGCGACACCGCGCC
>JAHECD010000099.1 GCA_024641945.1 Rubrivivax sp. | reverse complement strand
CGCATTACCGCACCGCCATCGCCGCGCTCGACGCGGTGCGTGCCGACGGTGCGGCGGCGGCCGCTCGCGGCGAGCTCGGCCGGATGGGGCATGCCGCCGCCGATGCCGCGGCGCTCGGTCAGGACGCCCTGCAGGCCGCGGCATGACCGCCGCTGCGCACCTTCACGACGACCCGCCGCTCCCCGGCGAGTCCGAAGCCACGCAGGCGCTCATCGACCGCCTGTCGGCCATGATGGCGCGCGACCGCGGCAATGGCGTCATGAAGCGCGACGTGCACATCAAGATGCACGGGCTGATGCGGGCCGAGTTCATCGTCGAGCGCGACCTGGCACCCGAGTTGCGCGTCGGGCTGTTCAGCGAGCCGCGCCGGTACCGTGCCTGGGTCCGGTTTTCGAATGCGGCGAATGCCGTCAAGCCCGACGGCAGCCGCGACATCCGCGGCCTCGCGATCAAGCTCTTCGGCGTGCCTGGGCGCAAGCTCGTCGACGACGAACCCGATGCGCCGACGCATGACTTCGTGTTGATGAGCGAGCCGACCTTTCCGACGCGCGATGCACAGGCGTTTGTCGGGCTGGCCAGTGCGGTGATCGGCGACATCGTCGACAAGCTCGTCTATTTTGCGACCCATCTCGATGTCGCCTGGGCCCTGCTCACCAGCTTCAAGCGGCATGCGAATCCGCTGCAGATCCGCTACTTCAGTTGCACGCCGTATGCGTTCGGCAGCGCGCAGGTCAAGTACGGCGTGACGCCCCACGTCGACAAGGCCGACGAGATCCCGTTCGACCCGCCGGAAAACCTGCTGCGCCGTGCGGCGCGGGCCCAGCTCTCGCGCGGCGAGGCGCGGTTCGACTTCTGCGTGCAGTTCCGCACCGACCGCGAGACCATGCCGACCGAGGACGGCACCGTCGCGTGGTCCGAATCGGCGTCGCCCTTTCGCAAGGTGGCCACGCTGCGTGTGCTGCAACAGGAGTTCGACACCGATGCACGCAATGCCGTCGGCGAGAACCTCTCGTTCACGCCCTGGCGCTGCCTGCCCGAGCACATGCCGCTGGGCGGCCTGAACCGCGTGCGACGTGTGCTCTACCAGGCGCTGTCGGCCTTCCGCCACGATACGAACCAGGCCCCGCGGCGAGAGCCCACGGATTGGGAGGACTGAAATATGGCCACGACCCCGACCAGCACCAGGAACACGATCGCTGGCGCTTCGGCCGAACCATTCGCGGCGCCGCCGCCCGCCGCGGCCGTTGCCGACCCCGTGGCCCGGCGCGCGCTGACGGCCATCGAAAGGCGCGACTACGAAGCAGCGATCAGCCTGCTCGAGGGTGAACCCGCCGGCGCACAAACGACCGAGACCCACGCCCTGCTGGCGCAGGCGTACTTCCAGAACGAACTCTACGAACGGGCCGCGCAGCATTACGCGACCGCGCTGCAGGCGGTGCCGCAGAACGGCGACTGGCGAGACATGCTCGCACTCGCGCAGGCGAATGCGATCGCGGGGGTCGACGTGCACGTGCCGCCGCTGAAATATTTCGAGCGCGATGTGCTGCTGGCGCCGCCGCATCTGGCGGCGGGCGTGCTGCCCGTGCCGCTGCCGGCGCCGCCCGCGGTCAGGCGCCTGGTCGCGGCGCGGCGCGCCACGGGAGAGTCTCTCGGCAAGGTGGCCACGGTCGTCGTGGAGGGTGTGACGCACCTGTGGGGATGGTTCGCCGGCTACCGCGATGCCGTCTGGACCAACTGGTACCACCGGCCGGTGGCGCTCGCGGTGCTGACGCTGGCGTACATGCGCGACCGCCTGAACACGCACAACCTCGGCACCAGCTACCCCGACGGATCGCTCACCGCGTTCCAGCTGCCCGGGCAGACCGCGCCGGAAGGCGTCACGCATTTCCGCACCGCCGACGGCAGCTGGAACAACCTGGCCGACCCGAAGGAGGGCGCGGCCGGCACGCGTTTCCTGCGCAACGTCGACCTGGCCTCGGTGCGCCCGGAGACCGGCGACCAGCTGATGACGCCGAATCCGCGGGTCGTCAGCCGTGTGCTGCTGACCCGCGATACCGGCGACGACGGCCGCGCGTTGATGAAGGAGGTGCCGTTCCTGAACCTGCTCGCGGCTTCGTGGATCCAGTTCATGAACGGCGACTGGATCAACCATGGCGAGATCCACTACCGCGAGGCGATCGAGGTGCCGCTGCCCGAGGACGATGCTGCGCGCCGCCGGTACTGGCAGACCAAGATGTTCGTCGGCCGCTCGCAGGCCGACCCCACGCGCACACCCGGCGTGGAGGTGGCGGCCGCGAGCGCGATCAACGAGGTCACGCACTGGTGGGACGGCTCGCAGATCTATGGCAGTGACCAGGCCACGCAGGACCGCCTGCGCAGCCATGTCGACGGCAAGCTGCGGGTGCAGGCCGATGGCCGGCTCCCGCTGGACGCCGGCGGCATCGAGGAGACCGGATTCACGCGCAACTGGTGGCTGGGCCTCGCGATGCTGCACACGCTGTTCGCGCGCGAGCACAACGCGATCTGCGACGAGCTGAGGACGCACCACCCGGACTGGGACGACAACCGCCTGTTCAACGTGGCGCGGCTCGTCAACGCGGCGGTGATGGCCAAGATCCACACGATCGAATGGACGCCGGCGATCCTGCCGAACCCGGCGCTGAACGTGGCGATGAACGCCAACTGGTATGGCTTGCTGACGAACTTCCTGCGCAAGGGCAAGGCGCGCAAGACGGTGGGCGAGGTCAAGATCCACAACCCCGAACTCGGCGGCGTGGTCGGTGACCCGATCGACAAACACGGCCGCGCCTTCGGCCTGACCGAGGAGTTCGTCGAGGTCTACCGGCTGCACTCGCTGCTGCCGGAGACGCTGGTGCTTCGCCGGCGCGGCGGCGGCGCGGCGGACGAGGTGCCGTTCCCCGCGACGCGCCAGCGCGGCTCCGGCCGCGTGACGCAGCGGCATGCGATGGCCGATCTCTTCTATTCCTTCGGCAACCAGCATCCGGGGCAGCTGATCCTGAACAACTACCCGCGCTTCATGCAGTCGCTGAGCATCCCGGGCAACCCGTTCTTCGACATGGGCACGGTGGACATCGTGCGTGCGCGCGAGCGCGGCGTGCCGCGCTACAACGAGTTCCGGCGCCAGCTCGGGCTGACGCCGATCCAGCGCTTCGAGGACCTGACCGACGACGGCGACGCGGTGGAACGGCTCAAGTCGGTCTACGGCCGCGATCCGGCCGACGTGGAGAAACTCGATCTGATGATCGGCACGCTGTCCGAGGGACACCGGCCGACGAACTTCGGCTTCGGCGAGACGATGTTCCAGATCTTCATCCTGAATGCCACGCGACGCTTGCAGGCCGACCGCTTCTATACCGACTGCTTCAACGAGGAGTACTACACCCCGGAGGGCCTGCGCTGGATCGACGACGTGGATCTGAAGACGGTGCTGCTGCGCCACCACCCCGAGCTGGCCGACACCGGGCTGGCGAATATCCGCAATGCCTTCGAGCCCTGGGACGAAGGGCCCGAGCTCGATGCCGAGCGCCACCCGTTGCGCGCCAGCGACCCGGAGCTGGACGACCGCCCCGACCGTTGGCGCGGCGAGGCGCACCGCGCGTTTGCGGACTGACGCGGCCCGCGGCACAAGGCGACACAGAGGGCGGCACCCATGTGGTTCTTTCGAAAGTGGTTCTGGAACCTGCTGGCCTGGTTCAAGGCGGCCGTCAACAAGCCGTTGACGATCCCGCCGCCGATGAACGGGCTGCCGATCGTGCCGGTACCGCTGTCGGCGGTGGTGCCGGGCTTGCCGATCGACCACGTGCTCGCCTGCCGCCAACAGGACATCCCGACCGACGAACGCACGCCATCGCGCACCAGGTTCTACCGCCTGCAGGTGTGGCTGTACTCGGCCTTTTCGCCGATGCAGGCGGGGCTGCCACCGATCGACGCCGACCCGCAGCGGGCGCTCGCCGGCGCCTACACCTGGCTGCACAAGACGAAGTTCGGCCCGCCGGCGATGCCGGCCGAATACCTCGGCAGCCCGGACCTCGGTTCGCTCGCCGTGCGCGGGCCTTATGCCTGCTACACACGGAAGGTGGGCGACGGTGTGTTCGAGTGGGACTTCGAGTCGCTCGGCCGCTACGCCCACCACGACGGCTTGCTGCCGGTGGGCGCGCGGGTGCGCTTCGAGCTCGATACGGTACAGCGGGCCCTGCGTGCGGTGCGCATCGACAGTGCGCTCGGCAGCGCGGGACCGGCCGATGCGACTTGGGAGCGCTCGAAGCAGGTCGCGCTGTGTGCGGCCACCACGCACCTGTCGCTGGTGCGGCATTTCAACGGCGTGCACCTGGCCGGTGGCGCGCACGTGGCGATCGCCACGCGCAACCGCCTGCCGCCGGTGCATCCGCTGCGCCGCCTGCTCTGGCCCTACGTCTATGCCACGCAGCAGAGCAACGACATGGTCACGCGGGGGCAGATGCTTCCGGGCGGCGATTTCGAATGCACGTTCGGGTTGAGCTTCGAGGGCCTGTGCCGCCTCTTCGACGACACCTACCCCGGGTACCGGTTCGAGGTCAACGATCCGCGTGCCGATGCCGCCGCACGCCAGGTCACCGGCCAGGGCTTCGACACACCCACCGAGGACAACCTCGGTGCGATCTTCGACCTGATGCACGGGCACGCGCTCGAGTACCTGCGGCTCTACTACCTCGATGACGCCACGTTGCGCCGTGACGCGGCCGTCGCGGAGTGGCTCGATGAATTGAACCGGCTGGTGCCCAACGGCGTGGGGCTCGGCCCCGACACGCTGGGCATCGACCCGCTGGCACGGCTCGTCGCGCGCATTTTTTATCTCGTCAGTGCGCAGCACGAGATCCTGGGCGGCTTTCTCTGGAACTACCAGCTCTGGACCCACCGTCAGCCGATCCGGATCCATGCCAACGGCCAGCGTGAGCCGCTCGATGTCTATCAGCGCCTGGTCAACGCCAACTACAACCTGAATGTCACGCGCCGTGCGCTGATCTTCGATTTCGGCTACCTCGCGCTCGATCAGCGGGGGGCGGCGTCGATGCGGCGTTTTGTCGAGCGCCTCGACGCGATGCAGGCCGAGATGGAGCGTGCGCCGTGGGCCGTGTGGAAGCTCTATCCACGCGCGCTGAAGGTCAACATCAACGCCTGACGAACGAGATCACTGGAGAACACCGCCATGCGCCGACCGATCCTGCGCCGCCCCTGGTTCTGGCTGCTCGTGCTGTTCGTCGCGCTCATCGGTGCCGCGGTGTGGAACCACCGTTTCGGCGTGCCGGAGGATTTCGACCACATGGAGGCCCAGTACAAGTACGGCTCCATCGGCGCGGACCACCCGCTTGCGCAGGCGCCGCTGCCGTACTGGATGTGGAAGGTGCTGCCCGACCTCTTCCCGCCCGGCCAGGTGGTCCCGCGGCAGATGGGGCCGCGCAACGGCCGGCCCGGGTTCGCGGCTTTCGGGCTCGTCAGCGAGACCGCGCCCGAGCGGCCTCACGGCTGGGTCGCGGGCGAGCCCGCCTTCGAGCGGCCGATCGGCTTCTCGCGCCGGCGTGTGTTCGGCATGGATTTCGTGGGCTTGAACTGCGCCTTCTGCCACCTCGGCACGCTGCGCCCGACGGCCGACGCGCCGCAATTCGTGGTGCTGGGCGGCACCGGCCAGGGCGTCGACATCGAGCAGTACTTCCTGTTCCTGTTCTCCGCGCTGACCGCGCCCGATTTCACTGCCGACAAGGTGATGCCGGCGATCGACCGCGAACTCGTGCGCCAGAACGCCGAACTGGGATGGGTGCAGCGCGCAATCTATCGTTACCTGGTGATCCCGCTGCTGCCGTCGTACCTGCGGCACATGGAGAAGGACAAGTTCGATTTCATCTCGGCCAACAATCCCGGCCGCTTCCCCCAGTTCGGACCGGGGCGCGTCGACACGTGGGGCCTTTACAAGCGGGTGTTCGTCGATCCGCCGGCGCCGGACGACATTTCCGGCACGGTGGACTTCACGTCGTTGTGGAACCAGAAGGCGCGCACCGGCATGCGCATGCACTGGGATGGCAATACCGACGTGCTGGTCGAGCGCAACGTGGTCTCGGCGCTGTCGATCGTCGGGCGGCGGATCGGCTACCTGGACTTCGAACGCCTGACGCGGGTGACCGACTGGATCGAAGGGCTGTTGCCTCCGCGCTACGAGGATCACGCCCCGGCCGATCTGCGCGGCAAGGGGCTGCCCGCCGTCGACGCCACGCTCGCGCTGCGCGGCGCGGGACTGTTCGAGCAACATTGCGCGCGTTGCCACGCCCCGCAGGGCGACCGGCTGGGTCGCGTGGAGCCGATCGACGGCCTGGGCACCGATGCCGAGCGCATCGCCGAATTCACGCCGGCTCTGGCGGCGTCGCTCAACCGCCTGGGCACCGACCAATGGAAGCTGCGCAACTTCCGTCTGCAGAACGGCTATGTGAACAACCTGCTGGACGGTATCTGGCTGCGTGCGCCGTACCTTCACAACGGCTCTGTGCCGACGTTGCATGACCTGCTGAACGTGCCAGCGGAGCGGCCGAAGCGGTTCTGCCGCGGCAGCGACGAGTACGACTGGCAGAAGCTGGGTTATGTGTCCGCGATGGCCACGGACGACCCGACTGCGTCGTATATCCAGGCGTGCCCCAGGTCGTATACGTACGACACGGGCGAGCGTGGCAACAGCCACGGCGGCCACCTCTACGGGACCGAACTGTCGGCCGACGAGAAGACCGCCCTGCTGGAGTTCATGAAGACACTCTAGGGCCGCGCGCGCCGACAGGGCGTGGCGACGGTGGGCCGATCCGATGGCCGCCCGTTGTCATGACGCTGGCGCCAGCGGGCCTTGCTGACGCGGCGCGCGTCACGGCATGTCGCTGCCGTACACCAACAGTTTCCTTGTGTGGCGTCCAACGCACATGGGCGATTGCGCTCGCGCAATGCGGGTTCACGCCAGCAGCGAATCATTGCAATTGACGAGTCGTTCGTTGGATCAACAAGGAGGCCTCTCATGAAGAGGAACAAGTTCGTTGCCGTGGTGCTTTCGCTCGCTGCAGCGCTGTCTATGGGTCATCTGGCCTACGCGCAGGGCGGTGGAGCCGGCGGGGGCGGCGGTGGGGGCGGTGGCGGTGGCGCGGGCGGCGCGGGCGGTGCCGGTGCCGGGGCTGGCACGGGGGCCGGTACCGGAACCGGCATGTCGACACAGACGCAGGCGCAGCAGCCGTCCACCGCCCACGCTCGCGAGCAAGCGCGCGCCTCCCAGGAGCAAGCCTTGACCCAGACGCGTGCGCAGCTCAAGGCCCAGGAGCAGTTGCAGACCCAGACACGTGCCCAACTGAAGGCGCAGGAGCAGGTGCTCGCCCACACGCGCGATCAGCTGCGCATGCAGGAACAACTCCTGTCGCGCACACGCGACCAGCTCAAGTCGCAGGACCAGCTCCAGGATCGCGCGCGCGAGCAGTTGCGGGCGCAGGAGCAGGCTCAGCTCCAGACGATGGAGCAACTCAAGATGCAGGAACAGCTGCAGGTGCAGGTCCGCGACCAGCTGAAGAGCCAGGAGCAGGTGCAGACCAAGACGCAGGATCAGCTCAAGGCCCAGGACAAGATCCAGCTGCAGTTGCGTGACCAGCTTCGGACCCCGTAGGCGCCGGCAGCTTGCCGCGCTGCAACGCCCCGGCCGGCGCCGGGGCGCGCACCTGCGGCGGCACCCCGCGCCCGTTGCCGCGTGTTATGGGCCGTAGACCAGATCCCGCAGCCCCAGCGAAAGCACCGGCACGTAGCTGATCACCATCAGACCGCCGAGCACCACCAGCACGAAGGGAATCAGGTCGCGGACGATGCGGTCGACGGAGATCTTGGCCACCGTGCTGGCCGCGAACAGATTGACGCCGAACGGCGGCGTGATCATGCCGAGCGCCAGATTCACCACCATCACCAGGCCGAAGTGGATCGGGTCGATGCCGAAGTGCTGCGCCACGGGCGCCAGGATCGGGGCGAGCACGATGATCGCAGCACTCGTCTCGATGAACATGCCGATGATGAAGAGCGCCACGTTCACGCCGAGCAGAAAGTAGCCCGGCGACTGCAGCACCTCGACGAGCCAGCGGCCGATGGCGTCGGGCACGCCGGCACGGGTGATCAGGTAGGCGAACATGCCGGCGTTCGCGATGATGAACATGACCACCGCGCTGGAGATGGCCGACTTGCGCAGGATCGCCATCAGGTCCGTGAGCTTGATCTCGCGGTAGATCACCATGCCCACCAGCAGCGCGTAGAACACCGCGACCGCCGATGCTTCGGTGGGCGTGAAGATGCCGCCGTAGATGCCGCCCAGGATGATCACCGGCATCAGCAGCGCCCAGGCAGCTTTCAGCGTCGCCCGGCCGACGCTCAGCCGGTCGTCGCCGTCCTGCTTGCCCCAGCCCTTGAACTTGCAGTAGACCCAGACGAACAACATCAGGGTTGCGCTGATGAATATCCCCGGGCCGATGCCGGCGATGAACATCTCGCCGATCGATACCTCGGCACTGACACCGTAGAGGATCATCGGGATCGAGGGCGGGATGATCACGCCGAGTTCGGCCGAGGTGGCCTGCAGCGCGGCGGCGAACGGCGTGGGGTAGCCGTGCTTGATGAGGGCCGGAATCAGGATCGCACCGATGGCGAACGTGGTGGCCACCGACGAGCCCGAGACGGCCGCGAAGATCATGCAGGTGAGCACGCAGGTCATCGGCAACCCGCCCTGCACGCCGCCCACGATGCTCTTGGCGAAGTCGACCAGCCGGCGCGAGATGCCGCCGGTCTCCATGATGTTGCCGGCGAGGATGAAGAAAGGGATCGCGGCGAGCGGAAACTTGTTCAGCGAGTTGAACATCTCCTTGACGGAGGTGAGCATGTGGGCGTTGCTCATCTGGATGCCGATGACGGCCGACAGGCCGATCGACACCGCCACCGAGATGGTGAGTGCGAAACACAGCACCATCGACACGAGGATGGTCAGGCTCATAGTGCGGTCTCGAGTTCCATGCGGCGCGGGTCGAGCAGGTTGCCCACGATGCTCAACACGCTGAAGAGGCCGCCCACCGGCAAGGCGAGATAGGCCCAGAACATCGAGACGTCTTCCAGCCCGATCACGCTCTGGACCTTGCCGCGGTTGGCGTAGTCCCAGCCCCACCAGATGATGATGCCGATGAGCACGAGCGCGGCAGTTGCGGCGATGCCGTTCAGCACACGCCGGCCGGTGGGCCCGCTGTGTCGAAGCATCACGTCCACGCTCACCATCGCTCCCTGGCGGAAGGCGGGCGCGATGCCCAGGAAGACCATCCAGATCAGGCTGAAGCGGATCAGCACCTCGGTCCATTCCGCCGGCGCCTGGATGATGAAACGCATGACCACCTGGAACACCCCCAGGCTGGCGGCAATGGCCAGCATCGCGCAGGCGCCGGTCAGCGCGAGCGCGGTGGTGATGCGCTCGATGCGCAGGATCACGGTCTTCATGGGCGGTTCCAGTCAAACCCGGGCGCGGGCACCGGCAGAAATGCAAACCGGGGCGCATTCGGCGAGGCCGGGGCCCCGCCGGATCACGTGCCGATCAGTCGAGCATCTTTCGAGGATGGCTCGATGATCACTTGGTATTGCGGATGCGGTCGATGTTGTCCTTGCCGAACTGCTTCTCGAAGTCGGCCAGCACGGGTGCCATCTTGGCCGCGAACTTGGCCTTGTCGATGTTGTCGATGACGGTCACGCCCTTGCTGCGCAGGTACTCGACGCCCTTGGCATCGTCGGCGTCGACACGCGCGCGGTTGGCCACGGTGCCCGCCTTGGCGGCTTCCATGAAGGCCTTCTGGTCGTCGGCGCTGAGCTTGTCGAACATCGACTTGTTCATCAGGAACACCGCCGGCGAGAACACGTGCCCGGTGAGCGACACGTGTTTCTGCACCTGGTCGAACTTGGCGGCCATGATCACCGACAGCGGGTTCTCCTGGCCGTCCACCGTGCCTTGCTGCAGCGCGGTGAAGACCTCGGGGAAGGCCATCGGCGTGGTCACGATGCCCAGGCTCTTGTAGGCCGCCACGTGCACGGGGTTCTCCATCGTGCGCATCTTCAGACCCTTGAGGTCGTCCGGCAGGTTCACGTCGCGCTTGCTGTTGGTCATGTGGCGCACGCCGTTGTCGCACCAGGCCAGCACCTTGAAGCCCTTGGGCTCGAACTTCTTGGACATCTCCTGGCCGATCGGGCCGTCGAGCACGGCATGCGCATGGGCCTTGTCGCGGAAGAGGAACGGGATGTCCAGGATCCGCGCGTCGGGCACGAAATTGGGCACCGGGCCGGTGGACGTGAGCGTGAGCGCCTGCGTGCCGAGTTGCACCGATTCGATCGACTCGCGCTCGCCGCCGAGCGAGCCGGCATAGAACGTCTCGATCTTGTAACGGCCGGCGGTGCGCTGTTCGACTTCCTTGGCGAAGGTGTCGATGGCCACGCCCTGGTGCGAGTCCTTGCCGATGGAGATATTGATGCGCATGACGGTCTGCGCACTCGCGGCGCTGACCAGACCGGCGACGAGGCCCAGCGCGGCGAGCAGCCGGCGCGGCGCGAGCGACCGTGCCGTGCGGCGGCTGTGGAATGAGGACGGCGAGAGCGAGGCGGTCATGAAGGTCTCCTGGTTGAAGTTGGTTTGCGCTGGAGGCGCGGTCGAGGCGTCGTCACCGGACCTTGTAGCGTTCGATCACGTCGCGATCGATCTCGACGCCGAGGCCGGGCCCGTCGGGTATCCGCACCCTCCCGCCGGACATCGTAATCGCGCCGTGGATCAGGTCCTGGCGGAACGGGTGTGCCGACTGGTCGTACTCGAGCATCGGCTCGATCGGGTGCAGGGCGAGCGGCGCCGGGGGCAGGGTGGCGATCCACTGCAGCGAGGCCGCCAGGCCGATGCCCGAGGCCCACACGTGCGGCACGATCGGCAGGTGCCAGGCCTGGGCCAGCGCGGAGATCTTTCGGCACTCGGTGAACCCGCCGGCCGAGCAGATGTCGGGCTGGAGGATGTCCACCGCGCGGCGCGAGATCCAGTCGCGAAAGCCGATCTTGGTGAACTCGTTCTCGCCGCACGCGAGGTAGATGTCGGTCAGGTTCTTGAGCTCGCGGTAGCCGTCGATGTCTTCCGGCGAGATCGGCTCCTCGAACCAGTGGATGTGTGCCGGCTCGATGGCCTTGAGGATGCGCCGTGCCGCGCCCACGTTGTACGCGTGGTTGGCGTCGACCATGAGTTTCGGCGCCGGGCCGATGGCGTCGCGCACGGCATGCACGTAGGCGATGTCCTCCTCGACGCCGAATCCGATCTTCAGCTTCATCGCCGTGAAGCCACGGCCCAGGTGGCGGTGCGCCTCGGCCACCGCGTCGGCCGGGTAGCGGCCATTGCGCAACCGGTAGAAGCCGGTCGCGTAGGGTTGCACGTCGGTACGGTAGGCACCGCCCAGCAGCTTGTGGACGGGTTTGCCCAGCGCGCGGCCGAGGCAGTCCCAGACGGCGATGTCGACCGCGCTGATGGCGTTGGGCACGGCGCCCTTCTGGCCGAACGGGCGCGTGCGGTTGTACATGTGCTCCCACAGCACGTCGACGTCGAACGGGTCCCGCCCGACGACCAGCGGCTTGAGCACGGTGTCCACGATCGTCGCGGCCACCTGGGGCGCCTGCAGGCCGTGGCACAGCGCCTCGCCCCAGCCGGTGACGCCGTCATCGGTGACGAGCTCGACAAGCATCGCGCCGCGCCGGCCGACCCAGCCCATCGAAAACGCGAACTCTTCGTCCAGCGGCGTCGACAGCACATGTGTCTTGAGGTCCAGGATCTTCATCGGTGAGGCAGCGCCGCCATGCTGACGCGCAATATAGAGATCGACGCCGCCCAGTCTCATCCGCACTTACCCGCTCGCCCGGTGTGCGCACGGGCGATGGTGGCGCCCGGTCAGCGCAGGTGCTTGCGCCGCTGCGCCTCGCAGATGAAGTCTTCCATCTCCGGGTCGAGCGCATCCCGCGCCGATACGATGCCCACGAGCCGGCCGTCCTCCACCACCGGCACGTGCCGGCAGCCGTGTTCGTGCATCAGGCTCAGCGCAAAGCCGAAATCCCGATCGGGATGCGCGGTCACCGGCGGCGCCGTCATCACTTCGGCCAGGGTCGTGACCTGCGGGTCGCGGTGGGCCGCGATCACGCGGAAGACGGCGTCGCGTTCGGTGAAGATGCCGGTCACCTGCTCGCCCTCCACGATCACGACCGCGCCGACCTGCTGACCGGCCATCTGCCTCGCGGCGTCGGCCACGGTGGTGTTCGGGGGAGCCGATAGCAGCTTTTCCCGACCCATCACCTGCCTGATGCGCTGGCTGAACATCGCCTTCCCCGCTCTGGTCTGCCGAATAGGGAACATACGTGGCGCAGCGGCGGACGCATTGACCTCGCACAAACCGGAGCCACAAGTCGCGGTCGGACGGGGGTTGGTCCGACGCCGCCGCGCCGCCCATGCCGCGCCAAGGACGGGGTGCCGCGGCCCGTCGCACCTTTGGGGTGCGGCCTTCTGGCCGGATTTGCAGCCGCTGTTCAACGAATTGCCAAAAGACCCAAGGCGGCAAAGTGGCCGCATCGCGTCGGTGGGCAACGGCCCTGGGCGCATGTTCAGCAACGCCCGACAGGGATTGGAGTCGATATGAAGCGTTTTTCACTTGCCGCAACCGCCGGCGCTCTCGTCTTCGGCCTGTGCGCTTCGGCGCACGCCTATGACCCGAAGGCGACCATCGCCGATCTCGATGCACGCCTGGCCAAGATCGGCAAGGCGCACATCGAAGGTACCGACACCGTGGGCGGCAAGGCCGTGCCCGCGATCTATTTCGGCGACCGCAAGATCAACAACAACTACGACGTCGTGGACGCCGTGCGCAAGGCGCACGAGGCCACCGCCACCGTCTTCGTGCGCGACGGCGAGGAGTTCGTGCGTGTCAGCACCAACGTGCTCACCCCGGAAGGCAAACGCGGCACCGGCACCCAGCTCGCCCGCAACAAGGCCTACGAGGCCGTGTCCAAGGGCGAGCAGTACTGCGGCCCGATCGACGTGCTCGGTACCGCCTTCGACTCCTGCTACAACCCGATCAAGGATGCGGGCGGCAAGATCATCGGCGTGAGCTACATCGGCCACAAGAAGTAATTTCTCCGCCGCCAGGTGCACGCCGCGCGCGGTCTCGCCGCGCGGGTGCCGGGCCGGCTTGCAGGCATCCTCCTGCGAACTCCGGAATCCAGCCATGCAGACTTTGTCCCGCCTGCGCCAGCGGCTCGGTGACGTCTCGGTCGCCCACCAGCTCTATGCGGCGTTTGCCGCGCTCCTCGTCTTCACCGTGGTCGTCGGTGCAGTCTCGTTGTTCGCGCTGCAGCGTGTCGATCGCGAGGCCCAGGCACTCGCCACGAAATGGCTGCAGGGCGTGGGTCAGCTCAACCAGGCGCGTACCGCACTGGTGGAGGCGCGCGAGTTCGAGATCAAGCACAGCCGCACGGCGGACCGCAGCTATCACTCGGAATACGAAGAGAAGATCACCGCCGCCGATCAGACGGTGCAGGCCGCGCTGCAGGCCTACGGCGCGATACCCGCCTCCGACGATGAACGCAAACTCTTCGACAAGCTCACCAAGTCCTTGGAGAGCTACGTCAAGGCACAACAGCGCGTGATCGAGCTCGGCCGCGACAAGAAGCAGCAGGATGCCGCCGACATCAGCGACGGCGTGGGCAGCATGGCCATCGACGAGACGCTGGGCGCGCTGACGGAATTGACGAAATTCAACTTCGATTCGGGCAAGGCGGCTGCCGAGAAGACGAACGTCGTCTACACCGCCTCGTTGCTTTGGGTCGCCGGCCTGGTGGCCGCGGCGCTCGCCGTGGGCGCCGGTCTGGCCTACACGATCACGCGCGGCCTCATCGGGCAGCTTGGCGGCGAGCCCGCCACGGCGGCGCTGGTCGCCCATGCCGTTGCCGCCGGCGACCTCACGACCCCCATCCGCGTCGCCTCCGGCGATACCCACAGCCTGATGGCAAGCCTGCAGGCGATGCAGCGCGGCCTCGCCGAGGCCGTGCAGAACGTGCGCCATGGATCGGAACACGTGGCGACAGCGAGTGCCCAGATCGCGCAAGGCAACCGCGACCTGTCCGACCGCACCGAGCAGCAGGCAAGCGCGCTGCAGCAGACCGCGGCGACGATGGACGAGCTGGGATCGACCGTGCGCAACAACGCCGACAACGCGCGCCAGGCGAACGAGCTCGCGCTCGGCGCCTCGGCCGTGGCGGTGAAGGGCGGCGAGGTCGTGGGCCAGGTCGTGCAGACCATGAAGGGCATCAACGACAGCAGCAAGAAGATCGCGGACATCATCACCGTGATCGATGGCATCGCGTTCCAGACCAATATCCTCGCGCTGAATGCGGCCGTCGAGGCGGCACGGGCGGGTGACCAGGGGCGCGGCTTCGCGGTCGTGGCCGGCGAGGTCCGAAGCCTGGCGCAGCGCAGCGCCGCGGCGGCCAAGGAGATCAAGGTGCTGATCACCGCCAGCGTCGAGCGGGTGGAACAGGGCACGACGCTGGTGGGCGAGGCGGGGCGCACGATGGACGAGATCGTCGGCGCCATCTCGCGTGTCACCGACATCGTCGCCGAGATCAGTTCGGCCAGCGCCGAGCAGAGCACGGGTGTCTCCCAGGTCGGCGAGGCCATCTCGCAGATGGACCAGGCGACCCAGCAGAACGCGGCGCTCGTCGAAGAGAGTACCGCTGCGGCACAGAGCCTGACGGAGCAGGCGCGCCAGCTGGTGCAGTCGGTGGCGGTCTTCCGGCTCGACGGGCGCGACGCCGGATTCAACCAGCGCGCCGCATGACGGCCTCGCCGGGCGTGTAGTCCGGCCCCTGTGCCAGCCGTTCCCAGTACGACGCGTGCGCGTCGCTGCCGGCGGGCCACTGGCGCAGGAACTGCGTGTGCCAGCGCGCAATATCGATGTCCAGCGCGATCGCGTCCATATAGACGCCCCGGCGTTCGATGCCGAAGCGCCGCTGCGCGCCGACGAACGGGTGCACCGCGATGCGGGTGACAACGCCGGCGTGGTCGGCCTTGAAGTTGGGCATGCCGGCGGCGCCGTTGTTGAGCACCCAGACCGGCGCGCCGGCGCTGCTGTTCAATTCGCAGAACACGGGCAGGCAGGTGTGGCTGCAGGCAAAGGCGTCCACCTGCGCCGCCTCGAACCAGCCCTGGACGGTCTGCCGGTGCGCAGGGTCGCGCAGGTGCTCCTGTGCGAAGCCCCACCCGGCGAGGGATTCGGCATCGCCGTGCACCACCGCCATACGCAGCCCACCCACGTCGATGCGTCGGTGCATCGGCAGCGCGGCCAGACGCGGCAGCAGGTCGGGGCACGTCCCTGCTGTGGCGCGCAACTGCTGCAGGATGCGGTTCGAGCGCTCCACCACGGCGTCGCCCACCCAGGCCGGATAGGCGCAGCCGCAGCCCGCATCGGCGCCGTCCGCATCGGCTTGCGGGTCGGCGAGTTCGGTCTCCACGTTGCCGCGCAGCGCATCGTGGGCGAGCACCCGCTGGGTCACGCGGCGGAAGGTGGCGGGGTCGGTATCGAACCAATGGAAGTCGCCGTTGAAGATGAGGCGTTTGTCGCCCCGCTCGCGGTCGAACAGTTCGAGCACGGCGTCCAGCGCGGGTTCGTTGCCGTACAGGCCGCCGACCACGTACAGCACGTCGCAATGCGCTTCGGCCGCGCGCGCAAAGCCGGCAGGCGGATAGCGGTAGTGCAACGGGCAGCTGCGCCCGGCAGCGGCCGTTGCGGCGTCGCCGCCGGTGGACGTCATGTCGTGCAGGGCGTGGCCACGGTCGCGCTGCGCCCCGCCAAGGTGGCGGACACGCTGGTGACGGCGGCCGACTCCGGCATCGGGTGGTACAGCGCTGCCAGCGTCGGCTCGTCCACGGCAGCCAGCGGGAGGTCGAAAGCCACCTGGCCGTGGCGCAGCCCGACCACACGGTCGGCCAGGCGCGGCAACAGCGCGGGGGCGTGCACGACCGTGACGAGCGTGGCGCCGGGCACCGCGGTGGCGGCACGCACGAGCAGGTCGCACACCTCGTGCGCCGCCGCGGGGTCGAGGCTGGCGGTCGGCTCGTCGGCCAGGATCAGCCGCGGGCGCTGCATCAGCATGCGGGCGATCGCGACCTTCTGGCGCTCGCCGCCGGACAGGCGGTCGGCACGCTCGTCCGCCCGGTGCGCCAGGCCCACGGCCGCGAGGGCCTGCGTCGCCTCGCCGACCACGTCCGACGTGTGCCAACGCACCCAGCTGCGCCAGCCGGGCCGCCGCGCCAGCGCGCCGATCAGCACGTTGTCGAGCACGCTCAGGCGCTGCACGAGGTGCAGCCCCTGCATCACCTGGCCGACGTCGCTGCGCAGTTGCCTCAGGGCGCCTCGCGGCAGCCCGGCGCCGAGACGGCACCCCAGCACGGCGACCCGGCCCGCTGCCGGCACGGCAAACCCGCTCAACGTGCGCAGCAGCGTCGACTTGCCTGCGCCGTTGGGGCCGACGAGCGCCACGCGTTCGCCCGCGTGCAAGGTCAGGCGCGGCACCGCCAGCGTGGTGCGCCCGGCGACCTCGCAGCGCAGTGCTTCGATATCCACCACGGCGGCGGCCATCGGCCCGTTCACGATGTGCCCCGGTGTAGTCACAGCAGCGCCTGCCGGATGCGCCGGCTCATCGTGTCGAAAAGCGTAACGAGCGCGATCACCACGAGCAGGATCGTCGCCAGGCGGCCCCACTGGAAGAGCGACGTCGCCTCGGAGATCAGCAGCCCCAACCCGCCGGCGCCGATGAGGCCCAGCACGGTGGAGTCGCGGATGTTGTATTCCCAGATGTACAGATGGCTCGAGACGAACTGCGGCAGCACCGCCGGCCACACGGCGTTGAAGAAGACCTGCGGCCCGCTCGCGCCGGTGGCACGCACCGCATCGACGGCGGCCATGTCGAGGGTCTCGATGCTCTCGGCGTAGAGCTTGCCGTAGGTGCCCATCGAATGCAGTGCGATCGCCAGGATGCCGGCCATCGGCCCGAGGCCGACGATGCCCACCAGCACCAGCCCGAAGACAAGCGTGTGAATCGCGCGCGTGACGTTCAATGCGCCGGCAGCGGCACGCGCCAAGGCACGCGGCGCGCCGAGGTTGCGTGCCGTCAGCAGACCGAGCGGCAGCGCGAGCAGGGCGCCCAGCAGGGAGCCGAGCGTGGCGATCTGCAGTGTGGTCCACGTGGCGCGCGCCAGGCCGCCGAGAAACCGGGCCTCCGTGGCACGCTGGTCCTCGGTGCGCAGCACGGTGCCGTCGTCGCTGCGGTATTCGAGCTGCGGGTTGCCGAACCAGAGATCGACGAAACTCGGACGCGCGAGCTCGCCGGCCGACTTGACGATGTTGGCCCAGGGGTTGCGGCCGAACTGCAAGTCGCCGGCCTGCCACAACGTGCCCAGGCAAAGCACCACGAGCGCCGCGTACAGCAGCGCCAGACCCGCAAAGCGCACGCGCCCGTCCATCGACGCCGGCCGCGCGATCCGGGACGAAGCGGCGGCGGCGCTCACTTCGGTTGCAGCTTGCCGGTGGCCAGCCCGGCGTCGCGGATCGGCTTGTAGAAAGCGTTGTCCTGGTCGACGAAGCCGGTGTAGTGCGCCGGCAGCAGGTCGGGCCGCGTTTTCAGCAGCGGGCCGATCTCCGACAGTGCGAGGCGCAGCCGTGCGACGAAGGCCTTGTCCTTGAACAGGGCCTCGCTCACCGCGAAGGCATCGTTCGGCAGCGGCGCCGATTGCCAGATCACCCGTGACTGCTCGGCCTTGATCAGGCCTTGTTCGATCATCGCGTTGCGGTTGCGGTTGTAGTCGGCGCCGGCGTCGAGCTGGCCCGCGGCAACCTGCGTCTCGATCGCCTGGTGCTTGGTGTAGAGCACCTTGGAGAAGTAGGACTCGGGCTCGATGCCCTGGGTCATGAAGTAGTGCAGCGGGATCAGGTAACCCGACGTCGAGCCCTTGTCGCCGAAAGCGAAGGTCTTGCCCTTCAGGTCGGCCACGGTCTTGATCCCGGAGGCCGGATTCGTGACCATCAGTGCGAAGTACTCCGGCTTGCCGTCGTACAGGATGGTCGAGACGGCCTGCGCGCCGGCCGCGTGATTCGCCAGCACGTAGCCCCAGGGGCCCATCAGCGCCAAGTCGGTCTCGCCATTGGCGAGCGACTTGGCCAGGCCTTCCCAGGTGTCGACGGTGCGCAGTTCCACCGGCCGGCCCAGGCGTTGCGCGAGGTGCTGCGCCAGCGGGCGGTAGGTGGCGTCGTTGCGTTCCTTGTCCGGCTGGAAGAGGCCGACGCCGAGCTTGAGCGGCGTGCCCTGGGCGCAGGCGGCGGTGGCCGCAAGGGTCAGCCCGGCGGCGAGCAACAGGCGGCGGATCGGGTTCATGGCAGAGGCTCCATGCAGGTCAAGGGTTGGAGGCCGGCGGGCAGGTGCACCAGGTCGGCCGGGGCGTCGATATCGTGCACGGCCGGCAGCTCGGCATGGCGCAGGCCGGCGGTGCGCAGCCTTGCACGGGTGTGTTCCATCACCGTGGGCACGCTCCAGGTCATGTGCTCGAAGAGCGCGGCGCAGGGTGCGTTCAGCCCGACGAGTGCATAACCGCCATCGTGGGCCGGCACGAAGACGGCGTCGTGCGACCGCAGCGCTTCGGCGGCCGCGCGCAGCGCGTGGGCATCGAGGGTGGGGATGTCGCTGCCCATCAGCAGCAACGGCGCGCCGTGGCGCTCGAAGATGCGGTGCATGCGCTGGCCGAGGTCGCCGGCGCCCTGGACCTGCAGCGTCACACCGTGCTGGCGGCGCAGGTCGGCGAAGGCGGCATGGGCCGCGTCGGGCGCGGCACACACTTCCACCGGCCCGCAGCGCGCCGAAAGGGCTTGCCCGACGGCGTGCACGAGCATGCGCTGCGCCAGCGCCGCCGCGCCGTCCGCACCCAACGCGGGGATCAGGCGTGTCTTGGCCTGTCCCGCCACCGGCGCCTTGGCCATCACGACGATGGGCACCGGCGCGTTCATCGGTAGGCCCTCGCCAGCGCCTCGGGCGGCGTGCCGAGCCAGTAGCGCAAGCGCAGCGACCACATGAGCACGATCGTGCGCCACGCGCCATGTGTGTCCCAGCGCCGCCCGGAGGTGACCACACGCGCGCGCAGGCAGGCCGGGCGGCCGACCGCGCGCAGGCGGCGCGAGAGGTCGATGTCTTCCATCAGCGGCAGCTCGGCATAACCGCCGATCTGCTCGAACAGCGCGCGCTGCACGAAGATCGCCTGGTCGCCGGTGGCGATGCCGGTGAGGCGCGAGCGCAGGTTCATCATCGCGGCGATCACCGGCAGCATCGCCGAGCGGCCTTCGATCTCGACGTCGAAGCGGCCCCAGCACGCGCCCTGGCGCAGGGCCGCGGCGATCAACGCGTCGGCGGCGTCGGGCAGGCGTGTATCGGCATGCAGGAACACCAGCACATCGCCGGTGGCCCGCGCCGCGCCGGCGTTCATCTGCCGCGCGCGCCCGCGCGGCGCGCCGAGCACCACGT
>JAHECD010000098.1 GCA_024641945.1 Rubrivivax sp. | reverse complement strand
GCAGCCCGTCAGACGCGCAAGACCACCTTGCCGAACGCCCCGGCGTCGCGCTGGTATTCGTAGGCCTCGCGCGCCTGGTCGAAATCGAACACACGGTCGATCACCGGGTGAAGCCGGTTCACCGCGACGGCCGAGTTCAGGGCTTCGAACATCGCGCGGCTGCCGACGAAGATGCCGTGCAGGCTGGCGCCCTTGCGCATCAGCGCCAGCGGGTTGGCATCGTTGGGCGTCGCCGCCAGCACGCCGATGAGTGCGATGTGGCCGCCGTGGGCCACGGCCGACATCGATCGCGCCAGCGTGCCCGGTCCGCCGACTTCGACCACGACGTCGGCGCCTTCGCCGCCGGTCAGCGCCAGCAGATCCTGGTCCCAGGTGGGTGTGCGCTGGACGTTGATGCCGGTCTCGGCGCCGAGCGCCATGGCACGCGCGATCTTGTCGTCGCTGGACGAGGTGACGATCACGCGCGCGCCCGCCGCGCGGGCGAGTTGCAGCGCGGCCAGCGAGACCCCGCCGGTGCCGAGCACGAGCACGGTCTGGCCGGGGCGAAGATCGCCCGCGACCATCAGCGCGCGCCACGCGGTGACGCCGGCACAGGGCAGCGTGGACGCCTCCTCGAAGCTCAGGTGCGGCGGTATGGCAACGGCGTCGCTCTCATCGAAGACCGCGTGCTCGCGCAGCACGCCGTCGGCGGGTGCGCCGAGCGCCACCAGCGCAGGCCGCGGCGGGCCGTCGATCCAGCCCTGGAAGAAGGTGCCGGCGACGCGGTCACCGACGGCGAACCGCGTAACGCCCGTTCCCAGCGCCACCACCTCACCGGCGCCGTCCGACAGCGGCACGGTGTCGCGTGCGATCGGGCCGCCGCCATAACGGCCGGCGACGATGCCCTGGTCGCGAAAGTTCAGCGAGGCCGCACGCAGGCGCACGAGGATCTGGCCCGGTCCGGGCGCGGGCTGCGGCCGATCGACGAGTTCCAGGCCATCGAGGCTGGTGCAGCCGGCTTTGAGCAAGTAGGTCTTCATGGGGCCGGCGTGGACGTTTCGAATTGCGCGCTCGTCGTGTCGAAGGCACGCGACGCGACCCGATCCAGCGGCCAGGTGCGAAGCTCCTGTGACAGCACCTCGATGCCCCAGGGGCCGTCGTAACCCATCTGCTGCAGCACGCGCACGAATCCACGCACGTCGAAATCGCCATCGCCGCACAGCCGCCGCTGGTCGATCGTTTCGTCGCGCAGCGTCCATGGCCCGCCGCCCGTCAGGCCGTCGTTCAGCTCCACGCTGACCAGATGGCGCAGCGGGATGCGGCGCAGCGCGTCGTAGGGGATGCCGAGCTTGACGACGTGCCACAGGTCGAGCGCCAACCCGCCGTTCGGCGCGGCCGCGCCCTGCACGAGTTCGAGCGCGGCGTCGAGCGTGTCGATGTTGGCAAACGGCATCAGCTCGAACGCGATGCGCGTGCCGTGCTCGGCCGCCTCCTCGCACAGCGTGGCGAAGGCGTCGACCATCTGCGCCATCGGGCAGGGCTCCTGGGTGAAGTCGCCCACCTTCACGTGGCGCGCACCCAGCGCTTCGGCAGCGCCGAGGAGCAGCCGCCTGCGCACGTCCGAATCGCGCTTGCGCGCGGCGTCGCGAACGAACCAGTCACCGAGGAATTCGAGCTCGAGATCGCGGATGCCATGGTCGTCGAGGATCCGCCGCATCTCGCGAAGGCTGCGCGATTCGAGGATGTGTTCCAGGTCCGCGTGCCACAACCCGAGGCCGGTGAAGCCGGCGCGAGCGACGGCTTCCACGCGGTCGCCAAAATCCCAGGGGCTCCACTGGTGCGGGGCACGCGGCCGCACGTTGCCGGCGAAGGTCCAGTACGACGCGAGCAGCGGCACGGTGGCCGCGCCGCGATGGTCACTGGATATTCCAGCCACCGTCGACATGCAGGCCCGTGCCGGTGACGTAGCGCGACTCGTCGCTGGCCAGGTACAGCACGGCAAGCGCGATATCCGCGGGCTCGCCGAACTCGGCCATCGGCACGCGCGCCTTCTGCCGCCTTTCGGCTTCTTCGAGCGGGATGCCCAGGCGCCGGGCACCGAGTTCGACGATATTCATCAGCATGCGTGTGCGGATCATGCCCGGGTGCACCGAGTTGCATCGCACGCGCGCGCCGTTCTGCGCACCATGCATGGCCACCGACATCGTCAAATGGGCCACGCCCGCCTTGCTGGAACCGTAGGCCGCGGCGTTCGGCGTTGCGAAACACGTGACGATGGACGCGAGATTGACGATCGAGCCACCGCCGGCGCGCCGCATGGCGGGCAGTGCCGTGCGACAGCCGAGGAAGGTGCCGTCGAGGTTGACCGCATGCACACGCCGCCACTCGTCGAGCGTGGTGTTCTCGGGCGTGCCGGCATCGACGCGGCCTTCGGTGCCAGCGCAGTTGACGAGCACGTGCAGCGCGCCGTGCCGGCGCTCGACGTCGGCCACGAGTTCGGCCCAGCGCGCCTCGTCGGTCACGTCCTGCACTTGTGCCTCGCCGCCGATCTCGAGCGCCAGCGCGCGGCATGTCGCCTCGTCGACATCGGTCAAGACGACACGCGCACCCTCGGCGGCCAGCGCGCGTGCGATCGCGCCGCCGATGCCGCCGGTGGCGCCGGTCACGATCGCCACCTTGCCTTTCATGCGGTCCATGCCGAGGCTCCTGGACCGTCAATGGTCGAAGACGATGACCGAGCGGGCGAGTTCGCCGCGCTTCAGTTCCTCGAGCGCGTCGTTCACGCCCTCGAGCGTGATGCGCTGGGAGATCAGATCGTCCAGGCGCAGGCGGCCCTGCAGGTAGAAATCCACCAGCCGCGGCATGTCGAGCGGGAAGCGGTTCGAGCCCATCATGCTGCCCTGGATGCGCTTCTCGCCGAGGAAGTCGCGCCCCTGCAATTCGAGGTTCACACCCGGCGGGATCATGCCGATGATGTTGGCGGTGCCACCCCGGCGCAGCATGCGGAACGCCTGCTCGGCCGTGGCCTTGAGGCCGATGGCCTCGAAGCTGTGCTGCACGCCGCCGCCGGTGAGCTCGATCACCTTCGCGACGACATCGCCTTCGTTTGCGTCGATCACGTCGGTGGCGCCGAAGACTTGCGCGAGCTTGAGCTTGGACGGTACACGGTCGATCGCGATGATGCGGCCCGCGCCGGCGAGCTGCGCGCCAGCGACCGCACTCAGGCCGATGCCGCCGCAACCGATCACGGCCACCGTCTCGCCGGGCCGCACCTGCGACGTGCGCGTGACGGCACCGTAGCCGGTGACGACGGCACAGCCGATCAGCGCTGCGCGGTCGAGCGGCATGTCCTTGCGGATCGCGACGCAGGTCTGCTCGTGCACCAGCATCTGCTCGGCAAAGGCGCCGAGCCCGGCGAGCTGCTGCACGGGCGCGCCGTTGGCGTGCAGGCGCGGCGCTTCACCCGCACCGCGCCGCGTCAATGGGCTGATGCAGCGCGACAGAAAGCCGCTCACGCAGTGTTCGCAATAACCGCAGAACCCCGACAGGCAGGTGACCACATGGTCGCCGACCTTCACGTTGTGCACCTGGTCGCCGACCTGCTCGACGATGCCGGCCGCCTCGTGCCCGGGCACGAAAGGCGCGGGGAACGGGTAGGTGCCGTCGATGAAATGCAGGTCGGAGTGGCACACGCCGACCGCGGCCACGCGGATGAGTACCTCGCGTGGCCCCGGCTTGTCGATGCCGATCTGCTCGATGACGAGCGGCTGGTGGGCCTGTCGCAGTACGGCGGCTTTCATCGCGGGCTCCCGGTGGCTTCGAGCGTCTTGGGGTCGTACGGGTACCAGTAGGTGGGCGGCGTCGCCGGCCCCTTGGCCGCGGGGCCGGGCGCTTCCGGCCGCTGCAGCACCTCGAACACCATGCGCATGTCGTGCATCGCATCGATATACGCGAAGCGCGTGCCGCGCCACTCGAACGACATGCACACCTCGTAGCCATGCGCGCCGAAGCGCGCGATGACCTCGTCGATATCGCGCCCGGCGTGGCGCACGAGCGTGTGCTGCATGCCCTCGCCGTGCTGCTCGAGGAACTCCTGGTACATCGATTCGCCTTCGAGCGGCTGGATCAGCTCCCACATTGCGTCACCCGTCCATGCGATCGCCACAAGCGCGCGGAAGCTCGCCGGCCGGCCGTGCAGGCGGATGTTGGTCACCTCGGGCGGGCCGAGTTCGTAAACCGCGAACGGCCCGATGCCCGCCACCTCGACGTAACGCTGCATCGCCGGCATCAGGTCGCGCACGATCACGCTGATCTGCGACAGCGCGGTGACAACGGGTTCGATCGGCGCGGGCATGGTGGGTCCTTGGCAATCAGGGCGCGGCCGCCTCCACATAACAGACCACGTCGCCCACGGTGGCGTTCTCGCCCTCGGGCACGACAATCTGCACCAGGGTGCCGGCGGCGGGCGCGGCCACCTCCTGGCTCACCTTTTCGGTCTCGATCTCGTACAGCGTCTCGCCGGCCTGAAAACGGTCGCCCTCGGCCTTGTGCCATTTGGCGAGCGTGGCCTCTTCCATGTTCATGCCGTAGCGCGCGAGCTTGTAGCCGAACTTCATGCCCCGTCCTCCACCGGCAAGGGACGCCCCAGCACCGCGGCCACCGCAGCGGTGATCGACGCGGCGTTCGGGATCAGCACCCGTTCGGCGTTCGGCGCGTACGGCATGCCGACGTTGGGCACGGTCAGGCGCTTCGGCGCGGCCTTCAGGTGCGCGAAGGCGCGCTCGGCGACGACGGCGGCGATATGGCTTGCCGCGCCGCAGCGTTCGCGGGCCTCGTCCACCACGACGAGCCTGCCCGTGCGCACGACCGACGCGACGATGCCGTCCTCGTCCAGCGGCACCAGCGTGCGCGGGTCGAGCAGTTCGACGTCGATGCCCTTCGCCTCGAGGGCCTTGGCCGCGGCCATCGCAGGCTTGACCATCGTGCCGATGGCCACCAGTGTCACGTCACGCCCTTCGCGCAAAACACGCGCCTGGCCGAACGGGATCGTGTAGTCCTCGTCGGGCACCTCGCCCGTCTCCATGCCGCGCCCGCCCCCTTCGAGGAAGAAACACGGGTTGTCGCCGCGCAGGGCGGTCTTCAGCAAGCCCTTGGCATCCACCGGCGCAGTGGGCATGAGCACGTTCAGGCCACCCAGATTCATCAACAGCGGATGCGGTGAATCGGAGTGCTGCGCCGCTGACGACCGTCCGCCGCCATAACCGGCCAGCACGGTGATGGGCAGCGCCATCTGCCCGCCGGTCATCAGGCGCAGCTTGGCCATCTGGTTGGCGATCGCATCCATGCCGGTGTAGAGGAAGTTGGAGAACATCATGTGCAGCACGACGCGGTAGCCGCTGGCTGCCGCGCCCACCGCCATGCCGGTGAGCGTGGCCTCGCTGATCGGCGTGTTGCGCACGCGCTCGGGTCCGAAGCGCGCAAGCAGGCCCTGCGTATCGCCGAACATGCTGATCTCGACGTCCTCGCCGAAGAGCACGATCTTCGGGTCGCGCGCCATCTCCTCGAACAGCCCGTCGTTGATCGCCTGGATGTAGCGCTTCTTCGCCATCGTCCCGTCCCTCAGGCGCGCTGGCCGCTGAACATGATGTCGAAGACGAGGCCCGGGTCGGCCAACGGCCCGGCCTCGGCGAAGGCCACCGCGTCGTCCACGGTTCTTGCGATGGCGCCCTCCAGGCCCTCGAGCAAGGGTTCGTTCCACCACGCCTGCGTGCGCAGCGACCCCACGAAGCGCTGGATCGGGCAGCGTGCCCGCCAGGCGTCGACCTCGGCCTCGTCGCGATAGGTGCCCTTGAGAAAGCTCTTCTCCGATTCGAGGTGGCCGTGGATGCGGTAGGTATCGGCTTCGAGGTAGGCAGGCCCTGCGCCGCTGCGGGCATGCGCGATCGCGGCCGCCGCAGCGCTCGATACCGCCATCACGTCGTTGCCGTCGACGCGCTCGCACGGGATCTTGAAGGCGCGGGCGCGGTCGATCAGCTCGCCCGACGTCACCGTCTCCGCGGGCGAGAACTCGGCGTAGCGGTTGTTCTCGCAGACGAAGACCATCGGCAGCTTCCACAACGTGGCCAAATTCAGCGTCTCCATGAAAACGCCCTGGTTGGCTGCCCCGTCGCCGAAGAAACACACGGCCACGGCGTCCCCGCCGTCGAGCCTGGCGGCCCATGCGGCGCCGGCCGCGATGGCCAGGCCGGCGCCGACGATGCCGTTGGCGCCGAGCATGCCTTTGCTGATATCGGCCACGTGCATCGAGCCGCCCATGCCATGGCAGATGCCGTTGGCGCGGCCGTAGACCTCGGCCATCATGGCCGCCGGCGAGCCGCCCTTGGCCAGAAAGTGTCCGTGCCCGCGGTGGTTGCTGGTGATCTTGTCGTCGTCGCGCAGGTGCGCGCAGACGCCCGCCGCCACCGCCTCCTGGCCGATCGTCAGGTGCACCCCGCCAGGCAGCGCACCCGCGGCGCTGAGCGCGCTCAGGCGCTCTTCCATGCGGCGGATCAGCAGCATGCAGCGCAGCAGCGTCAGGGCGTCGTCGTGCCCCGGGCTCGCGACAACGGACGCCGCGTTCACCGCGCCGCCACCATCAGCTTCGGCAGCCAGAGCGTCAGTGCCGGGAACGCGATCAGGATCACGACCTTCAGCACGTCGGCCAGCACGAACGGCCCGACACCCTTGAAGACGGTGGTCAGCGGCACGTCCGGCGCCACGCCCTTCATCACGAAGAGGTTCATGCCGAAGGGCGGCGTGACGACACCGAGCTCGACCAGGATCACCACCAGGATGCCCCACCAGATCGGGTCGTAGCCCAGGCTCACGATCACCGCGGCCATCAGCGGCGCGGTGATGAACATGATCGTGAACGAGTCCATCACGCAGCCGAGCACGATGAAGACGAGCGCAAAGGCGGAGACGATCATCACCGGCGGCAGACCGGACTTGGTGAGCGAGTCGACCAGCACCTCCGGCAGGCCCGACGAGGCCATGAAGAAGGTCAGCATGAGCGCACCCATGAAGACGAAATAGAGCATCGACGTCGAGCGCGTGGTCTCGCCGATGACGGTCCACAAGGCGCCCTTGCGCAGCTTGCCCCGCAGCAGCGCGACCGCGAAGGCGATCACGGTGCCCACGCCGGCGCCTTCGGTGGCGGTGAAGATGCCGGCAAAGATGCCGCCGAGCACGGTGCCGAGCATCAGCAGCACGGGCCCGCAGGCCTTCAGCGCCTGCAGCGCCTCGCGGCCGTCGAACGGCTCGCCTTTCGGGGCTGCCTTCGGGTTCAGCAGCAGTGTGCCGACGATCGCCGCCATGTAGAGCACGATGGTGAGCAGCGCCGGCACCAGCACCGCGATGTACAGCGTGCCGATCGACTGCTCGACGAGCAGCGCGTAGACCACGATCGCGGTCGACGGCGGCACGAGCTGCCCGAGTGTGCCGCCGGCGGCGATGCAGCCGGTGGACAGCGCGGCCGAATAACCGCGGCTCTTCATCTCCGGGTAGGCCGCACCACCGATGCTCGCGACCGTGGCGGCGGACGACCCGGTGAGCGCGCCGAAGCCGGCGCAGCCGCCGATCGTGGCCAGCGCCAGTCCGCCGCGCAGCGGTGCGAACACGGCATGCGCGAGGCGGTAGATGTCGCCCGACATGCCGCCCGCGACCGCGAAGCCACCCATCATCAGGAAGAGCGGAATGATGGCCAGGTCGGCGTTCATCACCAACCCGGCGGCCTCGGAGCCCAGCACGTCCATTGCCTGCGGCATGCCCATCAGCGCGCCGGCGCCGAACAGCCCGCAGAAGAGCAGCGCCGCAGCGAGCGGCACGAACATCAGCACCAGCACCCAGATGAAGCAGAAGAAGAAGACGGCCACCGCGGTGCCGTGGTTCTTCAGCACCGGCTCCCACGCCTGCGCGCCCGTGTAGGCGAGCGCCAGCACGGCGACGACCGCGCAAAGCACCAGCGCTGAACGGCTGCCGATGCGTGCGCCGGCCGCGCCGGTATCGCGCACCGTGCGCAGGAAAGCCAGGCCCTGCACCGGAATGCAGGCGGCGAAGAGCACCGTCACCGCGGCCAGGAAGGGCCAGATCTTCCACACCAGCAGGTTCGTCGCGGCGCCGCGGTTGTAGGTCTGGTAGGCCTGGTTGCCGACGCGCCAGGTGAGCACGATCAGCGCCGCGAGGAAGAGGGCCGCCCCCACCGCGCGCAGCCAGGCCGTCTTGCGTTCGGACAGCGCGTGGCTCAGGAAGTCGATCTCCAGCGTGGCGCGCTGCGCGATGCCGCTCGCGAGCACGGCCGCGATGGCGATCGAGAAGACGGTCGACAGGACCTCGTTCGAGCCCGTGATCGGCGAATTGAAGAGCGCGCGCATCACCAGCACGTCGAGCGTCGAGAGCACGCCGATGGCCAGCATGGCCACCACGCCGACGGCGGCGATGCGCTGCGTCGCCTGCACACCCAGCGCCTCCCAGGCGTCCAGGCGCGACGCGGGCGTGGCGGCCGCCATCGGCGCCGTGTTGCCGACGGCGGTGTCGAGCACGGTCATGCGCGGCGTGCCTTATTTGCCGGCCAGGGCCGCGGCGTAGTCGGCCTTCAGCGTCTGCAGCAGGCGCGCGCCGTCCGGCGTGTCCTTCACCCAGGCCGCGCGCACGGGCTCGAGCATGGTCTGCCAACGCTCGATTTCGGCCGGGCTGAGGTGGGTGAACTTCTGGTCGCCCTTGCTCATCAGCTCGGCATGCATCTCGGTGTCGAGCTTGCCCCAGGCGGCGCCCATGTTGCGCGAGGCCTGCTCGCCGCTGAAGCTGTCGATCACGGCCTTGCCCTTCGCGCTGAGCTTGTCGTAGCTCTGCTTGTTCATGATGAGCGCGGTCGGGCCCATGCCGAACGACACGTCGAACATGTGGTTCTTGGCGACCTCGGCGGACTTGAACGACATGATCGAGAAATTGCTCACCACGCCGCCCGAGATGACACCCCGGCTGAGCGACTGGTAGACCTCGCTGAACGGCAGCGCGATCGGCGAAGCGCCGAGCACCGTCAGCGCGTCCCCCGACACCTTGCCGATGGAGCGGATCTTGGCGCCCTTGATGTCGTCGATCGAGGTGATCGGCTTCGTCGAGGTGAGTCCGAGATTGGGCCCGGCGGCGAGCGAGAGCAGCTTGACGTCCTTGTATTCCTCGGCGATCAGGCCCTTGGCATACAGGCGCCAGAACGCCACCGACGCCGCCGCGTCGTCGGACATCAGCCCCGGCAGGTTGGTGATGTTGCTCTTGGTGAAGGGCTGGCCCGACGGCCCGAGCACGACCGTGGCGACATCGACCACGCCGTTGATGCAGCGGCCCCAGACATTGGTCGCGTTGGCGATCGCGGGGCCGACCATCTCGATCTGGAATTCACCTTGGGCGGCTTCGTTGATCCTTTTCGTCCAAGGCGCCCAGATGTGCTCGTGCGGGATCGTGCCGGGCGCCGTGAGCACGGCGAACTTGAGCACCACGGGCTCGGCCTGCGCCGGCAGCGAGGCGCCGAGCAGACCCGTCAGGGCGGCTGCGGCGGCAGCGGAAATGAGGGAACGGCGGGCGCTGACCATGGGTTGTCTCCTTGAGCGCGTTGCACAGGCCGATGCGGCCGTGGCCGTCGGGGTGAGCACATAATGGACGTGGCGTCCAAAAAACGCAATCAGGTGCAATCCGAAGGGTAGGCGCGCCCCGACCCGCCGCGCCGTGCGCGGCCGCCGCACGTCAATCCTCGAGCAGGGACCGCAGCATCCAGGCGGTCTGTTCGTGCACCGTCAGGCGCTGCGTCAACAGGTCGGCGGTGGGTTCGTCGCCGGCCTTGTCGGCGAGCGGGAAGATGCTGCGCGCCGTGCGTGCCACGGCCTCGTGGCCGTCGACCAGGATGCGCACCATCTCCATGGCCTTCGGTGGCGTGGTGGGCGCGTCCTTGATCGACGCCAGAGCGCCGAACGCGGCGTACGAGCCAGGTGCAGGGTGGCCGAGCGAGCGGATGCGCTCGGCGACCGGGTCGACGGCGTTCCACAGTTCCGTGTACTGCGCCATGAACATCGTGTGCAGCGTGTTGAACATCGGCCCGGTCACGTTCCAGTGGAAGTTGTGCGTGGTCAGGTACAGCGTGTACGTGTCGGCCAGCAGACGGCTCAGGCCGCCCGCGATGTCGCTGCGGTCCTTCTCGCTGATGCCGATGTTGATGGCTGGGGTGGCGGTCTTGTTCTTTGCCATGAAATGCTCCTTCGGTGATGGACTTTCGGGCGCCGACGCCGGTGCCGTCGATTCGGCGGAACTTCATGGCGGGAGAGTTCGCGGGCCGATGGCACTGCAGGCGTCGACGGTGTTGCCGACGTCACTTTAGGAAATCACGCCCCATGCGTCCAAGCGATTGGCTCGAAATCCTCGATAGCGTCCACGCCTATCGCTTCGATAGTTTGATGGCCGCGCCGCGCACCTCGAACTCCACCACCTGCACCGGTTGCCCGTCGTGCCCGAGCAGGGCCAGCCGGTGCCGGCCGGGCCATGGCGACCACGTCATGCGCGTGCCGTGCCCCAGCGCCTTGCCATCGAGCACCCAGGTGCCCTGTTCGCCCTCGAACGTGATGCGTTGTGCCGTTGGCGGGATGTCGGGGTCGAGCGCAAAGCGGCTGCCGTCGCGTGGACTGACGATTCCGAAGCGGCGGCCCGGCTGTGCGGCGGCGGCGCTTCGCTGCTGCACGAGAGCCGTGTCGCCGACCGCGGCCGGCGCGGTGCCGGCGATAAAGAGTTCGTGCCGTGGCGGTTCGGCCGCGCTGTCGAACTGCACCGCCGCCTCGACCACGCCGCGCGGCACCGCCGGCGCCCGCGAGGGACGGCCGTCGTGCAGATACCGCACCAATGCGCGCCAGATCGGGGCGGCGCCACTGACGCCGCTCACGTCGTGCATCGGCTCGCCGCTCGCGTTGCCGGTCCATACGCCCACCGTGTAGCGGTCGGTGAAGCCGATGCACCAGTTGTCGCGCAGGTCCTTGCTGGTGCCGGTCTTCACCGCCGCAAAGCCGCGTGTGGCCAGCGCACTGTCCAGCCCGAAGGTGCCGGCGCGCGCGGCGTTGTCGGCCAGGATGTCGGTGACGAGGTGCACCGCCGCCGCGTCCGCGACACGCCGCCTCGGCCCGCCCGCCTTGCCCTCCTGCAGCGTGATGGCCGTGGCGAGCCCGCCGTTGGCGAGCGTGCGGTAGGCATTCGTCATGGCCAGCAGCGTCACGTCGGCGCCGCCGAGTGCGAGCGCGTCTCCGTAGTAGCCGCCGTCGTGCGGCAGCGCGAGGCCTAGCGCGTTCAGGCGCACGAAGATCGCGTCCGGCCCGAGCAGGGCAGCCACGCGCACGGCCGGCACGTTCAGGCTCGATCCGAGCGCCGTGCGCGCGCTGACCCAGCCACGGAAATCGCGGTCGTAGTTCTGCGGCAGGTACAGCCCGCCCGCCGTGGCGATCTGCGCCGGCGAGTCGTCCAGCAGCGTGGCCGGCGTGACGAACCGGCGCTCGAACGCCAGGCCGTAGACAAACGGCTTCAGCGTGGATCCCGGTTGGCGCCGCGCGAGCACGCCGTCGACCTGCGGCGCGTCGCTGAACGGGCCGCTCGAGCCGACCCACGCCCGCACCGCGCCGCTGGCGTTGTCGAGCACGACGATCGCGCCGTCCTCCACGTTGCGGCCGGCGAGTTCGGCCAGGTGCCGGCGCAACACGGCCAGCGCAGCGCGCTGCAGCGGCGCGTCGAGCGTGCTGCGCTGGCGTGCCGGGCCATCGGCGCGCAGCACCTGGCGCGCGAAGTGCGGTGCGAGCTGTTCGCCCAGCGGCATGCCGCCGCGGCGCGCCAGCGCACGTTCTGCCAGCGCGGGCAGCCCTTCGCAGCCACGCTGTTGCAGCGCGAGCACGGCGCAGGCACGCTCGGCCACACGTGCCGCGGGCGCATTCGGCGCGCGCACCAGCGCCGCGGCGATGGCGGCCTCCTGCGCGTCGAGCCCGCTCGCATGTTTGCCGAAGTGCGTCTGTGCCAACGCGTCGATGCCGACGATCTCGCCGCGCAGCGGCACGCTGTTCAGGTACGCCTCGAGGATCTGCGCCTTCGTCCAGCGCGCTTCGAGTTGCGTCGCCACGACGACCTGGCCGAGCTTCTGCCACACGCTGCGCCCGTCCGCGGGCCGGGCCAGGCCTTCGTCGATCAGTCCGGCCAGCTGCATCGTCACGGTGGACGCACCACGGGTGCGTGTATTCCAGAGGTTGGCCCAGGCGCTGCGAGCCGCCGCGCCCCAGTCGACGCCGCCGTGCTGCCAGAAGTGGCGGTCCTCGCTCAGCACGATCGCGTGCAGCAACGCGGGCGACATGTCCTGCAGCGACACCCACTCGAGCCGGCGCACACGGTCGTCCATGCGCAGCGTCTGCACCGGCGTGCCGTCGCGGTCCAGCAGCGTCAGGTCCGATGGCCGGTGCGCGGCGCGCAATGTGTCGAAGCTCGGCAGCGCCGCCGCGGGCCACGCGGCGGCCGTGCACGCCACCAGCAAGGCGGCACGCACGATCGCGCGCCTCGACCGACGCTGCCACAGGTTCACGGCGCCACCTCCAGCGGCACGTTGGGCACTTCGCCGAAGGTCTCGGGCGCGTACATCGCCTCCACGCGCGTCGGCGGCAGCAGGAAGCGGCCCGGGTTGTTCAGGCGCAGCGTGTATTCGACGACATGCCGCCCGCGCGGCAGGTAATCGAAGTAGCTGCGAAACGCCGCGAACCCGCGCTCGTCGAACGCTGGCCAGGCGCGGCCCTCGCGCTTTTCGTCGCGTGTGGCGATGGCCGAGTCGCGCCCCAGGCCCGAACCGAGGATCGTCGCGCCGCCGGGCACCGGGTCGCTGACGACGACCCAGGTCATGTCGGACTGCGCGTCGATTGCGAGGCGCACCCGCAGCACGTCGCCGCGCGACCAGCGCGCCGGGTCCTTGCGCTCGACCGCCGTCAGGCTGCGCTCGACCGCATAGCCTGCGACGAGCGGGCCCTTCAGCGGCACGGCGGCGAGCGCCTGCACCGTCAGCCACGGCTTGCCGGCGCCCTCATGCTCGACGCCCAGCGTGCCGGCCCGCGCCGGCCATGGCAGCGTCACGCGCCCGCCGTCGGGTTGGCCGGCCCAGTCCACCGCCTGCGTGACCGCTGCCGCGTGCGCGACCGTGCGCCCTGCCACCGGCGTGGCCTCGAATCTCGCCGAGAACTTGTCCAGCGCCAGCGATCCCCACAGATTGGCCGTGGTCGTGAGCCAGGCGCCGCCGCGCTGGCGCCCGAGGTGCCCGACGATGAGGCGTGGCAGGTCGTCCTTCCAGGCCGGATCGTCGAGCACGGCGAGGATCAGGCGCGCCGCATTGGCGTCGCCGCTGTCCATCAGCCACCACCAGAAATCGGTGTCCTCGGTGCTGAACTTCAGCGTCGTGCCGGCGAACGTGAGGCGCGCGCGCAGGATCTGCTGTGCCTCGCCGAGGTGCCGCGCCTGCGCCGGGATGCCGTCCACGCGCTTGAGAATGGACAGCCAGTCGATCACCGCCGCGGTAGGCCACAGGCCGGGCGTCAGGTGGACGGAATCCAGCAGCCGCGGCTGCGCGCGGCCGTAACGCGCGAGCGCCTCGATGGCCGCGATCTTGCGCACGTCGACGTCGTTGCGCGGCGCCCAGAAGCGGCGCTCGATGCGGCCTTGCACGAAGGCCGCCAGGCCCTCCAGCATGCGCTCGCGCGCCGCCGGCGGCAACTCGAAGCGGGCCTCGTGCGCGGCCGCCAGCACATAGGCGGTGAGCCGGTCGCTGCCCCGCGGCGGGTCGCCGGCGCGCGGCGGAAAGTAGGCCGCGAGGCCGTCGCTGTCCAGGTACGTCGGCAGCGCGTTCGCCACGCCGCTCCACAGTGCCGCGTCGTGCAGGCCGATCGCCTTGGACGTCTTCTGCTCCAGGCAACTGAACGGGTAGGTCTCGAAGAAGCGGCGCAGCCCCGGCAGCGCACCGGTCAGACCCGGCTGCACGGCCACCACCAGGCCGCCGCGCCGCGGGCCGTCGGGTGCCAGCGCATTTGCCGGCAGCGCATCGGCCGGTGCCGCCACCGGCAGCGAGTAGGGCCCGTCGAGCTGCGCCAGCGTGGCCTGCAGCACGCGCAGCGGCACGGCGTCCTGGACCTGCTGCGTGACCTTGAGGCGGTCGCGCACGGGCGCCGCGCCGCCCTGTTCCTCCACGGCGGCGTCCCATTCGATACGGTTCACATCGGCCGGCACGTCCACGTTCCAGGTGACTTCCTTTGCGCCGCCGGCCGCGAGCAGCAGGTCCTGCGCGGGCAGTTCGATCGGTGCATGCGCCGTAGCACCGCTGGCCGGCCCCGCCGGCCGGCCCGAGAGCGTGGCGTGCACCTTCATCTCGCGTGCCGTCGTATTGCGCAACGTCAGCAGCGCGGCGAAGCGGTCGCCGTCGCGCACCAGCGGCGGCAGGCCCGACAGCACCTGCAGGTCCTGCGTCACGCGGATGCTCGTGCTGCCGGTGCCGAACGCCTGCACGCCGGCGGCGCTGGCGCCGTCGGCCACGGCGACGAGGCGAAAGCCGGTCAGCGAGTCGTTCAGCGGCACTTCGACGGTGGCTTCGCCGTTGGCGTCGAGCGCGAGCGTGGGCCGCCACAGCAAAAGCGTGTCGAAGAGTTCGCGCGTGCCGCCCTGCCCGCCACCGCCGCCCGCCGCCACCGCCTTGCGGCCGTAGTGGCGCCGGCCGATGATCTCGCTCTGCGCGGTGCTCGTCTGGACCCCCCAGCCGCGCTCGCGCAGCATCGCGTGCAGCAGGTCCCACGAGGCGTTCGGCCGCAATGCGAGCAGGCCCTCGTCGACCGCCGCGAAGGCCACGTCGGCGCCTGCGGCCGGCTGCCCGTCCTGCGTGACCTTGATGTGTGCCACCGCCTTGCCGCGCACGGTGTATTGCGGCCGGTCTGCCGTCACCTGCACCTGCAACGCGTGGCGCGCGATGCCGACCTTCAGGCCTGCCACGCCGAGCTTGAAGGCCGGCTTCGACAGGTCGACCATCGCCGTCGGCGCGGCATATTCGCGCCCTTCGTACCAGAAGCTGCGCGCCCATTCCAGCGGCGCCTTCCAGCCCCAGCTGAAGAACGAATACCAGGGCACGTCGCGGATGCGTCCGCGCACCGCGAGCACGCTCACGTAGACGTTGGGGCCCCAGGCGGCGTCGACTTTCAGGTCGACGGTGGGGTCGTCGCCGCGCAGCGTGACCAGCCGCGTCTCGACGATGCCTTCGCGCTCCACCGACACCAGCGCGGTCGCCTCGCGGAACGGCATGCGCACCTGCAGGCGCGCGGTCTCGCCGGGCTCGTACGCCTTCTTCTCGGGCAGCACGTCGATGCGGTCGTCGTTGTCCTGCGCGAACCAGAGCTCGCCCTGTTTCGTGATCCACAGGCTCGACGCCGCCTGCGCCACATGCCCGGCGGCGTCGGTTGTGTGCGCAACGAGTTCCACCTGCCCGGCATGTTCCAGGGTCGCGCTGCACAACAGCAGCCCGCGGTCGTCGGTGCGGCCGCTGCACAGCGCGCCCAGGTCCTGCGTCTCGGTGCGGTTGTCGTACGCGTAGAAGCCGCCGACGATGCGCTTGCGTGTGCTGATCACCTGCGCCAGCCGGCCGCGCACGTCGACCGCCTGCCCCTTGAGCGGCCGCCCCGCGGTATCGAGCGCAACCACGCTGAAACTCACCTGGCCCCGGCTGCTCGCCCAGGCGCCGGTCTTCACGCCGAGCACGACGGCGGCGGGCCACAGCGGCACGGTGCTCGCGATCGTCTGCACCTCGCCGTTCGGGTCGTTGAAGGCGACCTCGGCCACGATCTCGCTCGGCCGAGTGATCGGCGGCAGCGCCTTCAGCAGCAGCCTGGCAGCGCCCTGGGCATCGGTGGCGAGTGCGAGCTTGTCCGCCACGAGCCGGCCTTCGCGCTGCGCGGCGCCTTCGTCGTCGTCCGAGGCCGATGCTTGCGGGCCGGCGTCGCGCGGCGCCTCGAAGCTGAAGTCACCATAACCGTCGAACTGCACGGCGCGGTCGCGCAGCAGCGCCGTGGCGCGCAGCGCGGCCCCCGCCATCGGCCCGCCCGAAAAATAGTTGATCTGCACGTCCAGCGGCAATTCGGCCGGCGCCACGACGGCGTCCTTCGGTGCCACGAGCCGCGCGTCCACCAGCGGCAGGCGGAACTCCTCCACGCGGAAGTCGCCGCTGTCCCATTCGCGGCGCTGGCGCGCATCGGCGCTCTCGTGCTCGAGCACCACGCGGTAGAGACCGAGCTTCGCGGCGACCGGAATCGCCCACGTGGACGCGGCGCTGCGCGCGCCGGCCCATTGCAGCGGCTGGGTGAATTCCTGCCCGCTGCCTTCGTGCACGATGCGCAGCCGCGTGGGCAGCACGCCCGTGTCGGGCAGCGCCAGGCCCTGCAGCGTCTCGCTGCGCAGGAAATGTTTCATCGACACCGTCTCGCCGGCCCGCAGCAGCGTGCGGTCGAAGACGGTGTGTGCACGCTGGTCGGGTTGCGCGCCGGTGGCGATCGGCACGTTGAAGCGCCAGGGTTCGATGCCCTGCTGCCAGCTGCTGAAGACGAAGGCGATGTCGCTGCCCGCACCCGACGCTGCGCCCGTGTCCGGCGCGCCATCCTTGCGCGCGGTGACGAAGAAGCCCTCTTCGGCCACGCAGCCGCGTGTCTCGGGCTCGAGCGTGCGTTCGATGCGCGCCAGGCCGTCGGCGCCGGTGCGGCCGGACCACAGCGCCTTGCCGCGGCAGTCGTGCACGGTCACGTCGGCGCCTTCGACCGGCCGGGCGCGGTCGAGCGTGGTGACCCAGACCAGGCTGTTCTGGCGCCCGTGCTTGAAGTGCACACCCAGGTTGGTGACCAGCACGCCGGTGCGCACGAACATCGGCGCGGGCTTGGCCAGCAGCGCCGCGCCGAGGCGCTGCGATTCGATCTCGACGACGTGGTAGCCGGGCTGCGGCAGCGGGATGCCCACCACTTCGAAAGGCCGCGGGTCGCCGCCCTGCAGCTGCGGCAGGTCCAGGCGCCGGGCCGCGGGGTCGTCCTTCAGCAACGAAATCTCGCGCGTGGCGATCTCGCGGTCGACCCGGCGCTGCACCGTGCGGCCGCGCGCATCGGTGTCGGTCACCGTCTCCTGCCATTCGGCGGCCGGACGTCCGGCCTCGCGCGCGCTGATGCGGGTCTCGTGGTGCCGGCGCATGCGGCCGTACCAGGCCAGGATGTCGGCCGGCGACTCGAACCGCCGCACACGCACCTGGCCACCCGGCGCGCCGGGCCGCAGGCCACCTTGCACGTGGCGCAGCGTCACCGGCAGTACCGGCTCGGGCGTCGACTCGACGATGCCGAACGGCGCCGCGGCGAACTTGGCGATCGGCGGCGCATCGCCGGTGGCCACCGCGAGCGGAAAGCTGCGTGCATTCGCCAGCGGCCGGCCGGCGGCGTCCTTCAGCCCGTCGGGCACCTCGACCGTGAAGCGTGCGTTCTCGGGCAACGATTTCGGAAAGGCGACCGACGTCACTTCGGCGCCGCTGTCGTCCTTGTCGAAGACCGGCTCGATGGCCGCGCCGGCGGCGGGCCGCAGCCGCACCTGCTGGGCCAGCAAACGGGACACCGGCTCGGAGAACCGCAGCGTCATCGGCCGCACCGGCAGGCACGGGGCGTTGGCCCGCTCGCGCTCGCAGCCGAATTCGGCCGTGAAGGCGCCGCGCACGGTGAAGTCGAACCGCTGCTCGACGCGCGTGACCAGGGCCGGGCGGGACTGCGCGCCGATGCCCGCGCCCCAGACGAGGCGCAGGCGCACGTCGTTGGGCAGCGGTCGTTGGCAGGCCACCAGCAGCAGGCGCGGTGCACGCGCTTCCAGTCGACGTGCCTTGATGACCGCGTCGCGCGCTGAACCCGTGACCACCCCTGCGGGAATGCGCTCGCCGATGCCTTCGACCTCGCACCACACGTGGCCGGCCACGGTGGCCTCGGCGGCGGGCCCGGTGAGCTCGAGCAGGAAGTGCTGGTCCTCGTCGATGCGGCTGCCGTTGTACGGCAGCACGCGGGCGACCGCCGGCCCGCCGGTCTGGAATACGAAGGCCGTGCGCCCGGTCAACGTGCCCTGTGACGGCGCCCAGCCTTCGCGCAGCGCCACGCTGCAGCGCACACCCGGTGGCAGCGCCTCGCGCAAGTCGTACAGCCACGTGCGGTCGTTCGACCAGCGGCCGCTGCCCGGCACCACGGCGCCCTGGCAGTCCACCTTGGCCGGGTCGGGTTGGCGCAGGTCGCCGAAGGGCACCACCGCGGCGTCGAAACGGACGACCACCTGCCGCACCTGGGCCACCTCGCCCTGCGGGCTGACGCTGGCGACCGCGGCCGCGGTGGACGCCCGTGGCGCAAACAAGGCGGCGAAAACGCTGGCCGTGGCCAACGCGATCCGTACTCGTGAGCCCCCCATGCAACCCTCCTGCGGCATCGGGCGACGCCGTGCCGCCGCAGTCTAGTGGGCACGCCGGGGGTGGGGGATCCGGCGCCGCGCGGTGTTACTCGGTGAGCCGCTTCACGCCTTCCAGCGGGCACGCGTACACCGCGTTGCGCAGCGCCGCGATCGCCTCGTAGCGCGGGAAACTGCGGCGCCACGCCAGCACCACGCGGCGCGACGGCACGGGCGGGCTGAACTTGATGAACGCAAGGTGCGCCTGGGGCTCGGCCGGCACACTCAGCTTGGGCACCACCGTCACGCCCATGCCCGAGGCGACCATGTGCTTGATGGTCTCGAGCGAGCTGCCCTCGAAGCTCTTGCGGATGCCTTCGGCATCGGTCGAGAAGCGCGCGAACTCGGGGCACACCTCGAGCACGTGGTCGCGGAAGCAGTGGCCGGTGCCGAGCAGCAGCATCGTCTGCTTCTTCAGCTCCTCGGCGCTGATTTCCTTGCGCCTGGCCAGCGGGTGCGACTTGGGCACCGCCACCATGAACGGCTCGTCGTACAGCGGTGCGATCGCCAGCCCGGTGTCGGGGAATGGCTCGGCCATGATGGCGCAGTCGAGCTCGCCGGTGCGCAGCATCTCGAGCAGCTTGACGGTGAAGTTCTCCTGCAGCATGAGCGGCATCTGCGGCGTCATCTCGATCGCGTGTTTCACCAGATCGGGCAACAGGTACGGGCCGATCGTATAGATGATGCCCAGCTTGAGCGCGCCCGCCAGCGGGTCCTTGCCGCGCTTGGCGATCTCCTTGATCGCCGCCGCCTGCTCGATGACCTGCTGCGCCTGGCGCACGATCTCCTCGCCCAGCGGCGTCATGCTGACCTCGTTGCCGCCACGCTCGAAGATCTTCATGTCGAGCTCGTCCTCGAGCTTCTTGATCGCTACGCTGAGCGTGGGCTGCGAGACGAAACAGGCCTCGGCGGCATGTCCGAAGTGGCGTTCGCGCGCGACGGCCACGATGTAGCGGAGCTCGGTCAGGGTCATGGGCCGTATTTTGACCGCGGCCGCGCACGGCGATGCCGACGCCGGGCCAGGGCCGGTTCGGTATGCTCTGCCGCTCCGGAATTCCACCTTGCCGCTGCCATGCCCCTGCCGACCTCGATCCTCGCGCGCGCGCCCGTCCGCGCTTCCATG
>JAHECD010000097.1 GCA_024641945.1 Rubrivivax sp. | reverse complement strand
TTTCCTTGAACCGGTTCAAGGTTCGGCGCACCTGCCGTGCGGATACGATCTCGCCAAATGAGCAAGGCCCTCGCCCTTACCGCCCTGTGCATCGCCGTCGGCACCGCCCGGGCGGCGGGCCCCGACGTGCCGGTCGAGCTGCACCATCGCCTGCAGCGCAGCGACGCCGCGCAGGCGCAGGACGTGGCGATCACGCTCGACGCCTGCGGCGGTGCGTACGACGCCCGGCTGGTCGCGCTGCTCGTCGAGCGGCGCGTCCCCGCGACGATCTTCATCACCAAGCGCTGGCTCGACCGCAACCCGGTCGCCGTGCGCGAGTTGCGTGCGCACACCGAGCTGTTCGAGCTGCAGAACCACGGCATGGCCCACGTGCCGGCCGTCGTGGGCAGCACGCGCCGGCTGTACGGCATGGCCGGCGAGCCCGACGTGGCGCACCTCGAGACCGAAGTCACCGTGGCCGGCGACGCGATCCGCCAGGTGACCGGTCAGACACCGACCTACTTCCGCGGGGCCGGCGCCGCGTACGACGCGGTGGCCGTCAAGACCATCGAAGGGCTGGGCTACCGCATCGCCGGCTTCAGCGTGAACGCCGACGCCGGCGCCACGCTGCCGGCCACCGCCGTTGCGGCGCGCCTGCGCGGCGTGAAGCCGGGCGACGTGGTCATCGCGCACATGAACAAACCCACGTCGGGTACGGCGGCCGGGTTTGCCGCCACGCTGCCCGAACTGCAGCAGCGCGGCTACCGCTTCGTCACGCTGTCGCAGACGCGGCTCGTGCCGCAGTGAACACTGCAGCGTGGCAGCCGGCCTGAGGATCACACGACAACAGGGAGAACGAATGACCTTCGTGACGTGGCCGCGCGTCGGCGTGGTGTTCATCGTGGCATCGATTTGGGCCGCGGCGCTGCCAGTGCAGGCGCAGCAGGCCGCGTCCGCACCGCCGGCCGCCGGCACGGGCACGGCGCCCCTGCCGGCCGAGGCGTTCTTCCGGCCGGCGGATATCGAGTCGGCGGTCGTTTCGCCCTCGGGACGATGGCTGGCGATGACACTCGGCATCGAAGGCAAACGGGTGAGCCTGGCCGTCTTCGACCTCATAGAGTGGAAGGCCCACGCGATTGCCGCGCAATTCACGGACGGTGACGTCTCGGACCCCATCTGGGTCGACGACGACACGCTGGTCTTCGAGATCGCCGACCGCACGCGCGGCGGTGGTGACCAGCGGTGGTGGCCCGGCCTGTTCTCGGTGTCGCGCGACGGCAAGGACCTGCGGGTGCTGGTCAAGCTCAACAAGCACTTCGTGTCCGAAGGCGCGACGCCGGGGCGCGAGCCGCTCCCCTACAACCACAAGCTGCTGCACGTCCCGGCGGGGGGCACCGAGGTCATCGTCGGCGAAGTCCGCTTCGACAGCACCGGCATCGTGGAGTCCGTGATCCCGAAGCGGCTGGACGTGAAGACGGGCCGGGCGCGCAGCGTGGCCTTGGGTACTCCGCCTCAGGTGCGGCGATGGCTTTTCGACAGCACGGGCGAACCGCGCCTCGTCGTCACGGGCCGGGACGGCAAGGTCGGCTACCACTGGCGCGCCCCCGGCAGCGACCAGTGGCGGCTGCTGGGCGAGTTCACGCGCTACCAGACCCCGTACAGGCCGGCCTTCATCGACAACGCCGGGGCGCTCTATGTCACGGTGCCCGGCGGCGACGAGGGCACTTCGGAACTTCGCCGGTTCGATTTCGACACCGGCAAGCCTGCCCCCGAATCCCTCGTCAGCACGCCGGGATTCGACTTCACGGGCGGGATCGTGAGCGAGACGCAGGGCAGCCCGCAGCTCGGCGTGCGCTTGTGGACCGACGCGGAGACCACGGCCTGGTTCGACCCCCGGCTGAAGGCGCTGCAGGCCGAAGCCGACCGCCGCCTGGCCGGGCTGGTGAACCGCATCGACTGCCGGCGCTGCAACGAGCCCGATATGACCGCCGTCGTGCTGAGCTACTCCGACCGCGACCCGGGCCAGTTCTGGATCTACCGCGCGGCCGACAAGTCGTGGCGCAAGGTCGGCGACCGCCGTCGCGGCATCGACCCGCGCCGCATGGGCTCGACGGATTTCGCGCGCATCCGCGCCCGCGACGGGCTCGAGTTCCCGGTCTGGGTCACGTGGCCGCCGGGCCCGAAGAAGGTGGCCCGCCCGGCCGTGGTGCTGGTGCACGGCGGGCCGTGGGTGCGCGGCCGTTACTGGGATTGGGACGCCGACGCCCAGTTCCTCGCGTCGCGGGGCTACGTGGTCATCGAGCCCGAGTTCCGCGGCAGCGAGGGCTACGGGCAGAAGCTTTTTCGCGCGGGCATGAAACAGTTCGGCCGCGCCATGCAGGACGACGTGGCCGACGCGCTGGCCTGGGCCGTCGGCGAGGGCTGGGTCGACAAGTCGCGGGTCTGCATCGCCGGCGCCAGCTATGGCGGCTATGCCACGCTGATGGGGCTCATGAAGCACCCCGACTCGTACCGCTGCGGCGTGGCGTGGGTGGCCGTGACCGACCCGCGATTGATGTACGAGTGGCGCCAAGGCAGCGACCAGTCGGACGAGGTGCGCAGCTTCGACTTGCCCACGCTGATCGGTGACCCCGTGGCCGACGCGGCGATGCTCGAAAGCGTCAGCCCGCTGGCCCAGGCCAGCCGCATCAAGGCGCCGTTGCTGATGGCCGTGGGCGCCGAGGACCGCCGCGTGCCCCCGATCCACGGCCGCAAGATGCGGGACGCGCTGGTCAACGCCGGCCACCCGCCTGAATATGTCGAATATCCCGATGAAGGCCACGGCTTCTACAAGCCCGAGAACCGGGTGGACTTCATGCAGCGGATGGAGCGCTTCCTGGCACGCCACCTCAAGTAGCCGTCGTCACCGCGCGTGCTTCGACAGGGCCTGCAGCACACGAAGCAACGCGACGCCTATCCGGTCGCGCGCCAGGCCCGCCGTGCCGTGCGATGGGCCGGCCCGTAGCGGCGTTGCATTTGTCCAAACGTAAATATTCGGTTACGGTGCAGGGTTATCCAACCAACCATCGAGGCCTCGCCACCCGGGAGGACGCCGAATCAATATGGACTACGAAGCCTTCTCCCTCGCCTTGCAGGATTCGCTGGGCCGCCACCTGCCGCAGATCCTGGGGGCCGTGGGCATCTTTGCGCTGGGCTGGCTGCTGGCGGTCATTGCCCGTGCCGCGTCGCGGCGCGTCTTGAGCGCGCTGGGGGTCAACCGGCGCATCAAGGAGAGCACCGGTGCGAGCGTCGACGCCGAACACCCGGTGTCGATCGGCGCGTTCTGGCTCGTGCTGCTGGCCGCCGTCATCGCGGCGCTCAATACGCTGGATCTGGCGGGCCTGTCGAACCCGTTCTCGGCCATGCTCAGCGACATCCTGGCCTACCTGCCGCACCTCGTGGCCGGCGTCGTGCTGACACTCGTGGCCTGGCTGATTGCCACGTTGCTGCGTGCCGCCGCCAGCCGGGGCCTGAACCTGACCTCGCTCGACGAGAAGCTGAGCGCCGCCGCCGGCATGGCCCCGATGAGCCAGACCGTCGGCAACGTGCTGTTCTGGCTCGTCATGCTGCTGTTCCTGCCGTCCATCCTGAGCGCCTTCCGGCTCGAGGGCACGCTCGGCCCGGTGCAGCAGATGCTCGCGTCGGGGCTGGCCATGGTGCCGAACATCTTTGCCGCGCTGGTGATCGGCTTCGTGGGTTTTGTCGTGGCACGTGTGCTGCGCGGCCTCGTCGGCAACCTGCTGGCCGCCGCCGGCGCCGACGGCCTGGGCCAGCGCGCCGGCCTGGACGATGCGGTCAGCCTGTCCCGGCTGGCGGGCACGCTGGTCTTCGTGATGGTGCTGGTGCCCTCGCTGATCGCGGCGCTGGACGCGCTCAAGATCGAAGCCATTTCGCGCCCCGCCACGCAGGTGCTCGGCACGATGCTCGACGCCGTGCCTCACCTGATTGCCGCTGCCGTGATCCTGATCGTGACGTGGACCGTGGCGCGCTTCGCGGCCAACCTGCTCGCGCGGCTGCTGGAGAGCGCCGGATTCGACGGCCTGCCCGCGCGCATCGGCTTCGGGCAGGCGCTGAGCGGGCCGACGCGGCCGTCGCAACTGGCGCATTGGGCGGTGATGTTCTTCGCGATGCTGTTCGCCGTGGTGGAGTCCGCCAACCAGCTCGGCTTCAGCCAGGTGCGCGACCTGATGACGACGTTCATCGCCTTTGCCGGCGACATCGTGCTCGGCAGCATGATCCTCGTCGCCGGGTTCTGGCTGTCCAACCTGGCCTACCGCGCGATCGACAAGGCCAGCGGCGAACAAAGCTCGGGGCTCGCCGGCATCGCCCGCATCGCGATCCTCGGCGTGGTCATCGCGATGGGGCTGCGTGCGATGGGGATCGCCAACGAGATCGTCCAGCTCGCGTTCGGCCTGAGCTTCGGCGCGGTGGCGGTGGCCATCGCGCTGTCGTTCGGGCTGGGCGGCCGCGAAGCCGCCGGCAAGGTGGCCGATCGCTGGCTGTCTCGCTGGCGCTCGGACTGAGATCGAAGGGCAGTGGGTCGGTAGGGAGCCGGGACGCGGGGCCGGATTTCGACCCTCAGCCGTCGATCACTTCGTCGTCAGAGGCGTCGGCCAAGCAGCCATTGCAGGCGGGCACTTCTTGTCAGGTGGTCTGGCCTATCTGACGTCCCATCCATCGACCAACCGCTTCCTCAGCCGGGGTTCGCGCAGGCGCTCGACCCACCAATCGAGCGCCTTGCCGACGTGTTCGCCACGCCAGCCCACGTAGAGGGTGTTGGGCTCTCGCGGGTCTGCCGTCTTCTTCTCGACGAGCTCGCCGCTCGAAATGAGCGATGAGACCCGGTGCCGAGGCAGCCAGCCCACGGCCAATCCAGCCCGTTGCACAGCGATCTTTGCTGCCATGCTCGGTACCGCGAGCTGCTCCTGACCCCCTTGCACGCCATAGGTTCGTGCACTGGACATTCGGGAGGTATCGGCCACCACCGCGGCCCGATATTCCAGGATCCTCTCTCGCTCCAGCGGCTCCGCCACCGATGCGAGAGGGTGCCTCGATCCGACGGCAAACACCCAGTCCATGACGCCGAGCTCGAACCACTGGAGACGAGGAATCGCCGGCGGCTCGTTGGTGGCACCGATGACCAGGTCTGCGCGTGTCTCCATCAGCGCACCCCAGGTCCCGCCGAGCACTTCGTGGGTGATGCGCAGTCCCACGCCCGATTTCAGCTTGTCGAAATCAGCGATGAGCGGGACAAGGGTTTGAAACTCGAGCAGTTCATCGGTGACGATGTGGAGCCGGTCTTCCCAGCCGCTGGCAATCTGACGCACGCGGGTATTCAGCCGTCCCATGTCCGACAGCAGGCGCTCGGCCTCTTCGGCCAGCAGCTTCCCTGCTGGGGTGAGGGCCAGCCGGTAGCGCCGCCGGTCGAACAACAGCGCGTCACAACGGGTCTCCAGCTGCCGCGCCGCATGCGAGATGGTCGACGGGGCTTTGCCCAGCTGCGCCGCCGCCTTGGACAAACTGCCGCTCGCGCGAATGGCCTGCAGCATGGCCAGTTCCTCGTGGGTCAACATGATTCGGCCTCGGCGATGCGGAGCCCAATTCTGTGCAAGTCGCGCGGGGAGCACCAGCGAGACGGAACCCGTTGCGCCAAGCGACTGGACAAGCCCGATCACAGGTTGCTCATGCCTCCATCGACGATGATCTCGGAGCCGACGATGAACGCCGACTCCTTGGCCGACAGGTGCAGTACCGTCGATGCCAGTTCCTCGGCGGTGCCGAAGCGGCCGAGCGGGATCTGGCCCTGGATCGCTGCCGCAGTGGCTGCCTGAGTCGCCGGGTCCATGCCCAGCTTGCCGTACAGCGGGGTCGCGATCGGGCCCGGGCTGACGACGTTGACACGCGCGCCGCGCGGCAACAGTTCGGCCGACAACGTCTTGGCCAGCGAAATCAGCGCCGCCTTGCTCGCCGCATACACCGAAGAGTTCGGCATGCCGATGTGGGCGTTGATCGAACCGTTGATGACGATGGCGGCGCCCGGGCGCAGCAGATCGGCCAGCGCCTGAATCTGGAAGTACGGGCCCTTGACGTTCGCGTTGAACGTGTCGTCCCACAGCGACTCTGGCACGTCGGACAACGGCGCGAACCTCGCCACACCGGCGTTGATGAAAATGGCGTCCAGCCGGATGTCCTGCTCTCGCAGCGAGGCGGCCAGGCGCCCGGCTTCTTCGACGCTGCCAGCATCGTTGCGCAAAGCGATCGTGCCGCTGCCGAGCTGGGCTCGAGCATCGGCCAAAGCCTTCTCGTCACGCCCTGTGATGACCACGCGAGCTCCTTCCCTGGCATACGCCTTGGCAGCGGCCAGGCCGATGCCGCTGCTGCCGCCGGTGACGAGAACGGTGTGGTTTTCGAAGCGATTCATGATGACTCCTGAAGGGTTGGGTGGGATACAGATCGGCGAGAGCCTGTGGTTGCGCTGCCGCTGCCGTGGATGAATGGTCCTCGACCCCGCACCGGAAGCCATGCCGCGCAGTCGATGAACACGTTCGATTCCATCGAACGTGTTCGGGCGGCAATCCCTTCGAAGCGACGGGCGGCTACGGGTCATTCAGAGACGACTGCCTCGGCAGGGAGGAGTCGGTCGAGTTCACCGCCCCGTCACTGACACTTGAGGGGCCCGTATCGAAGGTGCAGCGGCCGGTCGACACTGCGGACCTCGAGTGCCCGGGTGTTGGAGCGGGCGGCGGCCAGGCCAGCGGCCATCACCCGCAGCGTTCGGGCTCGGGACGGACGGGTCATCGTCGGGCTGCCGATGGGCGAAGATGCCGACGCCGCCTCGAGAAACAGGTCCATCCAAGCGCCATGTTCTCGGGTCCGCGGGGAAGACCCAGCCCGCGACGGAGCAGGTCACGGCATTGCCTCGGCTTTGCGGTGTGCGCGCTGCGCCGCCGCAAGTCCGCCACCGGAGTTCAGGGCGTCTGCTGTCGCGGGCAAATGCGTAGAAGTCGTCGCCCATCACACTCGGGCAGCAGTCCCCATCGACCTCAAAGGCCCTGTCGAGTCGCCGGTCCCAGACGTGGCGCAAAAGCGGGCGGTCCGGGCATCACGACTCGATCGCGCTGCGCCCCGACTCGCCGATGCCTTCGTCGGGCGCCTGCACCACCACCAGCGCACGGGCGCGCATCTGCGCCGCGGGAAGTCCGACGAACTGCCCCTGTCCGGCCTGCCAGATTCGGGTTTTGGAAACCGGAACGGGAACCGAAACTTCGCGACCACCTTCGTCGCGGGTTTGAGACTGCATGAGACATCTGAATTTGCTGATTGGCGCCAGCCTTCTGATCGCCGCCCACAGTGCCCAGGCCGGCCGCCCCTTGCAGACCGAGGATGCCGGCGTGCTCGACGCTGGTGCCTGCGAGCTCGAAGGCGCGACAGCACGGCTCAAGCGCAATGGCTTGGCTTCCACCGACAGCTACCTGCAGCTCGGCTGCGGCGTCGGCCACTCGTCGCAGATCGCACTGGCCGTATCGCGCGCCCGCGCCAGCGGCGAACACGCCAGCGGCCTGGCACTGCTCGGCAAGACCGAACTCTTCCAGGCCACCGGCGAGCAGCCGACCACGGTGACGCTGGCCTGGATCGTCGATGGCACCAAGCTCGCCGGCGATTCGCTGCGCCACACCGGCACCGAGATCAAGCTCGTGTCGACGACGCCCGTCGCCGCCGACTACGCGCTGCACGCCAACCTCGGCCATGCCCGCGATGAACAGGCGCACGCCCGCGCCACGACCTGGAACCTCGCCGTCGAGCACGCCGGCCTCGGCGCCGACAAGCGCTTGGCGCCGATGGCCGAGATCTTCGGCGACGACCATGCGGCACCGTGGTGGAACGTGGCGCTGCGCTTCGTCGCCGTGCCCGACAAGGCCTACGTTGACGCGTCCTACGGCCGGCAGATCGCCGGCGGACGCGCGCGGCTTGTCACGCTGGGCTTCAAGCTCGCGTTCTGAACCCGACAACCACAAGACGTCTTGGACGGGAACTCCCATGCAACTGCTTCGCAACCTGAGCGTGCGCGCCAGCGTTGGCATCTTCGTCTCGCTGAGCCTGTCGGCGATTGCGGTACTCGGAGTGCTCGCCTTCGTCAACATGGGCGCTAGCGAGGGCGCGGCCGAGCGTGTGCTCGGCGACGTCAAGCGCAGCCGCGCTGCAGGCCTCACGGACATGATGCACGACGCCCTTCACGCCGATACGCTGGCTGCGCGGCTGGCCGGCGAGAAAGCTGGCGACGAGGAGAAGAAGGCCTTGCGCAAGGACCTGGCCGACCACGTCAAGCTCATCGGCGAGCAGATCGCCCTGATCGACGGCCTCGCCGACGAGGCCCAGGTGCGCACGCACGTGGATGTCGCCAAGCCGCTGGTGCTGGCGTATGCCGACAACGCCCGCAAACTGGTCGAGGCCGGGCTGGCCGGCAAGGCCGACGAGCCGACACAGAAGGCCTTCGAAGACGCGTTCGAGAAGCTCGAAAAGGGCCTGGACGAGCTCAGCGGCAGCATCGAAACCGCCGCGGAGGCCAACGTCGCACGGCAGGCGACGATGTTCCGCACCGCCAAGCTGTCGATGGCCGCTGCGGTGGCCATCGCCGCCACGCTGCTCGTGCTCTACGGACTGAGCTTCGTGCATACGATCATGCGGCGTCTCGGCGCCGAGCCGCGCCAGCTTCGCGACCTCTCGCTGCGCATCGCGCAAGGCGAGCTCGGCGGCGACTTCGGATTCCAGCCACCGAAAAACAGCGTCGCCGACGCGATGGTGCGCATGCAGATGATGTTGTCGACCACCGTACGGCAAATCCGCGCCAGCGCGGATACGCTGGCCAGCACCAGCCAGCAGATCGCCCAGGGCAACCTCGACCTGTCCGAGCGCACCGAGCAGCAGGCCAGCGCGCTGCAGCAGACCGCCTCGACGATGGACGAACTCGGTTCGACCACCAGCACCACCGCAGACCACGCACGTCAGGCCAACCAGCTCGCGCAGGGCGCGAGCGAGGTCGCGGTCAAGGGCGGCCACGTCGTCGGCCAGGTCGTCGACACGATGAAGGGCATCAACGACAGCAGCCGCAAGATCTCCGACATCATCGGCGTCATCGACGGCATTGCCTTCCAGACCAACATCCTGGCGCTGAATGCCGCGGTCGAGGCCGCACGGGCCGGCGAGCAGGGCCGCGGCTTCGCGGTCGTGGCGTCCGAGGTGCGCTCGCTGGCCGGCCGATCGGCCGAGGCGGCGCGCGAGATCAAGGGCCTCATCGGCGCCAGTGTCGAGCGCGTCGGGCAGGGCACAGCGCTGGTCGACGAGGCCGGCGCGACGATGCAGGAGATCGTCGGCTCGATACGGCGCGTCACCGACATCATGGGCGAGATCAGCAGCGCCGCTGGCGAGCAGAGCAGCGGCTTCGGCCTGGTGAGCCAATCGGTCAATCAGATGGATCAGGCCACACAACGCAACGCCGCGCTCGTGGAAGAGACCGCCGCTGCCGCCGCCGGTCTGAAGCAACAGGCCAGCGAGTTGGTGCAGGCCATCGCCGTCTTCAAGTTCGACGACGGCGCAGGCACGGCCACCGGTGCGCGGAGCCTCGTGCCCGCGGCGCCGCACAAGCCCGCCAGGATCGCGACGGTCGCGCCAGCAACTGCGCCGGAAAACGCGCGGGTACCCGCAACGGCAGTGGCCCGTGCACCTGCAGTCGCGACCGTCGGCGCCGACGACGACTGGACGACCTTCTGATCCGGACCCGTCGACCGACCCAGGGCCCGGTATCGGGCGCACTCCGGAAACCGCGGCTTGACCGCGGCAACGTCCGGCCGGCGAACTCGCCGACTTGTCCTATGCCTGCTCGGGCTCCTGCCGTTGCATCGGACCGACGTTGAAGCGCGGGTTGAGCACCCGAATTTCGCGCTGCGGAAACGGAATCTCGAAACCGTGCTCTCGAAGCGCGTTGAAGATCATCAGCAGAAGGTCGCCGCCGACACGGTTCTTGCCGTCGTCGATGCCTTCCATCCAGAATTCGACGAACATGTTGACGCCGGAATCGCCAAAGCTGGCGATTTCGCAGTCGGGGCGGTATTCGATCGACAAATGCTCGCCGCTCAACACCTTGGGGTGGGAGGCGACGACGCCCTTGATGAGGTCGACCAGCCGGTCGATGTCGCTGCTGTAAGCCACCGAGAAGTCCACCCGGTATCGCTGGCGCTTGTCCTTGTGCGTCCAGTTGATGAAAGTTTCGACGATGAACTTTTCGTTCGGCACGATCACGTCCTTGCCCTCGAAGGTTTCGAGCGTGGTCGACCGCAGCTTGAGCTCACGCACGATCCCGGCGCGGCCACCATCGAACTCGACAAAATCGCCGACCGTGACCGAGCGGTCGAAGAGGATGATCAGCCCCGAGATGAAGTTCGACGCGATCGCCTGCAGGCCGAAGCCCAGGCCGACGCCGAGCGCACCGCCGAACACGGCGAGCGCAGTCAGGTTGATGCCCATGACGTTGAGCAGCAACAACACGATGATGACGAACGTCGCCACTTCGAGCAGCTTGGACGCCACCTCCCGGGTGCTCTCGTGCAGGTCCGTCTGGCGATTCAGGATCTCGCGGCCGGTGCGGTTGGAGATGCGGCCCAACCAGAACAGCAACGAGCCGAATATCAGGACCCGCACGATCCCGTAAGCCGAGATTTCGATATTGCCGACGTTGACCGAGATCGATTCGAGAATGCGGATCAGCTCATCCAGCAAGCCGAGCAGGTGCAGCAGCAGCAGCGGGATACCGATGAACTTGAAAATCCGCCGCACCAGGGCACTGCCGACGAAATCGTCGACCGCCGAGATGAACAGCAGCAGCATCGCGACGGCCAGGGCAGTCCGGACCAGCCAATCCTGATTCAGAAGCGTGCTGCTGAGTTCAGCCGAGATGCGCAACAGCAGGATCGCGGTCAACGGAAAGATCAGGTTGCCGCAGTTGGCGACAAAGCGAAGGACCGGATGCGAAACGTCCGTGATGCGCTTGTCGTCGAGTATCGGCGCGTACTTGCGAACGCGTTTGGCAACGAAGAATGCAACCGCGTAGATCAGCACGATGATGGCGGCCTGGGTGTAACTTTCAGGCTGCGCGAGCGCGGCCTGTGCCGCGTCGACGGACTGCTGCCAGAGCCGGTTGAACTGTTCCAGTTGCATGTCCTGTTCGTCGAAGTTTGTCTGCAGTTGAAATTCCACGCTGCCAGGTTTTCGGCCGGCTGCTGCGGGTGGGCGGTCCGGGTCCAGGAAATCCAGACACCGCCTTGTGAATGGGCGAGATCTCACCCACCGGTCCAAAGGCGGCAAGCACGCGAGCCGTCTACCCAATCCGACTGGATTGCCGAATATCGTTTGGCCAAAGGCCGTGCTCTGCACCCGGTCGATGCGGACACATGCCCATCAGGCCGAACGGATCCCCCTGCCTGGGCCAAGGCCACATCGGGACAAGGATCTCGTGAAACAGCATAGATCAATTCACCATGCCGGAGTACCCGGTGATCCGCGCACCCAGGCCCACGTCGCACGAGAGGCTTTGGCGTTGAAGGCGGTCACTGCCAAACGGCCAGGCGCATGCGCGGTGGAAGGGAAGTCCCTGCCGAGCAACGCGAATGGGTACACGTTGGATCAGCCCGCGCGACCGCACATGGTTACCCGGGCAAATGATGCTGCTGCCGGCATCGCCGCATGACGGGATGCCCCACGGGCATCCGGCCGATTCCGGGCAAGCAGAGGCCCGTTCTGCCCTACCAGCGCAGCAACCGTGGCCCCAGCAGAGCGCCCACACCGCCCGCCATCACGATGCCGAGCGAATACCAGACCGCGACGAAGGTCATCGACGTCTCGCCGCAGGCCAGCGCGTAGCCGGTGGCACCCACAGCCCCGGCCGCCAGCCCGGCGACGAAGCCGGCCAGGCGCAGCCGGGTGGGGGCCAATCCGCGCAACGCCCAGAAGGCACCCGCCATGGCCGGCACCGACAACACCAGCACACGCCACGGACACAGCGCCGCCGAACTGCCCATGAGCGCGGTCATGCGCGCATCGGGCTCGGCGGCGACGAGTTGCAGAACCCCCAGCAAGGCCATCACACCGGCCACGGCCCATACCGCGCCTCCTGGGCCGGACAAACGCGCCACCGGCCGCGCCAGGCGTGCGGCCAGCCAGCCGAGTGTCAAGGCGAGCATCGCCGCGTAGCTGATCTTGATCCACCACGCCGGGTTCGCGAAGAGGTCGGCCGGAATCAGGCCGATGCCGAAGACCGCGCCAAGCGCCGAGGCCAGCAAGCCGACACCCAACGCGGGCACGAGACGGCGCGCCGCCACCGCGCGCGGCGCGGGTCCAGCGCCCGTGGCCAGCAGCCCGATCAGTGCATCGGTCTTCATGCGGCTTCCTTCACCAGTGCCGCCAGGCGCTTGAGCCCGCGGTGCACCTGCACCTTGAGAGCGGCCACCGAGACGCCCGTGCGTTCGGAGGCTTCGACCATCGAAAGCCCCTCGATCTTGGTCAGCACGATGGCCTGCTGTTGCGCCGCGGGCAGCGTGTCGAGCAGCACCCCGAGGTCGCGCCGCGCGGGCTGCTCGCCGTCCGCGGCCAACGGGTGCGCGTTCTCGTCCAGATCGTCCAGTGGGTCGTGCAGCGACTCGCGCCGGCCGCGGCGGCGCCAGAGGTCGACGAGCTTGTGGCGCGCGATCGCATGCACCCACGCGCTGACAGGCAAGGCCGCCTCGTAGGTGCCACGCTGCAGATGCAATGCGAGCAGGGTTTCCTGCACCAGGTCCTCCACTTCGTCCGGCAGGGCGGACAGCCGACGTCCGAAAAAGGCGCGCAGGCGACGCGAGATGCACGACAGCGCTTCGCGATAGGCGGCATCGTCGCCGGCCTGCGCACGCGTCCACAGCGGCTTCAGAGTGGACTCGAAGTCGTCGCGAGGCGCGTCATCACTCATTTCGTGCCATCGGCTGCATCGGTTACAGGAGGTTTGAAATATTCTTCTCTACCCGGGTCGAGACGCGATTTTTGTCGTCGCGGCTGTAACCCGTCGTGCCGCTGTGCCGAACTTGACCTCGGGAACGCACTACGGCACCCGCCACCGGCACCGGGCCCACTGTATCGGAGCCGGACCAACGTCCAACCTCAACACCACGGAGTATCACCAAATGAGCCAATCTCTCGCTGTCCAGACCACCGCCGCCTCGCTCGCCCTGGCCCTGGGCGCCGCCCTCACCCTGGCCCCGATCGTTTCGCACGCTGCCGATTCGATGGACAAGATGGAAAAGGAAAAGTGCTTCGGCGTCGCGCTGAAGGGCAAGAACGACTGTGCCGCCGGCCCCGGCACCACCTGCGCGGGCACGTCGAAGGTCGACTACCAGCCCAACGCCTGGTCCTTCGTCGCCAAGGGCACCTGCGCGAAGACCGCCTCCAAGACGTCGCCCACCGGCTTCGGCCAGATGGTGTCGTTCATGGAAATGAAGAAGTGAGTTGACGCCTCCAGGCCCACCCGATCCGACGCCCAGAGGACCCCGACATGCAGCGCATGACGACGACGCCCCCGGCCGACGCTCCCGTCGGCGTCGGGCTCAAGTCCGCGCACATGGCGCAGGTCCTGGGCGGCGCTCGGGTGGACCTCGGGTTCCTCGAAGTCCACGCCGAAAACTATATGGTCGCCGGCGGGCCGATGCTGGACCGGCTGGAACGCGTGGGTCAACGCCACGCGCTGTCGATCCACGGCGTCGGCCTGTCCATCGGCAGCGCCGGCCCGCTGGACGCCGACCACCTGGCGCGCCTGCGCACCCTCGTGACACGGTTTGCGCCGCAGTGGTTCAGCGAGCACCTGGCGTGGTCGAGCCACGGCACACACCATTTCAATGACCTGCTGCCGGTGCCCTACGACACGCCGACGCTTCAACGTGTATGCGACCACGTTGATCAGGTGCAGGCTGCGCTCGGGCGGCGCCTGCTGCTGGAGAACCCGTCGACCTACGTCGAGTTCGAAGCGTCGACGATGGGCGAAGCCGACTTTCTTTGCGAAGTCGTCCAGCGTACCGGCTGCGGCCTGCTGCTGGACGTCAACAATGCCTACGTCAGCGCCGTCAACCATGGCCGCGACGCGCAGGCCTTCATCGACGCGCTGCCGGCCGCCGCCGTGGGCGAGATCCACCTGGCGGGCTTCGCCGAAGACCGCGACGGCGACGGAGCGCGGTTGCTCATCGACACCCACGGTGCGCCGGTCGACGCCGCCGTCTGGGCGCTGTACGAGGCGACGGTACGCCGGCTCGGGCCCGTGCCCACGCTGATCGAGCGCGACCACGACGTGCCGTCGTTCGACACACTGCTGGCCGAAGCCCACGCCGCATCGGCCGTCATGCGGCGCGCCGCCAGGATGGCGCCGGAAGTGCTGGCATGAACCCCATCGCCGACTCCTGGGCGCCGGCGTTGCTCGACGCGGCGTGCCCCGTGCCTGCAGGGCTGCGCACCTGGAATGGTTCCGACCCGGCGCCGCGTTTCGCGGTCTACCGCAACAACGTGGTGACGTCGCTCGTGGCGGCATTGGCGGATACGTTTCCGGTCGTGCGCGAGCTCGTCGGCGGCGAATTCTTCGATGCCATGGCGCGCCTGTTCGTCGCCGCGCACCCGCCTGCGTCGCCCGTGCTTACCGAGTACGGCGATCGGTTTCCCGCCTATATCGAGAGCTTCCCGCCGACCGCCGCCGTGCCGTACCTCGCCGACGTCGCGCGGCTCGAGCGCCAGCGCGTCCGCACCTTCCACGCCGCGGACGCGCCGGCACTCGACGCGGCACACGTGGCTGCACGCCTCGCCGATCCCGATGCGCTGGCCAGCGCCCGCGTGACGCTGCACCCGTCCGCCGCCGTGCTCGTATCCCGCTTCGCGATCGTGTCGCTGTGGGCCGCGCACCAGGGGCACGGCGACATCGCGCAGGTCGACCCGGACCTGCCCGAAGCCGCGCTCGTGCTGCGCCGGGACGACGACGCCGCGGTGATCGGCGTGGGCCACGCGGCCGCGGCCTTCATCGGCGCACTGGCCGACGGCGGCACGCTCGCCGCGGCGGCCGATGCCGGCGCGCAGGCCGATCCGGCAGATGGGGTTGCTTTCGACCTCGCCGCCGCTCTCTCGCTGCTCATCGGCCACGGCGTCATCAGCCAGTGGCATGCCGACCAGCCCCACAAGGAATCGATATGACGGAATTCGTCTCCCGCCTGCATGCGCTGTTTGCGCGCATCCCCTACGCCGCCACTGCGCTGCTGGCGCGGTTTTCGATCGCAGCGGTCTTCTGGAAGTCCGGCCAGACCAAGGTCGAAGGCTTCGCGATCGATATCGTCGACGGCACGTTCAACCTCGGCTGGCCGCACCTGTCGGGCAGCGCCACCGCGTTGTTCCGCGAGGAATACAAGCTGCCGCTGCTGCCACCCGAACTCGGCGCGACACTGGCCGCGCTGGGCGAACACGCGCTGCCGATCCTCGTGCTGCTCGGCCTGGCCACGCGGCTGTCCGCCGCCGGACTGCTGGCGATGACGGCGGTGATCCAGCTGCTCGTCTACCCCGGCGCCTACCCCACCCACGGCACCTGGGCGGCGCTGCTGCTCATGCTGATGACCCTGGGCCCGGGCACGGTATCGTTGGATCACCTGCTCTCACGCCGCTACCCTGCGACAGTCCCGGCGTACTGACGCCCCAAGCCCGCCCCACCCCCCGCGAGGACCCCATGCACGCAACGCTGCCCTTGCTGGCCGCCACCGAATTCCCCCCGCTGCGCCGTGCGCGCCTGGACACGCTGCAGGTCAACCTGGGCTACAAGTGCAACCAGAGCTGCCTGCACTGTCACGTCAATGCAGGGCCGAACCGCACCGAGATGATGGACGGCGAGACCATCGACCTCGTCGTCGACGTGATGAAGCAGCGTGCCATCGGCACGATCGATCTCACCGGCGGTGCGCCCGAGCTGAACCCGCACTTCCGGCGTCTGGTGCAGGCCGTGCGGGCGCAGGGTGCGCGCGTGATCGACCGCTGCAATCTCACGATTCTTTCCGAGCCCGGGCACGAAGACCTGGCCGACTTTCTGGCGCACGAGCGGGTCGACGTGGTCGCCTCGCTGCCGTGTTATTCGGTGGCCAACGTCGACCGCCAGCGCGGTGACGGCGTCTTCGACCGCAGCATCGCCGGGCTGCAGCGGTTGAATGCCCTCGGCTACGGCCAGCAAGGCTCGGGGCTCGTGCTGAACCTGGTCTACAACCCGCAGGGCGCGTCGCTGCCGCCGTCGCAGCAGGCCCTGCGCGCGGACTACCAGCGCGAGCTGGGCGAACATTTCGGCATCGTGTTCAACGACCTCTTCACGATCACCAACATGCCGATCCAGCGTTTCGGCAGCACGCTGGTGAGCAAGGGCACCTTCGGCAGCTACATGACGCTGCTGAAGAACGCCTACCGGCCGGAGAACCTGGACGCGGTGATGTGCCGCTCGCTCGTCAGCATCGACTGGCAGGGGCAGGTCTACGACTGCGACTTCAACCAGATGCTCGGCCTGCCGGCGCGCCTGAACGGCCACGCGCGGCCGCACCTGCGCGACCTGCTCGTGCACGACGCCTCGGGCGAAGCCATCGTCGTGGCAGACCACTGCTGGGGCTGCACCGCCGGCCAAGGCAGCAGCTGCGGCGGCGCGCTCGACGCCTGAACCCACGCGCGCCACCATGAACAACAACAAAGTCCTGCGCTGGGCCGTGGTCGCCGTGGTGGCTGCGGCCGCCGTCTGGGCCTACCGGCACTACGACCTCGGCACGCTGCTCACGCTGGAGTCTCTCAAGCGCAGCCGCGAATCGCTGGCCGCGCTGGTGGCCGATAAGCCGCTCGCCACCGGTGGCACCTTCTTCGTGGTCTACGTGCTGGCGGCCGCGCTGTCGATCCCCGGCGCGCTGATCCTCACGCTGGCCGCCGGAGCCATGTTCGGCTTCGGCTGGGGCCTGCTGCTGGTGTCGTTCGCGTCGAGCATGGGCGCCACGCTGGCGTTCCTCGCCAGCCGCTACCTGTTGCGCGACACGATCCAGGCGCGCTTCGGCGGCAAGCTCGCCCCGATCAACGAAGGCGTTCGGCGCGACGGCTGGATGTACCTGCTGACGCTGCGGCTGGTGCCGTTGTTCCCGTTCTGGCTCGTCAACCTGCTGATGGGGCTCACGCCCATCGGCGCGGCACGTTTCTACGGTGTGAGCCAGCTCGGCATGCTGCCGGGCACGGCGGTCTTCGTGAATGCGGGCACCCAGCTCGCCTCGATCGAAAAGGCCTCGGACATCCTGTCGCCGGGGCTCCTGGCGAGCTTCGTGCTGCTGGGTGTCTTTCCGATCGTCGCCAAGGCCATCGTCAACCTGTTGAAAAAGAGGGCCTCGAATGCCGCCTAAGCCGACCAAGTTCGACCGCAACCTGGTCGTCATCGGCGCCGGCGCCGGCGGTCTCGTTTCGGCCTATATCGCCGCGGCGGTCAAGGCCAAGGTCACGCTCGTCGAGGGCCACAAGATGGGCGGCGACTGCCTGAACTTCGGGTGTGTGCCGAGCAAGGCGCTGATCCGCTCCGCCAAGCTCGCCAAGCAAATCGGCAAGGCCGAGTCGCTCGGCCTGCGCAACGCCAGCGGCACCGTCGACTTCGCTGCAGTGATGGCGCGGGTGCACCGCGTCATCGCCGACATAGAGCCGCACGACTCGGTCGAGCGCTATTCCAGTCTGGGCGTCGACGTGGTGCAGGGCCACGCGAAGATCACGAGCCCATGGTCGGTGGATATCGAGCGCAACGACGGCGGCAGGCAGACGCTGACCACGAAGCATATCGTCGTGGCCGCCGGCGCGCGGCCGTTCGTGCCGCCGATCCCCGGTCTGCAGGACGTGGGCTTTCTCACGTCCGACACGCTGTGGGGCCTGACCGAGCTGCCGCGCCGGCTGGTCGTGCTCGGCGGCGGCCCGATCGGCTGCGAGCTGGCACAGAGCTTCGCGCGCCTGGGCTCGCAGGTCACGCAGGTGGAGATGCTGCCGCGCGTGATGTCGCGCGAGGACCCGGAAGTCTCCGACCTCGTCGCCGAATCGCTGCGCGCCGATGGCGTGACGCTGCTCACCGGCCATGCCGCGGTACGCGCCGAACGTGACGGCGAGGTCCGGCGCCTCGTCGTCAAACAAGGCGATGCGGAGCGCGCGATCGAGTTCGACGTGCTGCTGTGCGCCGTCGGCCGCACGCCGCGCACCGAAGGCTACGGCCTCGAAGAACTCGGCGTCGCGCTGACGCCGCGCAAGACGATCCAGACCGACGAATACCTGCGCACGAGCGTGCCCAACATCTTTGCCGTGGGCGACGTGGCGGGGCCGTTCCAGTTCACGCACACCGCCGCGCACCAGGCCTGGTATGCGGCGGTGAATGCGCTCTTCGGCCGCTTCAAGAAGTTCAAGGCCGACTACTCGGTGATCCCGTGGGCGACCTTCACCGACCCCGAGGTCGCGCGCGTGGGGCTGTCGGAGACCGAGGCGAAGGAAAAGAAGATCCCGTTCGAGGTCACCAGATACGGTCTCGACGATCTCGACCGCGCCATCGCCGACGGCACCGCGCACGGCTGGGTCAAGGTGCTCACGGTGCCGGGCAAGGACAGGATCCTTGGCGTCACGATCGTCGGCGAACATGCCGGCGACCTGCTGGCCGAATACGTGCTCGCGATGAAGTGGGGCCTCGGCCTGAACAAGATTCTCGGCACGATCCACACCTACCCCACGCTGGCCGAGGCCAACAAATATGCCGCCGGCGAATGGAAGCGCGCCCACGCGCCGCAGACGTTGCTGAAGTGGGTCGAGAAATATCACGCCTGGGAGCGTTCATGATCGACAACCAACGCCGCGCGTTGCTGGCTGCCGCCCTCACCCTCGGTGCCGGGCACGGGATGCCGGCACGCGCGCAGTCCTTCGACCACACACATGCCGCCTGGAGCGCGTTGCTGAAGAAGCACGTCGTGCTGATCGGTGGCGGCCATGCGTCGCAGGTGCGTTATGCCGGCATGGCGGGCGACCGTGCAGCGCTCAAGGCCTACCTCGCCACGCTGGCGGCCGTCGCGCCGGCGATGTTCGACACGTTCTCCAAGCCGCAGCAGATGGCGTTCCTCATCAACGCGTACAACGCCGCGACGGTGGAGCTGATCCTGACCAAGTACCCCAAGCTCGAATCGATCAAGGACCTCGGCAGCCTGCTCACGAGCCCGTGGAAACAGAAGATCGTGCCGCTGCTCGGCACGACGCTGACGCTCGACCAGATCGAGCACGAAAACCTGCGTGCGCGCGGCCGCTACGACGACCCCCGCGTGCACTTTGCCGTCAACTGCGCCAGCGTCGGCTGCCCCATGCTGCGCGAGGAAGCCTTCGTCGGCGACCGGCTCGACGCGCAGCTCGACGAGCAGGCGCGCCGCTTCATGTCCGACCGCTCGCGCAACCGCTGGAGCCCCGAGAAGCAGAAGCTCGAGGTCTCGAAGATCTTCGACTGGTACGGCGAGGACTTCCGCAGCGGCCTCAAGGGCATCGCCTCGCTGAATGCCTTTGCCGCGCGCTACGCCGACATGCTGGCCGACGCCCCGGCCGACCGCGAGCGGATCCGCTCGCAGAAATTCGAGGTGAGCTTCCTCGACTACGACTGGAAGCTCAACGACGCACGATGAGCCTGCAGCGCCTGTCGATCGTGATGCCGGTGCTCGACGAGGCCGCCGGCATCGGCGCCTGCCTGCGCGCCCTGGCACCGCTGCGCGCGCGCGGTCACGCGCTGATCGTGGCCGACGGCGGCAG
>JAHECD010000189.1 GCA_024641945.1 Rubrivivax sp. | reverse complement strand
GGTTATCTGGATTTCCGCTTCCCGCACATCGATTGGCGCGCCCGCCACGCCAACCTGTCGAAGCTGTACGACAAGCTGTCTGCGCGCCAGAGCTTCATCGATACGCGGCCGCCGGGCTGACCTGACCGGTCCGGCCAGCGATAGCGCGCTGGCGTCCCGTCGCAGCCGTTCGTGCATTGGATTGGCGACGTGCCGCGGGCCGAGGCCGCCGGGCGAGTGCCTCCGCTCATGTCCCCCGGACTGGGCTGCGCCCAGCCCTCCTCCTTTACTTCGCTGCGGCACTCGCCCGCCGTCCTCGGCCAGACACCGCCCCGACGCCCTGATCCCGCACAAGTCTCCGATCGCGATCGGCTGCGCCGGGCCAGCGTGAACACCATCCCGTGCCACGACCCGGGAGCGCATCTGCCCAGCGACCTGCATGCGCGCCGATAGGCGCCACATCGAACGTGGTCAGTGTCCGTTCGGCTGAAAGCTCTGCGCACTCGCCATCGGCCAATACAGCCTGAACACGTTGTGCGGCCAGACACCCTCCCCGTCGATGGCTGCGAGCAGTGCGCCAGGCGCCACGGTAGCAAGCTGGTTGGCGAGCAGGCGCACGTCCATCGCGGCGGTGCGGCGCACGATGTGATGTGCAGTGATGTCCTTCGGGTGAGTCAGCCCGGCGGCCTGGATGAGTTCCTTCAGCGCCTCGAGGGTGCCCTGGTGGAAGCGGTGGACACGGTCGATCTTGTCCGGCACCACCAGCGCCTGCTGGCGCTGCGGATCCTGCGTCGTCACACCCGTCGGGCACGTTCCGGTGTGGCAGGTCTGCGCCTGGATGCAACCGAGCGAGAACATGAAGCCACGTGCGGAATTGCACCAGTCGGCGCCGAGCGCCATCGCGCGGGCAACGTCGAAGGCGCCGATGACCTTGCCCGCGCAACCGATGCGGATGCGCGATCGCAGGTTCAGGCCGGTCAACGTGTTGTGCACGAGCTGCAGGCCTTCCTGCAGCGGCGCGCCCACGTGGTCGGTGAACTCGAGCGGCGCCGCGCCGGTGCCGCCCTCGCCGCCGTCGACGACGATGAAGTCCGGCAACAGGCCCGTCTCCAGCATGGCCTTGCAGATGCCGAACCATTCCCAGGGGTGCCCGATGCACAGCTTGAAGCCCACCGGCTTGCCGCCCGACAGCACGCGCAGGCGCTCGATGAAATGCATCATCTCCACCGGCGTGGAGAACGCGCTGTGCGCCGCCGGGCTCACGCAGTCCACGCCGACCGGCACGCCGCGTGCCGCCGCGATCTCGGGCGTCACCTTGGGGCCCGGCAGCACGCCACCGTGGCCCGGCTTGGCACCCTGGCTGAGCTTGATCTCGATCATCTTCACCTGCGGGTCACAGGCGTTGCCGACGAAGCGGTCTTCGCTGAACCCTCCGTCGTCGCCGCGGCAGCCGAAATAGCCCGAACCGATTTCCCAGATCAGGTCGCCGCCATGCACGCGGTGGTGCGCGCTGATCGAGCCCTCGCCGGTGTCGTGGGCAAAGCCGCCGCGGCGTGCGCCGCCGTTCAGCGCGAGGATGGCATTGGCACTCAGCGCCCCGAAGCTCATCGCGGAAATGTTGAAGATGCTTGCGCTGTAGGGCTGCGTGCACGACGTGCCGCCGTCGCCGATCGTGATGCGGAAGTCGTGCGATGCCAGGTGCGTGGGCGCCATCGAATGGTTGATCCATTCATGGCCGGCAGCGTGCACGTCGAGCCGCGTGCCGAACGGGCGCTTGTCCGATTCGCCCTTCGCGCGCTGGTAGACGAGGCTGCGCTGCTGGCGCGAGAACGGCGCGGCTTCGTTGTCGCTCTCGATGAAATACTGGCGGATCTCGGGGCGGATGAACTCGAGCAGGAAACGCAGGTGCCCGATCACCGGGTAGTTGCGCAGCACGGCGTGACGTGTCTGGCGCACGTCGCGCCAGCCCAGGCCGACGAAGAACATGCACAGCAGCGCCGTGCCGCCGCCGAAGCCGAAGGCGACCCACGTGAACAGCGCCAGCAGTCCGAAGACGGCACTCGCGAGCCAGACGGCATAGCGCACGGGGAAGTGCGCGTCGAGTCTTTCCAGCCAAGCGTGCATGTCAGTAACGTCCGTTCGATCGAAGGTGCCGATGTGCCCCGCAGGGTGCGCAAACAATGCGAGTTGATTGGCGATTCATCTGGCGTTCCGGCGGTGTCGCTGCGCGGGGACCAGCGGTCCGCCGCATGGTAGCTACCGTGCGCCGCGTGGCACACGAGGAGAAGGCCGGTGATCGCCCGGCAGATCGCGCCGCGGACTCAGCCGCCGAAGAACCGGCGCAGCGCGTCCGCCGTCTCTTGAGGCAATTCTTCCGGGATGAAGTGGCCGGCCGGCAGCGTCTGCCCTTCGACGTTCGCGCTGCACTGCGCGCGCCACAACGTCATCGGGTCGAACAGGGCATGGATGACGCCGCGCTGCCCCCACAGCACGAGCAGGTCGCAGACCACCTTGGCGCCGGCCTCGCGCGACGCACGGTCGTCATCGAGATCGATGCCGGCGCTGGCGCGGTAGTCCTCGCAGGCACCGTGGATCGCCTCCGGGCGTGCGAAGCAGCGCTCGTATTCCGCCAGAGCCCGGGGCTCGCAATGTCCGAGTCCACGCGCGCCCCAGCCGCCCAGCTTCCAGTGCAGGTAGTGCATCGGATCGGCGCCGATCATGCGCTCGGGGTGCGGCGCCGGCTGGATGAGAAAGAACCAGTGGTAATACGCGCTGGCGAAGCGCATGTCGGTCGACTCGTACATGTCCAGCGTCGGCACGATGTCGATCACGCACAGGCGCTCGACCGCGGTCGCGTGGTCCAGTGCGAGCCGGTGCGCCACGCGGCCGCCGCGGTCGTGGCCCGCGACGCCGTAGCGTGCATGCCCGAGCTGCTTCATCAGCGCCGCCAGGTCGGCCGCCATCGCGCGCTTGGCATAGTTGGCATGGTCGGCATCGCCCGGCGGCTGCGCCGAATCGCCGTAGCCGCGCAGGTCGGGCAGCACGAGCCGGAAGTGCGGTGCCAGCCGTGCCGCCACGCGGTGCCACATCGCGTGGGTCTGGGGGAATCCGTGCAGCAGCAGCAACGGCGGCGCATCGGCGCGGCCGCCCGTTCGCACATGCAGGCGCGTGCCGTTGACGATGTACTCGTGGGCCGCGAAGCCTTCGAACCAGCCCGTCGTATCCATGCTTGCCTTTCGTATGCGGCGCCGAGCATAGCGCCGCTATAGTCCTGCGTTCCATGGGATCGGTCGGAATCGTCAAGCCGCAGCAAGAGCATTTCAGCGAGCCGTTGCCGCTGCGCAGCGGCGCCGTGTTGGCCGACTACACGCTCGTCTACGAGACCTATGGCACGCTGAACGCCGACCGCAGCAACGCGGTGCTGGTGTGCCACGCGCTCAATGCGAGCCACCACGTGGCCGGCACCTACGAAGGCGAAGACCGCAGCGAAGGCTGGTGGGACAACCTCATCGGCCCGGGCAAGCCGCTCGATACCGACCGCTTCTTCGTCATCGGCGTCAACAATGCGGGCTCGTGTTTCGGGTCCACCGGGCCGATGCACGTGAACCCCGCCACGGGTGGGATCTACGGCGCCGACTTTCCGGTGCAGACGGTCGAGGACTGGGTCGACGCGCAGGCGCGCCTGATGACGCGCCTGGGCATCGAGCGCTTGGCTGCAGTGATCGGCGGCAGCCTCGGCGGCATGCAGGCACTGGCGTGGACGCTGCGTTACCCGGCGCGGGTGCGGCATTGCATTGCGGTGGCGACGGCGCCCAACCTGTCGGCGCAGAACATTGCCTTCAACGAGGTCGCGCGCCGCGCCATCATCACCGATCCCGACTTCCACGGCGGCCATTTCTACGCGCACGGCGTGGTGCCCAAGCGCGGGCTGCGCGTGGCGCGCATGATCGGGCACATCACGTACCTGTCCGACGACGCGATGGAGGCCAAGTTCGGCCGCGAACTGCGTGCCGCCGAGCTGGGTTATTCGACGCAGGAGATCGAGTTCCAGATCGAGAGCTACCTGCGCCACCAGGGTGACAAGTTCAGTGAATATTTCGACGCCAACACCTACCTGCTGATCACACGAGCGCTCGATTATTTCGATCCGGCGCGCGACCATGCCGGTGACCTGGCGCGTGCCTTCGCGATCGCCCGCGAGCACAAGTTCCTGGTCGTCAGCTTCAGCACCGACTGGCGTTTCTCGCCGGCGCGCTCGCGCGAGATCGTCAAGGCGCTGGTCGACAACCGCATCGAGGTGAGCTACGCGGAGATCGACGCGCCGCACGGTCACGACGCCTTCCTGCTCGAGGACCCGCGGTATCACAACGTGCTGCGCTCGTACTTCGCGCGCATCGCAGCAGAGATCGGCTGAGCATGTCGGACCGCAAGGACCTCCAGGTCATCGCCAACCTCGTGCCGCAGGGCGCGCGGGTGCTCGACCTGGGCTGTGGCACGGGGGCACTGCTGGCGCACCTGCGCGAGCACAAGGGCTGCACCGGCTATGGCATCGAGCTGGCCGACGAGAACGTGCACGCCTGCGTGCAGCGCGGTGTCGACGTGATCCAGCTCAACCTCGAAGACGGCCTGGCGCTGTTCGAGGACCACAGTTTCGACGTCGTGCTGCAGCTCGACACCCTGCAGCACCTGCGCAATACCGAGACGATGTTGAAGGAGACCGCGCGCGTGGGCCGCATCGGTATCGTCAGCTTCCCCAACTTCGCGCACTGGCCCAATCGCCTGCGTGTGGCCGGCGGGCGCATGCCGGTGACCAAGGCGATGCCCTACGAGTGGTACGACACCCCCAATGTGCGCTTCGGCACCTACGCCGATTTCGAGGTGCTGGCGCGCAAGAGCGGGCTCCAGGTGACCGACAGCTTTGGCCTGCAGGACGGCCGCGTCGTGCGTGGGTGGCCCAACCTGATGGCCAGCGTCGCGGTATTCAGGTTCGAGCGCCGTTAGGCGCTCGCGCGCGCGAGACTCAGCGTGAACGTGGTGCCCACGCCGGGCTCGCTGCGCACGCCGATCGTGCCGCCCATCGAGTCGGTGAGCTGTCGGCTCAATGCAAGTCCGAGGCCGGTACCTTCCACGCCGCTGTGCTGCGCCCCGAGCCGGTCGAAGGCATTGAACAGGCGC
>JAHECD010000096.1 GCA_024641945.1 Rubrivivax sp. | reverse complement strand
TGGTGGGGGCCGGCAGGCTTTCGAAACACGTTCGACACATTCGATCTGCGGCCCGGCGGCGCCTGGCGCTTCGTGATGCACGGCCCCGACGGCACGGACTATCCGAACGAGAGTGTCTTCGCCGACGTGCGCGCGCCGGAACTTGTCGTCTTCGAGCATCTCTCCAAGGACCACCACTTCGTCATGACCATCACGTTTGCCGCGCACGGGGCACAGACGGTCGTCGGCTGGCATCAGCGGTTCGACACGCCGGCGCACCGGGATATGGTGGCGCCCGTCGTGCTCGAGGCGAACGAGCAGAATCTCGACCGTCTGGCCGTCGAGGTGGCGCGCGGCAGGGCGGCAAGAACATGATCGACAAGACCCCGCTGCAGTCGCGCAGCGCCTGAAGGCCATGCGCTTCGAAGGCATTCTCCGGTCGTGGGACGACGCGCTTGGCGTCGGCGTCATCGAGCCCGTCTCCGGCGGACAGCCCGTGTCGCTGCCGATCGCGGCCTACCCGCGCCGCGCCACTCGTCCGCAGCGCGGCGAGCGGCTCAGCTACGAGGTCGACGTCGACCACCGGGGTTTCAAGCGCGCCCGGAGCGTGCGCATCCAACCCTCCAAGGGCGCTGCAGCACGCCGGCGCCAGCAGGCGAGCGGCCGCCTCACGCGCCTCGGCACGGCGCTTCCGATCGCCTTGTTGTGCGCGCTGCTGGCGTGGGCGGTCGTGCGCTGGCACCTGCCGGCGACGGTCGTGGCCGCCTATGCCGCCCTGAGCGTCGCCACCGGCCTCGTCTTTTCCTTCGACAAGTCCGCGGCGCGGGCGGCGCGGCGTCGTGTGCCCGAACGGGTGTTGCTGGCGCTCGGCCTTGCGGGCGGATGGCCCGGCGCGTTGCTGGCGATGCGCTACCTGCGGCACAAGTCCGCCAAGCCGGCATTCCAGGTGGCGCTGCGCATCGTCATCGTCCTGAACCTTGCAGCCCTGGTCGTAGTTGCATCGCCTTGGTTCCATCCGTGGCGGCTGGGCCGATGATCGGGTGACGTGCCTGCTGCCGAACCATGACCGCGCGACCTGAACCTGCCCCGGTGTCCAAAGGCACGAGAGAGCTTTCCATGAACGCATTTGCACGTCTGGCCCTCTGGTTCGTGTTGGGTGTGATGCTGGCAGGCGGCAGCGCCCGCGCGCAGGCCGACACGGGCACCGCCGAAGCGCTGATGCACAAGTCCGGTCTGTGGGAGCAACTCGGCAGCTTGGCACCGGGTGTGCGGGCGGGTTTCCTGCAGTCGATGGCGGCGTCGCAAGAGCAGCCGAGTGCGTCGGAACTCACGCGCCTGTTGCGTGCCATCGACCAGGCGTACGGCGCCGATCGCCTGCGCGCGATCGGGCTCGAAGCGATCGCACAAGGCCTGGATGCACGCCACGTGCCGGCACTGAATCGCTGGTACGCCACACCCACGGGCGCCAAGGTCAGCCGGCTCGAGGAGCAAGCCGCCGCCGAAACACGCGACCCGCAGGACATCCTGCGCGAAGGCGCGGATCTCCTGGTGGGTCTCGCACCCCGGCGGCGCGCCGCACTCGACGACATCCTCGGTGTCACGGGATCGGCCGAGCTGATGGCGCAGTTGTCGATCGACATGGCGCTGGCGGCGCGCAGGGGCACCGTCAGCGTGCTGCCGGAATCGCCCGGGCCGTCTGCAGCCGAACTCACCGCAGCCCTCGAGTCGCAGCGCCCGCAGTTGCAGCAGGCGTACGCAGCCTTGCTGATGGCCGGCTTCGTGAAGACCTACGCGCCGCTGACGGACGACGAGCTCTCGGACTACGTCGGGTTCCTGAAATCCGACGCCGGCCAGCACTTCAATGACCTGGGGGTTCGCGCGCTCGAAGCGGCCCTGGTGGACGCCGCCGCCGCCTTCGGGCGCAGCCTGCCGGGCACCCGGGATCGCTCCAACGCCTGACGCTCGACCGGGCTGCACCCTCGACGGCCCAACCGGACCCATGACCCACGCATCGCACAACATGCCCATCGTCGTCGTTGCCTGCTGCCTGCTCGTGGCGGCGACCACCTTGCTGCACTACGAGGTCCTGCGGGCACTCAATGTGGGCCTGCCGAGGCTGGCCGTTCCGAACCGCAGCAAGCTGCTGATCGTCATCATCGCGGCGTTCTTTGCGCATGTCGCCGAAATCGCCCTGTACGGCGCGGTGACCTATGCCGTGGTTCAGTATTTCGGCGCGGGCTCGCTCACCGGGTCGGCGGGTTTCTCGTTCGAGAGCTGCATGTACTTCTCGGCCGAGACCTATACGTCGCTCGGGTTCGGCGACCTCACGCCGGTCGGACCCGTGCGCATGGTGGCGGGCGCGGAGGCGCTGAACGGGCTGCTGCTGATCGGATGGTCGGCGTCGTTCACCTACATCGCGATGGAGCGCTTCTGGAACGCCGAAGCACAGGCGAATGACCGTCGTCGCGGTGGTTGAGGGGCCGTATTCCGGCCGCGGCGTTGCGCAGGGCGCAGGCGGTCAGCGCACGCCAGACGGGAACTGCCCGCGCAGCGCGGGGTAGAGGCGACAAAAGCGCTCGTAGCGCGCCATCAGCGGGCCGGCCAACGTGGCGTCGGGGTCGAAGCGGCCGCGCACGGGGGGAGCGGTGCACACCGTCGACAACGGGGCGCCGGTGCACAGCCAACCGAGGCGCGCCGCGCCGAGCGCCCCGCCGGCTTCGCTGCCTTCGTGCGTGACCAGCGGCACGCCCAGCAGCGTGGCGATCATGCGGGCCCACAGCGCGCTGCGCGCACCGCCGCCGACGAGCGAGAGCTGCTGCACCTCGGCCGGCGAAACGCCCATGCTGGCCCACCCGTCGCGCAGTCCGAAGGCCACGCCTTCGATGACGGCGTGGCCGATGCTGGCGGCGCCGTGGTCCGCCGTGAGGCCGAAGATCACCCCCTGTGCGGCCGGGTCGTTGTGCGGCGTGCGCTCGCCACTCAGGTAGGGCAGGAAGATCGGCGCCTCGGCTTGCTGCTGCGGCGTGAGCGTGGCCACGCGGTCGAGCAAGGTCTGCTCGTCGGGCTGGCCGAGCAACTGACACACCCAGCGCAGCGCGCTGGCCGCGCTCAGCATCACCGACATCTGGTGCCAGGTGCCCGGCAGCGCGTGGCAGAACGCGTGCATGGCCGACGCCGGGTTCGGGCGGAAGCGGTCGCTCGTGAGAAAGATGACGCCCGACGTGCCGAGCGAAACGAAGCCCTGCCCCGGTCGCACCGCGCCGATGCCCACCGCACTGGCCGCGTTGTCACCGCCGCCTCCGGCCACCGGTGTTTGCGCGGGCAGCCCCCAGCGCGCGGCCAGCCGCGTGTCGAGCAGGCCCGAGACCTCGCTGCCTTCGATGAGCCGCGGCATGTGCTCGACGCCGAGCCCGCAGGCCGACAGGATCTCGGGCGACCAGCGGCGGTGCGCGACATCGAGCCACAGCGTGCCCGACGCGTCGGACATCTCGCCGACCTTTTCGCCGGTGAGTTGGAGGCGAAGCCAGTCCTTCGGCAGCAGCACGCTGCGCACCCGCTCGAAGGTCGCCGGCTCGTGCTTGCGCACCCACAGCAGCTTGGGTGCGGTGAAGCCGGGCATTGCCAGGTTGCCGGCGATGTCGTGCAGGCGCGGCACGGCGCGTTCGAGCTCCGTGCACTCGGCGCCGCTGCGGCCGTCGTTCCACAGGATGGCCGGCCGCAGCACGCTGTCGGCGGCGTCGAGCAACACCGCGCCATGCATCTGGCCGGACAGGCCGATCGCCCGCACGGCCGCCATCGCCGCAGGCTGCCCGGCTGCCAGGTGTTGCAGTGCGCGGTCGGTGGCGTCGAACCAGTCCTGCGGGTGCTGCTCGCTCCACAAGGGCTGCGGCCGTTGCAGTGCCAGGCGTTCGCCGACGGTGGCGACGATGTGCTGCCGTTCGTCGAGCAGCAGGGCCTTGACTTCGGACGTGCCGAGATCGATGCCGAGGAACATGCCGGGCGCTCAGCTTCGAGGGCCGAACCGCTGCGCCGCCTGGCGCCGGAACTCGCTCGGCGTCAGCCCCTTGACCTCGAGGAAGCGGCGGTTGAAATTGGCCACGTTGTTGAAGCCGACCTCGTAGCAGATGTGCGTGACGAGGCGGTCGGTCTCCATCAGCAACTGGCCGGCGCGGTTGACGCGGATGCGGTTGACGAAGTCCGTGAAGGTGTTGCCGGTGGCGCGGCGGAAGAAGCGCGAGAACCGGCTCTCGCTCATGCCCAGCTCGGCGGCGAGGTCGGCGGCCGAAAGCGGTTGCGCGAAGTCGCGCGTGATGCGGTTGACCAGGGCATTCACCTGGTCGGCCTCGCCGTCGTCGTTCTCGCCCTGCATGCGCACGCTCGACAGCAGCCGGTAGTCGGTGCAATGGGCCAGGTCGGCGAGGAAGGCGCAGAAGGCGGCCAGGCGATCGATGCCCCGCGCGGCTTTCACGGCATGCCAATGTTGTATCGCCCGGTCCGACTGGCCGAAGAACTCGATCCCGTGGCGTGCGCGCTCGAGCATCGCCATCACGTCGTTCAATTCGGGGATCTGCTCGGCCGCATGCGCGATCGGCCCATGCTCGAACTGGATCACCAGGTCGCGCTCGGCCAGGCCGTCCTCGGGTACGTCCATCGAGACCCAGTTGTGCGGCAGGCGCGGCCCGCACAGCGCCACGTGCCCGGGCTGGAACGGTCCGATCCAGTCGCCGATGAAGGCCTTGCCCGAGCTGGCGGTGATCACATGCAGTTCGTATTCGTCGTGGAAATGCCAGCGCGCCAGCGGCGTGGGGTAGCCGTGCGCGAGGCAGGTGATGAAACCGGTGTCGTCCGCGGCCTCGTAGCCGAGCGACGGCGAGCGCGCGTAGTCGTGCTCCAGCTCGGGCTGGCGCTGGCGGGGCAGGTGCAGGTCGCGCGCGGTCATTGCCCGTGATTGTGAAGGGCTCCGGTCAGGACATCACGTTGCCGCCGTCCACGTTGAGTGTCTGTGCCGTGATGTAGCCGGCATCGTCGCTGGCCAGAAAGACGGCTGCGCCGGCGATGTCGGCTGGCCGCCCCATGCGTCCCAGCGGCACCGCCAGCCCGACGGCTTTCTTCTTCTCGCCGAGGGGCAGATTCTCGTACTTCGCGAACAGGGCATCCACATGGGCCCACATCGGCGTGTCGACGACACCCGGCGCAATGCCGTTCACGCGGATCCCGTGCGGCGCCATCGCCAGTGCTGCGCTCTGCGTATAGCTGATGACCGCGGCCTTGGTGGCGCAGTAGTGCGATACCAGCGCCTCGCCGCGGCGTCCCGCCTGCGAGGCGAGGTTGACCACCGAACCCTGCACGCCGTCGTCGACCATCTGTCTGAGTACCGCCTGCATGACGAAGAACATGCCCTTGACGTTGACCGCGAAGAGGCGGTCGAAGCTGGCCTCGTCGCTGTCGAGCAACGGTGCGAGGTCGAAGACGGCCGCATTGTTGAACAGGACCTGCACGGTGCCGAAGCGCGCCCGTGCGGCAGTCATCATCGAGGCGATCGAGGCTTGTTTCGTGACGTCGGCCTGCACGTACTGGGCGCGGTCGGGCGCGGCGGCGATCAACGCCCGGGCACCGTCGGTGGGCTGCGCGCCGATGTCGACGATCGTGCAACGGGCGCCTTCGTCGACAAACGCCTGTGCCACCGCCAGCCCGATGCCGCCGGCCGCGCCGGTGAGGAGGGCATGTCTGTCTTGAAGTCGTCCACTCATGGGTGTTCCTTGATGAATTGCATGACGCGGGTCGAGGCGCTGCGCACCGCATCCACGAGGCGCGAATCGCCGGCGATCGGGCCCCAGAGCCCCTTGTCCGCGCAGAATGCGGCCACCGGATCGGCGGCCTCGCAGATCGCGTGTGCGACGTCTGGGTCCATCGCCTGGTCCTGGTAGGTATAGGCGATCTCGCCGCGGTGCCAGCGCTGCAGGTACGCCAGAAACAGCGCCGGCAGCATCGACGTGCTGGCGATCGGCGCCCCGCGGGCGAGGCATTCGCGCAGCGTGGGTGCGATGAACCCCGGGATCTTGGAGAAACCGTCCATCGCCACGCGCTGGTTGGTGTCGCGGATGGCGGGGTTGCCAAAACGGTCGAGCACCACGTCGCGGTAGCGCGCCAGGTCGATCGGGCTCGGATGTTCCGGCGTGTGCAGGCAGGGAATCACGTCGTCGGTCACGTAGGCGTGTGCGAAGCCGCGGATCACCGGGTCGTGCGTGCCTTCGTGGATGTAGCTCATGCCCACCAGCGTGCCGGCCCAGGCGATGCAGCTGTGCGTCGCATTCAGGATGCGGATCTTGGCCTCTTCGTACGGCGCGACCGACGGCACCATCTCCACGCCCACCGATTCCCAGGCCGGGCGGCCGGCGCAGAAGTCGTCCTCGATCACCCACTGGATGAAGCTCTCGCCCATCACCGGCGCGGCATCCGCCCATCCGGTGGCTGCCTTCACGCGCTCGGCGACGTCGGGTGTGGGGCGCGGCGTGATGCGGTCGACCATGGCATTCGGGCTCGTCGTGTGGCTCTCGACCCAGCGCGCGAGCGCGTCGTCGCCAGCCATCGCGATGAACTGCATCAGCCCGGCGCGTGCACGGTCGCCGTTGTGACGCAGGTTGTCGCAATTCAGCAGCGTGACGCGGCCGCCGCCGGCGTTTTTGCGCGCCCGCAGGAGGGCGGTGAGCGCACCATAAATCGTGCTGCCGGCACGGCCCTGGCGTGCGGCGGCGAGGTCGGCCGCGATGTCGGCGGCGCCGGCATCCAGCCGGTCCTTCGCGTCGAGGTAGTAACCGGCCTCGGTGACGGTAAAGGAGACGATGCGTGTCGACGGCGCCGCCCCCGTGGCGACGAGGCCGGCGAGGTCGGGTGTGTACGGAATCACGCGCACGATCGACGTGATGCGCTCGTAGCGCCTCTCGCCGGCTGGCGAGATGGTCTCGAGCGTGTACTGCCCTTGCTGCGCCGCCAGCGCGGCCATCGTCTCGGCCATGTCGTTGCGGCTGTTGCTGCCGACGAGGCCCCACGTGCGGTCGCCGCTCTCGCGCAAATGGTGCAGATAGACGGCCTGGTGGGCGCGGTGAAACGAGCCCAGTCCGATGTGCAGGATCGTATTCACGGGCCGCTCACTGCATGCGTGCCACGGCCTGGCCCTGGCGATTGAACAGATGGAACGAGGCCGGCACGATGTCCAGCCCCACGGCATCGCCCGCGTGCAGTTCGGTGCGTGCGTTCTGTGCCGCGATGATCGGCACGCCGCCGGCCGCGGCGCCGTCGACACTGGCGTGGATCAGCGTGTTGGAGCCGAGCGATTCGACCAGTTCCACGCGGCCCTTCAGGTGGCCCTCTCCGGCCGGACGGACGACCACGTTCTCGGGCCGCACGCCGATGAACCCGTCGTGCGGGCCGGCATAGCCCACGGCGGCTCGCACGCCGGGCAACGCGGCGGTGTCGATGATGTTCATCTGCGGCTGGCCGATGAACTGCGCGACGAACTGGTTCGCCGGCCGGTCGTACAGGTCGAGCGGCGCGCCCACCTGCTCGATCACGCCGTCGCGCAGCACCACCACGCGGTCGGCCAGCGTCATCGCCTCGACCTGGTCGTGCGTGACGTAGATCGTGGTGGCGCCCAGGTCGCGGTGCAGCCGCGCGATCTCCACGCGGGTCTGCCCGCGCAGGGCCGCGTCCAGGTTGGACAGCGGTTCGTCGAAGAGAAAGACCTTGGGTGCACGCACGATCGCGCGCCCGATCGCCACGCGCTGGCGCTGGCCCCCGGAGAGTTCGCGCGGCGTGCGCTGGAGATACTGCGTGAGGTTCAGGATCTCGGCGGCGCGCTTGACCTTCTGCTCGATCTCCGCCTTGTCGACATGCGCCAGGCGCAGCGCGAACGACATGTTGTCGGCCACGCTCATGTGCGGGTACAGCGCATAACTCTGGAAGACCATCGCCAGGTCGCGCTTGGACGACGGCAGGTTGGTGATGTCCCGGCCGTCGAGCACGACATTGCCGCTGTCGATTTCCGTCAGGCCCGCAATCATGCGCAGCAACGTGGACTTGCCACAACCCGACGGACCGACGAACACGACGAATTCGCCTTGCTCGATCTGCAGGTTGACGCCCTTGATGACACGCACGTTGCCGAAGGTCTTCTCGACCCCCTTCAGTTCCAGGTAGGACATGGGTGGCTCCTTGCGAACGGTTTACTTGACGGCGCCGAAGGTGAGGCCTTCGACGAGTTGTTTCTGGCTGAACCAGCCGACCACGACGATCGGCGCGATGGCCATCAGCGAGGCGGCGGACAACTTGGCCCAGAACAGGCCCTCGGGGCTGGAATACGAGGCGATCAGCGTGGCCAGCGTGCCGGCCTTGGCCGAACTCAGGTTGAGCGACCAGAAGGCCTCGTTCCACGCCAGCACGAGGCACAGCAGGCCGGTCGACGCGAGCGTGCCCATCGCCAGCGGGCGGATCACCTGCACGAACTCGTCCCACAGCGTGGCGCCGTCCATGCGCGCCGCTTCCAGGATGTCGGGCGGAATGTCCTTGAAGCCCGAATACAGCATCCACACCATGATCGGCAGGTTCGACATCGTGAAGACGATGGTCAACGCGGTGAGCGAGTCGAGCATGCCGGCCGTCTGCGCGATCACGTACACCGGCACGAGCGCGCCCACTGCCGGCATGAACTTGGTCGACAACATCCACATCAGGATGTCGCGGGTGCGCCTGGTGCGGAAGAACGCCATCGAATACGCGGCGGGCGCCGCGATCAGCAGGCCGAGGATCGTCGACAGGAAGCTGGTGACCACCGAGTTGCGCGCATGCAGCAGGTAGTCGCTGCGCTCGTTGACCTCGGCGAAGCTCTCCATCGTGGGCGTGAAGATGAGCTGCGGCGGGATCGAGATCGCCTGCTGCTCGGTCTTGAAGGCCGTGAGCACGAGCCAGATCAGCGGGAAGACGATGAGCAGCGTGACGCCCCAGGCGGCCACGGTGCGCAGGACGAGGGGTAGGTTCTTCATGGGGTGTCTCCCGGCGGTCAGTCGAGGTTCTTGCCGATGATGCGGATCAGGAAGATCGCCGCGATATTCGCCAGCACCACGGCGAACAGCGCACCCGCGGAAGCCACGCCCACGTCGAAGTTCATCAGGGCCTGCTTGAAGATCAGGAATGCGAGGTTGGTGCTCGCGTTGCCCGGGCCGCCGCCGGTGGTGGTGAAGATCTCGGCAAAGACGCCGATCAGGAAGATCATCTCGATCATGATGACCACCGCGATCGGCCGGCCCAGGTGCGGCAGCGTGAGGAACCAGAACTTCTGCAGCGGGTTGGCGCCGTCCATGCCGGCCGCCTCCATCTGGTCGCGGTCGAGCGACTGCAGGCTGGTGATGAAGATCAGGCAGGCGAACGGCAGCCATTGCCAGGCCACGATGATGATGACCGACAGCAGCGGAAAGTCCGTGAGCCAGTCGACCGGCTCGATGCCGAAGAAGATCGCGACCTGCGCCAGCACGCCGTAGACCGGGTTCATCATCATGTGCTTCCACAGCAGCGCGTTCGCCGTGGGCATGACGAAGAAGGGCGAGATCAGCAGCACACGCACCAGGCCCCGGCCGGGGAACGCGTCATTGACGAGCAGCGCGAGCGCCACCCCGAGCACGATGGTGATGGCGACCACCGAGCCGAGCAGCAGCAGCGTATTGATGACCGAGGCCGTGAAGTCCGGGTCGGTGATGAAGTACTCGAAGTTCTCGCGCCCGATGAAGGTCTTGTCGCCGGGCTGCATCAGGTTGTAGCGCACGAGCGAGAAGTAGATCGTCATCAGCAGCGGCACGATCATCCAGAGGAAGAGCGTGGCCACTGCCGGTGCCATCATCAGGCGGGGCAGGGTGCGGTTCATGACGTGGCCTCTCCGGCCCCCGCGCGGCAGTGGCGCGAGGACGATGTGAAACGGTCAGGCGGACCCCCGCCCGGGTGGGCAGGGGCGTCGGTCGGGACGACGGCTTACTTGTAGTACCCGCCCTTGCGCATCTCGCGCTCGGCAGCCTTTTGCGAGGTCTTCAGTGCCTCGTCGACCGAGACCTTGCCCGCGAGCGCCGCGCTCATCTGCTGCCCCACCGCGATGCCGATCGCCTGGAACTCGGGGATCGCCGCGAACTGCACGCCCACGTACGGGCTCTTCGGCAGCGTGCTGTCGTTCGGGTTCGCGCTGTCGATGGCCTTCTTCTCGGCTTCAGCGAACTTGGCCGCCTTCAGGAACTCGGCGTTCATGTAGGTCGACTTGCGCGTGCCGGTGGGCACCGACGCCCAGCCCTTTTCCTTGCCGACGAGGTTGATGTAGTCCTTGGACGTCGCCCAGGTGATGAACTTCTGCGCCTCGGCGGCGTGCTTGGTGCCCGCGGGCACCGCCAGCGCCCAGGCCCAGAGCCAGTTGGCACCCTTCTGCGTGGCCGAATACGGACCCTGCGCGAAGGCCACCTTGTCGGCCACCTTGCTCTGCTTCGGGTCGGTGATGAACGATGCCGCGATCGTCGCGTCGATCCACATGCCGCACTTGCCCTCGTTGTACAGCGCCAGGATCTCGTTGAAGCTGTTCGCCGCCGATCCGGGCGGGCCGTACTTGTTGAGCAGGTCGACGTAGAACGTCACCGCGTCGTGCCAGGGCTTGCTGTCGAGTTGCGGCTTCCACTTCATGTCGAACCACTGGCCGCCGAAGCTGTTGACCATCGTCGTGATGAACGCCATGTTGTCGCCCCAGCCCGGCTTGCCGCGCAGGCAGATGCCGTACACGCCGTTCTTCGGGTCGTGGATCTTCGCCGCGGCGTCGCGCACCTCGGTCCAGGTCGGGCGCTCGGAGAACTTGACGCCGGCCTTGTCGGCGAGGTCCTTGCGGTACATCAGCATCGAGCTTTCGCCGTAGAACGGCGCAGCGTAGAGCTTGCCGTCGACGCTCAGGCCATTGCGCATGGCGGGCAGCAGGTCGTCGACGTCGTAGGCGGCGTCGGTCTTGAGTTCCTTCAGCCAGCCCTTCTTGCCCCAGATCGGGGTCTCGTACATGCCGATCGTCATCACGTCGAACTGGCCACCCTTGGTGGCGATGTCGGTCGTCACGCGCTGGCGCAGCACGCCTTCTTCGAGCGTCACCCACTTGAGCTTGATGTCCGGGTTGGCCTTCTCGAACTCCGGCGTGAGCTTCTGCATCTCGATCATGTGGCCGTTGTTGACGGTCGCGACCACGATCTCGGTGGCGGCGCCTGCGCCGGCGGCCGCGCCGATCAGCAGGGTCAGGGCCAGTGGGGTTCTGATCTTCATCGTCGTCTCCTGAATACGGTTTGGTGGAATCGGCGCCGCTTTGGCCGCGGCGACAGGATCGACGATAGGTTTTGGCGGGCGGCGCTGCGCATACGACGATGCCGACCGACGATACTCAAATGCACCAGTTAGTAGGTGTTTACCTTTATTCAACGTAATTCCGTACCGACCGGGCGTGACTACTGCACGGATGGCGCCACCTGCGCACACCGGCGTGACGTCGCCTAAAGTCGCGCGCCATGGTCCCTTTCCACCTGCTCACGCTGCACACCGACCGCCTGCTGCTGCGCCCCCTGGTCCCGCCCGACGCACCGCGCCTGTTCGAGGTGTTTTCCGACCCGCGGGTCATGCGCCACTGGAGCACGCCGCCCTGGCCCAGCATGGACGAGGCCCACGAGGTGCTGCGGCGCGACGCGGCCGCCTTGCCCGCGGCCGAGTACCTGCGCCTGGGCATCGTGCGGTGTGCGGACGGCCACCTGCTCGGCACCTGTGCGTTGTTCGACTTCCACGCGCCGAGCCAGCGCGCGGAAATCGGCTACGCGCTGGGCCCGGATGTCTGGGGGCAAGGCTACGTGAGCGAGGCACTCGCGGCCCTGCTCGATTTCGCCTTCGGCGAACTCGGCCTGAATCGCATCGAGGCCGACATCGACCCGCTGAACGTGGCGTCCGCGCGCAGCCTGCAGCGCCTGGGTTTTGTGCAGGAAGGGCTCCTGCGCGAGCGCTGGATCGTCGCAGACGTGGTCTCGGATTCGGCGCTGTACGGTCTGCTGCGGCGCGACTGGCGTGCGGCCGGCACGCGCCGGACCGGCTGAGCGCGTCGCGGCCCTGCGGCAGTTCGCGTGCACGGTTCAGGGACAATCCTCGGCATGCCCGATTCGATCGATTCCCGCCCCGTGTTGATTTCAGGCGGTGGCATCGGGGGCATGGCCCTCGCGCTCACGCTGCATCAGATCGGCGTGCCCTGCATCGTCCTCGAGGCGGTGGCCGACCTGCAGCCGCTCGGCGTCGGCATCAACCTGCAGCCCAATGCCGTGCGCGAGTTGATGGACCTCGGTTTCGGTGAGACGGTGCTCGACGGGATCGGCGTGCAGGCCCGCGAGTGGGCGCTGGTCGGCCGCAACGGCAACGACGTCTATGCCGAGCCGCGCGGACGGTTCGCCGGGTACCGCTGGCCGCAGTATTCGGTGCATCGCGGCGAGCTGCAGATGCTGCTGTACCGCGCCGTGCTCGAGCGTCTGGGGCCGGGCGCGGTCCGCCTCGGACATCGTGTCACCGGCTACCACCAGCATGCCGATGGTGCGACCGCGCTCGTCGAGACCCGCGACGGCCGGCGCATGGAAGTCGATGGCCGGTTGTTGGTCGCGGCGGACGGCCTGCATTCGGCCGTGCGGGCGCAGATGGTCCCCGACCAGCCGCCCATTCAATGGGGTGGCGCCATCATGTGGCGCGGGACCACGCCGGGCGTGCCCATCCGCACCGGCGCATCGTTCGTCGGCGTGGGTTCGCTGAAACACCGCGTCGTGCTCTACCCGATCTCGCCGCCCGACCCGCGCACCGGCCTGGCGACGATCAACTGGATCGCCGAGATCACGGTCGACAACACCCAGGGCTGGACGCAGGGCGACTGGAACCGCCGTGTGGCGCTCGACGAATTCGCGCATCACTTCGACGGCTGGAACTACGGCTGGCTCGACGTGCCCGCCATGTTGCGCGGCGCGAAAGAGATCTTCGAGTACCCGATGATCGATCGCGACCCGGTGCCCAGCTGGGTGGACGGCCGCGTGGCGCTGCTCGGCGATGCCGCGCACGTGATGTACCCGGTGGGATCCAACGGCGCCAGCCAGGCCATCGTCGACGCGCGCGTGCTGGGCGCCGCGATGGTGGAGCATGGCGCGGGCGCGGCCGCGCTGCGTGCCTACGACGACAAGCTCTGTGCCGACATCTCGGCCCTGGTGCTGCGCAACCGCGGCGCGGGCCCCTTCGGCATCCTCGGGCTCGTCGACGAGCGCTGCGGCGGCGTCTTCGACGATATCGACCAGGTCATCCCCGCGGCGGAGCGCGAGGCCTTCATGGCGCGCTACAAGGCGGCCGCGGGATTCGCCATCGAGACGCTGAATGCCGCGCCGGCGACGATCGCGCCAGGTGCACGGGTGCGCCTTGGTTGATCGCCCCGCAGGCCAGCGAATCATCGGCATTGGGAAGGAGGTGGTCTCACCGTGATTGAAACCCTCGCAGCCTGGCTGGTCCTGAAGCCCGCGCACATCCTGCTGGTGGCGCTCGGCCACGGCGTCCTCTGGCTCGCCGCCCGCACGACCGTGCTGCGCGGGCAGCCGCGCGCCAATGTGCTCTGGGTGCCCGCCGTCCTTTGGCTCGCCTATGCGGTGTGGGAGTGGTTCGTGCTGGTCAAGACACCCGAGGCCGACATCCGGGTCGACCTGATGCTGATCTGGCCCGTGATCGCGCTCGTGACGCTGTGGGCGTTGTGGCGCGCCGCGCGGGGCTGGATCGCCGCGCGAAAGATGCGCTGACGCGCCGGCATGGGCCGCGGCTGTCTCAGGTCGCGGCCAGCAGCATCGCCACGCCCTTCTCGGCAATCATCACCGTCGGGCTCGCGGTATTGCCCGACACGATGGTGGGCATCACCGACGCGTCGATCACGTGCAGGCCGTCGATGCCACGCACCCGCAGCTGCGCGTCGACGACGGCCATCGGGTCGCCGTCGGGCCCCATGCGCGCGGTGCCGACTGGGTGGTAGATCGTGCCGGCCTTCTGCCGTGCCGCCTGCAGCAGCGCATCGCGGTCGTCGTCGGCCACGCCAGGACCGGGCCATTGTTCCTGCGGGCGGTAGCTCGCCATGGCATGACCTTGCACGATGCGCCGCGTGAGCTGCATCGCGTCGACGATCACGCGCCGGTCGCGCTCGGTGTCGAGATAGTTCATCAGGATGCGCGGCGGCTCGGCCGCGTCGGCACTGCGCAGCGTCAACCGGCCTCGGCTCGTGGGGCGGGTGTCGTAGACGATCATCGTGAGGCCGGGGAACGGGTCGAACGGTGCGTCGAACGCGGGCTTCGAGAAGGCCAGTGCGTTGTACGCGAGGTCGGCGCGCTCGGCCGCCGGGCCCGAACGCGCGAACAGGCCCAGCTGGCAGGGTGCCATCGTCAGCGGCCCGCGCCGCGTGGTCGCGTACTGCAAGGCCATCAGCGCGGTGCGCCAGCGCGAGTTCATGCGCTCGTTCAGCGTGGCCGCGCCGTCGAGGCGCCAGCGCAGTGCGATCTGCAGGTGATCGTGCAGGTTGGCGCCCACGCCCGGCAGGTCGGCGATCGACTCGACGCCGTATTCCGCGAGCTGCGCCGCCGGGCCGATGCCCGAGCACAGCAGCAGGTGCGGCGAGCCGATCGCGCCGGCCGCGAGTACCACGGAGCGCACCGCCTGCGCCTGGTGCGATCCGCCGCCTGCGTCACGCCAGACCACCCCGCTGGCGCGGCGGCCGTCGAAAGTGATGCGTTCGACCTGCGCGCCGGTCACGATGTGCAGGTTCGTGCGCCGGCGCACTGGCGTCAGGAAAGCGTCGGCCGCGCTCCAGCGCCGGCCGTTGCGCTGGTTGACGTGGATGGGCCCGACGCCCTCGTTGTCGCCGGCATTGAAGTCTTCCGTCGGCGGCACGCCCGCCTGCACCGCGGCGGCGCGCAAGTCGTCGAGCACCGGCCAGTGCATGCGCGCCGCGTCCACGCTCCACTCGCCGCCCGCGCCGTGCGTCGCGCTGGCGCCCAGCACGTGGTCCTCGCTGCGCTTGAAATACGGGAGCACGTCGCTCCATCCCCAGCCGGCCAGGCCCATGTCGCGCCACACGTCGTAGTCCGCGGCCTGCCCGCGGATGGCCACCATGCCGTTGATCGCGGTGCTGCCGCCCAGCACCTTGCCACGCGGATGGCGCAGCCGCCGGCCGTCCAGCCCCGGCTCGGGCTCGCCCTCGAAGCTCCAGTCGTAGCGCGGGTTGCCGATCGTGTAGCGGTAACCCACCGGCACCCGAAACCACGGCGAGCTCGCCGGCCCGCCGGCTTCGAGCAGCAGCACCCGGTGGGCCGGGTCCGCGCTCAGCCGGTTGGCCAGCAGACAGCCGGCGGCGCCAGCGCCGACGATCACGAAATCGCAGGTCGGCCCTGTCGGGCGGTCGTGCATGCCTGCGGTCACGCGTGGCGGCAGTTGCTTGGCGCGTACGAAGCTCGCACGACAGCGGCCCAGTTGAAAGTTCCGGCCTAGGGCGCGGGCTCGGACTTCACGAGCACGGCGCCCTGCGGCAGCGGGCCGACGTTGCGGCGGTAGATCTGCAGCCAGCCGCGGTCGAACATCGGCTTCGGCGGCTGCCAGGCGGCGCGGCGGCGCTGCATCTCGTCCGCCGAAATCTCCAGGTCGCAGCGGCGCGCTTCGAGGTCGACGGTGACGGTGTCGCCGTCGTGCACCAGCGCCAGCGGGCCGCCGAGTGCGGCCTCGGGCGAGACCTCGGCGACGACGAGGCCCTTGCAGACGAGGCCCGACAGGTGGCCGTCGGTGAGCAGCGCGACCTGGTCGCCGAGCCCGGCGCCGTCGATCGCGAAGACCACCCGCGATGCACCGCCGCCCATTGCCGGGCCGCCGCTTGCGCCGGCGCCGCGCATCACCACCACGTGGCCGGGGCGGATCGCGCCGTCCTTCAGCGCCGCGATGGCCGCGTCGCTGGTTTCGAAGCAGATGGCCGGGCCGCTGAAGCGGCGCACCTTGCGCTCGATGATGCCGGTCTTGACGATGCCCGTGTCCGGGCACATCGAGCCGCGCAGCACGGTGATCGCCGGGCGGCGGGAGAACGGGTTGTCGAGCGGGCGGATGGTCTTTGCATCGGCGACGCTGGCCTCGTCGAGCTCTGCCGCGAGCGTACGGCCGGTGACGCTCAGCACGTCCGTGTCGAGCTGCACGCGCAGTTGCTTGAGTACCGCGCGGCAGCCGCCCGCGGCCTCGAATTCCTCGATCGTCTGCTCGCCCACCGGCCGCACGCCGGCGAGCACCGGCACCTCGGCGCCGAAGCGCTCGAACATCGAATAGACGTCCACCTCGAGCCCGGCCTCGGTGGCCACGCCCTGCAGGTGCTTGATGCAGTTGACCGAGCCGCCGACGGCGAGCACCGCGCGCGTGGCATTCGCAAAGGCGCCGGGTCTCATGATGTCGCGCGGCTTCAGGTCGTCCCAGACCATCTGCACGATGCGGGTGCCCGCGGCGGCAGCGTCGGCCTTCATCTTCGGGCTCATCGCGGCGACCGGCGCGCTGCCGGGCAGCGCCATGCCGAGGGCCTCGCACACGATGTGCATCGAATTGGCGGTGCCCATGCCCGAGCACACGCCGGGCGTGCGGATCGCTTCGCGGCTCATGCCGACGACGGTCTCGACATCGAGCTTGCCGGTGACGGCGTGCATCGCGCTGACGAACACATCCTCGATGTCGCAGTGGTGGCCGCGGAACTCGCCACTGCCCTGGTACCCGCAAGGCACCACGATCGTCGGCACGTTCAGCCGCGCGGCGGCCATCAGGTGGCCGGGCACGGTCTTGTCGCACGACGTGAGGCAGACCATGCCGTCGAGCTGCGCGCCTTCGACTGCCACCTCGATATCGTTCGTGACGAGGTCGCGCGCAGCGAGCATGTAGGCGCCGCGCGCGCCCGCGCCGGTGACGAAGTCGCTCGGCGCCGCGGTGCGGATCTCGAACGGTACGCCGCCCGCGGCGCGGATCGCGTCCTTGACGATCGCCGCCACCTTGTCGAGATGGCTGTAGCAGGCCGCGAGTTCGCTGCTGCTGTTGACGACCGCGATCTTGGGTTTTTCGCAATCGGCCTCCGGGATGCCCATCGCCTGCCACTGCGCGTTGCGCACCGACCAGAGATAGGAGCCCCGCGGGAAGTTGCTGCGCAGCTGGCGGGTCATCGCGCGCCCCATCCGTGGCATGCCGCGGACGGACCGCAGACAGGCAGCAGTCGCGTGGAATCGGAGCGGCCTGGCGTGGCGCGCCTGCGGTCATGGTTCATCGGCGTTCCTTCAGGATTTGCGGGTGATGGTCACGAGGCCCGCATCGGCATCCACGCGCACCCAGTCGCCGGTGCGGATCAGCTCGAGCGGGTCGCGGTCGAAATCGGTCATCGCTGGCGCATGGCTCACCACGGCGCCGAGCGCGATCTTGGTCGTCATCTCGTTGAAGAGCCACGCCGCGGGGCCGGTGCCCATCGCACGCGCGACGTGGAACTGCGCCGACCAGCCCGACGAACCCTTGGCGCCCGGGAAGACCAGCACCTTGCCGGTGAAACACTGGCCGCGCAGTTCGTGGCGCGTCTCGATGACGGTGCCGGTGCGCGGGTCGACGCCGCCCCAGCCGGAGATGCGGTCGCGCGTGACGAGCGCTTCGCCTTCCACCACGCCGGGCACGACCTTGCGGCCGCGGATCACGACGACGTCGGTGGCCCCTTGGGCAGGCCGAGCCTGCGGCGACCGTGCGGACTCCTGGCTCATGCCCACCTCCCGGTGCAGGCCGCGTCGATGCATTGCGACGTGGTGCCGAACCAGGCTTGCACCCCCAGGATCGCCGGCAGGTAATGCGCCTGCTTGGCCGAATCCAGCGCCACCACCTTGGTGCCCGGCGGCACCGCGCGGCTCATCGCCGAGCAACTGTCGGTGAGGATCTTGCCGCCGGCGGCTTCGATGATTTGCGTATAGCCGTTGCGGTCGGCCAGCGACTTGATCGCGCTCGGCGTCCAGATCCACAGCGCGCAGTTCGTGTGCACCTTGCGGCCCTCGATCAGCTGCGCCGCCTCCCAGATCTGCTCGATCGTGTAGTGCGGACAGCCCAGCATCACGTAGTCGACCTGCCGGTCGCTGCCGTTTGCGTTGATCTTCTCGAAGGTCTCGGCGCGTTCGCGCGCGCCGTAGCGCCGCACCTCTTTCAGCGCTTGCCCGCCAGTGGCCTGCTCGAGGGTGTTCGCCTCCGGCGTGACGCCGACGAGGTGGTACATCTCGACGCCGCCCGACGACGACGCGGCCGCGCCGAAGTGCTTGAGCTTGGGCAGGTTCGGTACCACTGCCAGGCCGGTGACGACCGGTACGCGGTCCTGCACCCAGTCGCCCATCCAGTAGCCGAGCAGGCCCCAGTCCTCGACGCTGTCGACCGCCACGTCGAGCGCGACACCGAGCGTCGCCCGGCGCGGCGCGTCGAGGTGATAGCCCCAGTTCGGGATGCGGCAGGTGAGCATCGCGGCGCTCGTGCTTTCGCGCCCCTCGGCATTCGTGCGCGCTCCGAGCACGCTGTTGATGTAGATGACGGCCGACGACTCCATCCACGCGCAGTGCTCGCCGCGCAGGGGCACGTTGCCCACCTGGTACGGCGTGCAGGTGTTCATCATCTGCACGCCCATGCGCGCGGCCATCGCCTCGCTCTTGCGATAGAACTGCACCATCTGCTCGTTCACGCCCATCTCCTGCGGATGGTGCGGGTCGAAGCCGAGTTGCAGGTGCGAACTGAAGGCGCGCACCTTGGGCACGTTCACGACCTCGGCACTGTCGAGGTTGAATTCGCTGAACACGGCATCGAGCCCGCCCGCATCGCCACCCTTGGCGAGTGCAAAGTCGCGCATGAACGGTGTGGTGGCCGTCACGGTCCCGCACACGTTGCGGGTCTCGACAAAATCGTCCGCGCCCAACGCCTCGCCATAGCGGATCAGCAGGTCCATCGCGCGGGCCACCGCGGCGCCGTCGCGGCCGTCGCGCATGGCCTTTTCTTCGTCCGTGAGTTTCATGTCTTGTCTTTGGAGTCAGGAACGGCGGCGTGCCCGCCGATGTCGGCGGCAATGGTCACGACCATCTCGATCAGTGCCGGCGCCACGTCGTCGCGCAGGCGTTCGGGGGTGAACAGGAAGGCAGGGCCGCCGCAGTTGAACGACATCGCGTCGCCGCGCGGCCCCGTCATCGCCACGGAAACGGAATTGATCTCGCGGTGGAATTCGCCAGCGGAGATGCAGCACCCCGTGCGGTCGCGTTCCGCCAGCGCGTTGGTCAGTGCGGGGCCGATGGACGCCCATTCGGCGGCACGTGACTGCCGCAGCGCGGCCACGAGCGGGTCTCGCACCCGGGGTTCGAGCGCGCCGAGGTAGGCGCGGCCGAGTGCGGAGTTGGGCATCGGCACGCGCGAGCCCACGTCGAGACGCGACATGATCATCGTCGAGTGCGCGCGGCAGGCCTCGACGATGACCATCTCCAGGCCGTCGCGCACGGCGAGGTAGACCGTGCCGCCGCTGGCTTCCGCCAGGGCCTGCATCGGACCGCGCGCGGCCGCGCGCACGTCGAGCCCGGCGAGGAACACCTGCGCCAACGAGACGACGCCGGCGCCGAGCATGAAACGCTCGCCGCCGGGCTCGGGCTGCAACCAGCGATGTGCCACCAGCGTGGCGGCCAGGCGCGTGACCGATGGACGCGGGATCCCCGTCATGCGCGCCAACTCGGTCGGCCCGAGCAGGCGCTGCGACGGGCTGAAACATTGCAGCAGCGCCAGACCACGGTCCAGCGCGCTCACGGTGCCGCTCTTGTCCGGGCCGCTCGTGTCGTTGCCGCCGGACTTGCCGGCTGCGGCGCGCGACGCCGGGCGCGGGGCGCCCCCCGCGGCCCGGAGGCCCGATGGCCCGGCCTTTCTGGCGGGTGGCCTTGCAGCCCCGCGTCCAGGCTTGGGCGCCGGGGCCGCGGCC
>JAHECD010000095.1 GCA_024641945.1 Rubrivivax sp. | reverse complement strand
CGGTGAAACCCTGCACGGCACCCCCTTCAACCTAGGGGGCACCCCCCCTGAATACATGGCTACGACGGTAGAGGCCCCTCTATCAGAGTTGGATACTTTCATCACCCCGCTGGCCTTCAGGTACGCGGCGATTTCGGGACATTCACACGACGGAGGTAATTCTCATGAAGCGAATCACAGGCATGGTTGGCCTGGCAGCCGCGGCAGTATCGGGCGGCGCCATGGCTCAATCGATCGATCCGGCATCGTATGCGGCCACCATCGGGGTGGGCGAGACGGTGACGATCAACAAGACCATCACGTTGCCGGCCGCCGGCGCGACCAAGGTCGACGTGTTCTTCCTTGTCGACGATACCGGCAGCATGGGCAGCACCATCGGTGCCGCCAAGTCCGGCGCCACCGCGGTGATGAATGCGTTGCCGTCGAGCTACCGTTTCGGCGTCGCCGGTTACGACGGTGACCCGTCCGAGGGCGTCACGGCCGCCAATGCGTTCAACCTGCACCAGGCATTGACGACCGACAAGACGGCCGTGCAGGCCGGCATCAATTTGTTGGTTGCCAGTGGTGGTGGCGACACCCCCGAGGCCAGCAACTACGCGCTGAAGCAAGCCGCCGATACGCTGTCGTGGGCCGCGGCTTCTCAGCGCATCGTCGTGTGGTTCGGTGACGCACCGGGTCACATCAACACGACGACGACCGTGCAGGCCGCCGATGCCCTGGTGGCCGCGGGCGCCAAGGTCGTGGCCTTCAACAACACGAGCGCAGGCAATGGCATCGACGGCCGCGACACCAACCCCGCCGGTGACGTGACGAACCAGGCCAGCTACATCATCGGCCGCACCGGTGGGTCGCTGACCAACGGCTTCAACGCCAGCACCGACTTCGTCAGTGCGGTGACGAGCCAGATCAGCGCAGCGTCCTCGTCTCTGGACCTCGTGTTCGGCAGCACCTACGGTGGTGACGGGCTGGGCATCAGCTTCACCTGCACGGACGCACTGGGCTGCACGGACGTGGCCGGTGGGGCATCACGCACCTTCTCGCTGGCGATCACGGGCCTGAAGCCCGGCGACTACAAGTTCGACGTCTTCGCCCGCGGGGTCGACGCCATCGAGTCCGACATGATCAAGGTCACGGGCGTCGTCCCCGAGCCTGAGACCTATGCGCTGATGGCGCTGGGACTTGCCATGATCGGCGTGGCCTCGCGCCGCCGCCGCAACGGCACGCGCGCCTGACAGGGCACACGCTCTCCCGAAAGGGCGCCGCCGGGCAACTGGCGGTGCCCTTTTTCATGGCCCTGCATCGGGTGCCATGGCGTGGCACCCAATCCACGCAACGCCGACAATGTGCCGCATGATCACCCTGCACCACCTGGAAAATTCGCGCTCCCAGCGCGTCCTCTGGCTGCTCGAGGAACTCGGCCTGCCCTACGAACTGAAGCGCTACGCCCGCGACCCCGTCACGATGCTGGCACCCCCCGAGCTCGTTCAGGTGCATCCACTGGGAAAGTCGCCGGTGTTGACCGACGGGACTGTTACGGTGGCCGAGTCCGGCGCCATCATCGAGTACCTGCTCGACACCTACGGCAATGGCCGCTTGAGGCCCGACGCGACTGCGCCGGAGCGCCGGCTGTTCACCTACTGGCTGCACTTTGCCGAAGGCAGCGCGATGCCGCCGTTGCTGATGAAGCTGGTCTTCGACAAGGTCCGCTCGGCGCCGATGCCCTTCTTCATCAAGCCCGTCGCCAAGGGCATCGCCGACAAGGTGACCCGCAGCTTCATCGCGCCGAACATCGAGCGACAACTCGACTACATGGAGAGCGAACTCGGGCTTCGGCCCTGGTTTGCCGGCCCTGAATTCAGCGCCGCAGACATCCAGATGAGCTTCCCGGTCGAGGCCGCGGCAGGCCGCGCCGGTCTCGATGCATCGCGGCCGCAACTGATGGGCTGGCTTGCGCGCATCCATGCCCGACCGGCCTACCAGCGTGCGCTCGAGGCTGGCGGGCCGTACAGGATCGGCTAAGCCGCGCTATTCGACCAGGCGCCGCATCCAGTCCGGCAGCGGGATCGATTTCTGTGCCTTGAAGTCCGTCCACACGACCTTGCTGCCGCCTTCGGCGTAGACCATGCCGGGATGGTCGGTTCGCTCCAGCGTGATGTACGTGTCGAAGCTGGACCGCCCGGGATTTGTCACATACAGGCGGGCGAAGAGGTCTCCCGGATATTCGAGCTGACGCACGAAGTTGCAGAATGCATTGACGATGACCGGCCCACAGCCGTCCGGATCCGGCCGGCCGCCCACCTTGAACAGCCACTCCAGGCGGACGATCTCCAGGTATCGGAAGTAGACGGTGTTGTTGACGTGGCCCATCGTGTCCATGTCGCCCCAGCGGATGGGCATGTTCATCTCGTGCGTGAGCTTCTTTTCTGCTGGAACATGGAACCGCACGTCAGGACACCCGTGGTCAGAGGTCGAACCGATAGCATTGCTCTGACAGAGTGATGCCGTGCAGCTCAAAGGTTTTCTCGTCGACAAGCATCCCGCCCATCGAACGATAGAAGAAAACCGCGGGGTTGCCGGTGAGGACCCACAGCCGCATGTCGGCAAAACCCGCCTCTCGCAGCCAGCCGCGGCCGGCATCGAAGAGCGAGCGCCCCAGCCCGCGGCGCAGGCAGGTCGGCGCGAGATAGATCGCATTGAGTTCTCCGCGATCGTTGGCCACGGCCGGCGTTGCCATCGTGCCGTCGCCCTGGCCACCTTCGCCTTCGCGGAACGGCCCCAGCGATACGAACCCCAAGACGGTATCGACGTCTTCCGCCACGAGCAGTTCGATGCGGCTTGCAGGCTGGCCACGCGCCACCGCGGCGGTGCGCCGCCAAAGTTTCTCGCGCGACTCCAGCGAGAACTCGTCGAAGACCCTGGGTGGGAAGAGGCTGCCGTAAGTGTCGACCCAACTGTCGAAATGCACACGCGCAATGGCCGGCGCATCGGCTTCGTTGGCGGGCCGGATCACTGCCTTGCTCATCGCGACACCGGGCCGTTGCCGTACTGTTCAACGCAACCTTGGCGATGGCCGTACCGGTTCATTTCGGATCGATCCCCAGGTCGCTTGCGATGCGTTGCACCAACGCCTTCAGCACCTCGACCTCATTCGCCAGCCGCGTCTGCTCGGCCTTCACCGCCGCCAGTTCACCGGCGGACACCGCGACACCGCCACCGTCGTCGGTGGGCCCGGCGTGTGTGGCTGCGGCCGCTTCGCCGCAGAGCAGGTGTGCCCATCGCGCCTCGCGTGCACCCGGTGCACGGGCCAGTTTCACCACACGTGCTGGGTCCTTGGCAGACAGTTCGTCCAGAAATCCATCGACCGACGAGATGTCCGCAAACCGGTGCAGGCGCTCGCAGTTCAGGCGCAGTTCGGCCGATGTCTGCGGCCCGCGCAGCATCAGCACGGCCAACAGGGCCACCGACTGGCTGGGCAGTCCGAGCACACGGCCCATGTTGTGCTCGAACTTGACGACACGGCTGCCGCTGCCCTCGAACACCAGACTCAGCGACTTGAGGCCGTCCAGCGCCGTCAGCACCTCGGCCTCGGTCGCCTCGATCACCGGCGAGCGCGCCGTCTTCTGGTTGCAGCCCGCGGTGATGGCATTCACCGACAGCGGGTAGGTGTCGGGCACCGTGTGCTGCTTCTCGACCAGCACGCCCAGCACCCGGGCCTCGAGCGGGGTCAGCGTGCGCATCGCCCCTCAGACTCCGAAGCCGTCGTCCGCCGCGATCACGGCCCCATTCACGAAATGGCTCTCGTTGGAGCACAGCATCATCAGCACGGCGTCCAGATCGTGTGGCTTGCCCACGCGCTTGCGCGGCAGCATCTGCACGAGCTTCTGTCCCGCCTCGGTGCTCCACTGGTGATGGTTGATCTCGGTATCGATATAACCGGGGCACAGTGCATTCACGTTGATGCCAAATCGGCCCCATTCGAGCGCCATCGACTTGGTCATGTGGATCACGGCCGCCTTGCTGATGGCGTACACGCCGATCTGGCTCAGTACGCGCAGGCCGGCCACGGACGCCACGTTGACGATACGCCCGCCTGTGAACGTGCCCGGCGCGGCGCCACGCGAGCGCGCGATCATGCGGCGCCCGACCTCCTGCGCCACGAAGAACGCGCCACGGGCGTTGGTGCCCATCACGTAGTCGTAGTCCTCGGGCGTCACGTCGGTGAGCTTCTGCGTGGTGCCCACGCCGGAATTGTTGACCAGGATGTCGATCGTGCCCATCTCGGTCTCGGCGTGCGCCACCGCCGACTTGATGCTGTCGTGGTCGGTCACGTCGAGTTCGACCACATGGGCATCGCCGCCCTCGGCTTCGAGTTCAGCCCGCAAAGTCTTGAGCCGCTCCATGCGCCGTGCGGCCAGGACCACGCCGGCACCGGCGCGGCTCAGCGTGCGCGCGAACTGCTCGCCGAGGCCGCTCGATGCACCGGTGACCAGTGCCACGCGTCCGGACAGATCGATTTCATAGGCCATCGAGGCTCCCAGGTTCGCAAAGACCCGATGAAGATAGCACGCCGCAGGTGGCCCCCGCGCCGCCCTGCACGGGCCCGATGTCGCATCGGCGCGCAAAATAGCACGATCGTTCTATTCTAGAAGACGCCGCACTAGAATGGATGCAAACCTCCAAAAAGCATGGCCGCAGATGACGGCCCTCACCGAGATCCAGCCCCATGACTGCTGAAGAAATCCTCAACACGTATGGACCGCGCGAATCGATGGAATACGACGTGGTCGTCGTCGGCGCTGGGCCTGGCGGGCTCAGCGCCGCCATCCGCCTGAAACAGCTTGACGCGAACCTGTCGGTCGTCGTGCTCGAGAAGGGATCCGAGCCGGGTGCCCACATCCTCAGCGGTGCCGTGATGGACCCACGAGCGCTGAACGAATTGCTCCCGGGCTGGAAGGAAGCCGGCGCGCCGCTGAACCAGCCCGTGACGGGCGATGAAGTGCTGTTCCTGGGCGCCACGTCGTCGCAGGCCACGCCGCACTGGCTGATACCGGGCTGCTTCGCAAACGAGGGCAACTACGTCATCAGCCTCGGTGCAGTGACCAAATGGCTCGGTGAACAGGCCGAGGCCCTGGGAGTGGAGATCTTTCCGGGCTTTGCGGCTGCGGAAGTTCTGTATACCGACGACGGCAAGGTACGTGGCGTGGCCACGGGCAATCTGGGGATCGGCAAGGACGGCGAACCCCACGACGGCTTCCAGCTCGGCATGGAACTGCTTGGCAAATACACGGTGTTTGCCGAAGGCGCACGTGGCCATCTGGGCAAGCAACTGATTACGCGATTCAAGCTCGACGAGGGGCGTGACCCCCAGAGCTATGCCATCGGCGTCAAGGAGCTTTGGGAGGTCGAGCCGGCGCAGGCGAAGCCCGGCTTGGTGGTGCACACCGCCGGCTGGCCGATGGATGGCAATACCTATGGCGGCGGTTTTCTCTACCACCAGGAAGGCCACAAGGTCACGCTCGGGTTCGTCACCGGGCTGGACTACCAGAATCCCTGGCTGAGTCCGTTCGAGGAGATGCAGCGCTGGAAGACACACCCTGCGATACGTGGACACATCGAAGGCGGCAAGCGCATCGGATACGGCGCACGTGCCATCACGGCAGGCGGGCTGTTGTCGTTGCCCAAGCTGGTGTTCCCCGGTGGGGCGCTGGTGGGGTGCGAGGCCGGCACGTTGAATGCGGCGCGCATCAAGGGCAGCCACGCTGCCATCAAGACCGGCATGCTGGCGGCCGAAGCCGCTGCAGCCGCCCTGGCGGCCGGCCGAAGCCATGACGAGTTGTCGGCGTATCCGGCCGCTTTCGAGAAGAGCTGGCTGCACGATGAACTGCACCAGAGCCGCAACTTTAAGCAGTGGTTCAAGAAGGGCAACCTCGTCGGCGCGGGCATGACCGGCATCGAACAGTGGCTGCTGCCCAAGCTCGGTATCAAGAGCCCGCCCTGGACGGTCCATCGCCATGCGCCCGACCATGGACGCATGCATGCCGCGTCGCAGGTCGAGCCGATCCGCTACCCCAAGCCCGACGGCAAACTCACCTTCGACCGCCTGAGTTCGGTGTTCATCAGCAATACCAACCACGAGGAAAACCAGCCCGCGCACTTGACGCTGAAGGACGCATCGGTGCCGGTGGAACTGAATCTGGCGAAGTACGCCGGGCCCGAGTCACGCTATTGCCCGGCCGGCGTCTACGAATTCGTCAAGAACGACGATGGCAGCGACCGCCTGCAGATCAATGCGCAGAACTGCGTGCACTGCAAGACCTGCGACATCAAGGACCCGACGCAGAACATCGTCTGGGTCACGCCGGAGGGCGGCGGCGGGCCGAATTACGCGGGGATGTGACCGCTTCGCGCCGCCTCGCGCGCCACAGAGATCGTGGCGTGGCGTCAACCTGCGGCCAAACGGCGCTCGACGAAGTCGAGCCGGTCCTGGCCCCAGAAGATCTCGCCATCGATGACATAGCTCGGCGCCCCGAAGACACCGGCGTCGATCGCACGTTGTGTGTTCGCGGCAAACCGCGCGGCCACCTCCGGCGCCTGCGATTGTTCCAGGCGTTTAGCAGGCAGCCCACACTCGGCCAGCAGCGCGGCCAGGGTGTCGGCGTCGGCCACGTTGCGTTCCTGGGCCCAGACCGCTTTCAGCATCGCGCCGCTGAGGGCCAGCGCCTTCTGCGCCCCGTCGGCCATGTCCACCTGAACGATCAGGCGCGATGCCGGCCCCGCATCGACGGGAAAGAACTTGGGTTGCAGGTTCAGCGGCACGCCCAGCCGCTCACTGAATCGGCGCAACTCGACCAGCCGATAGGCCTGCCGTTGCGGCGCACGCTTGCCCAGCGGCAGGCCGCCGGACACCGGGAAGATCGCGCCGTAGTCCACCGGGAGCACCTCGACCCCGGCGTCGGCTGCTGCGGCCATGGCCACGAACCGGTCGTGCCCAAGATACGCCCATGGCGACACGGGCGTGAAGTAGTAACTTGCGATCGTCGGCATGGCGCGGCTCCTGGTGAAGTGGAGCCCATTCCATCACAGCGTCGGTGGGCTCGGCGCAGGCGGCACGAGCCGCATCGCCAGCGGAAGCTGGCGCCGCAGCCGGTCGAGGCGCGCCGCGCTGGGCGGGTGTGTCGACACGAGCGGCCGGGACCCGGTGTCCAGCGCGCTCTGCCACTCCATGAAGGCCAGTTGTCGCGCCGGGTCGAAGCCCGCGGCGCTGGCCAGCTGGAAACCGAGTTCATCGGCCTCGTACTCGCCTTGCTGCATCGACGGCTCGATCGCCTTGAGCAGCGCGAAGTTGTGATCGATCTCGACATACATGTCCTCGACGGTCCGCTTGACCTGGCGCGGCAGCAGCATGCGCGCAAACGTCAACGTCTGGCGCTCGTGCTCGAGGATCGCGTGGGCCATCTCGTGCGCCAGCACGAAAGCCAGCGCCTCATCGTGCGGCACGCGCTCGTCGACAAACGCTTCGGAGACCAGCACGTGACCGTCCGGCGTGGCCATGGCCTCGACATCCGGCAATGTCACGACGATCAGCGTCCACCGCAGCGCTGCAGCATGCGCGGATTGCACGCGCGCGATCGGCAGCAGCCGGTCGAAGACACCCTGGATACGCCGGCATTGCCGCTGGCAGCCCAGCCGGCCACTGTCCGCGGCACGGTCGACCATGGCCACAAGCTGATCGGCGCCGGCTCGCTCGACCTCGCCGGCCGTCCAGCCCAGCGCCACCGGTTCGTAGGCCAACGGACCGCCTGCCGCCATGGCACAAAAAACGGCCAGTGGCCCTGCACATAGCGTTCGCAGCATCCTGATCACGGCCCGCACCTCCTGCCCCGGAGATTACGGCCGATGACTGGGTGATGACAACCCGGAACCGCACTCGATCGCCGTCACTCTCGGCGTCACTCTCGCCGTCACTTTCGCGGACCCCTTCGCGGCGGACCGGCGCAGCCGCGCGCGCAATCAGCCTTCGGCCAGCACCGCCACTGCGCGCGCCACGCCGTCGCGGCCGAAAGGAATGCCCTGCACCGTGAGCGCCGCCTCCACCCCGGCCAGGCAGCCCAGGATCGACGCCGCGTTCTGGTCCCCCAGATGCCCGATGCGGAAGGCCCGACCGGCGAGTGGCCCCAGCGCCCCCGCCATCGCCACCTGAAAACGCTCGCGCGCGACCGCGCGCAGTGCATCGACGTCAGTGCCTCGTGGCACCGTGATCGTGGTCACCGAGACGGAACGCGCGCCGGGAGCCGATGCAAAGAAGTCGAGTGCGCCCGCGCTGCGCCAGCCCTCCACGGCCGCCTGCACCGCGCGCGACAGCAGTCGGTGGCGTGCGAAGACTTGGTCCACTCCCTCGTGGAAAATGAGCGCCAGCGCAGCCTCGAGACCCGCCATCACGCTTTGCGGTGCAGTGCCGCAGAACTTGCGATACGACAGGTCGCTCTTGCGGCGCCCCCAATCCCAATAGAACCGCGGCGCCGGGTTGCCCTCGGCGACCTTCAGCGCGGCCGCATTGACGGCGATGAAACCCACGCCAGGCGGGCACATCAGCGCCTTCTGCGACGCGCCGACGGCCACGTCGCAGCGCAACGCCTGCATCGAGAACGGCGCAGCGCCGAACGACGCCACGCCGTCGACGACGAACAGCGCAGGGTGTCCCGATGCGTCGAGCGCCGCGCGCAACGCAGCCAGGTCGCTGGTGACGCCGCTCGCGGTATCCGTGTGCACCACCAGCAGCGCAGCGATGTCGTGCGCCGCATCCTCGCGCAGCGCCTGCAGCACATCCGCGGGATCGATCGGCAGGCCTTCGCGCCACGGCGTGCGCACCACGCGGCGGCCCAATGCTTCGGTCTGCACGGCCCAGGATTCCGAGAAATGGCCGGTTCCAGGGATCAGCACGGCGCCGCCCAGCGGCACCAGGTTCTCGACCACCGCCTCCCACACGCCGTGCCCGTTGGAGGCGTAGAAGAACACGTCCGCCGCGGGTGCATCGAGCAGCCGCTTCAAGCCGTCCTCGCAGGCGGCGATGGTCGCGCTCACACGCGGGTCGCCCAGGTCCATCGGCTGGCGGCTCATGGCGTGCAGCACCTCGTCCGGCACAGGCGTCGGGCCAGGGGAATGGAGCAGGCGGCGGCCGGGGATGCGTGCGGATTCGGGCATGACAAAGGGCGCGGGGGGCGCGCTGGCGGAAGGTCGCCGATGGTAAGTCGCGCCGCCGAGGCGCCCATGCGGACGCCGGTCTCAGGCCGCCCTTTCGGCCGGCCCGGTGCCGTCGCCCGGCAGGCGCGCCTGCGTCGCCAGCACCTCGGGCAGGATCTCGAGCGCACGCTCGTCCCATTGCCCCATCAGGCAGGCCTGCACCCAATTGCGCTGCACCAGATAGGCGCTGCGGCACGCGAGCAGGTAACCCATGCGCTCCATCCGACGCGCGAGCCGGCGTGCGTCCACCGTCGCCGGCAGCGCCAGCGTCACCACACCAGGCATCGCGTCGGCATCGGCGGCCAGCACCTCGAAACCTTGCGCACGCAGCGCCATGCGCAACCGCCGGTCGGCCGCCTGCACAGCGGCCCAGCGTGCCGGCCAGTCCTGCGTCAGTGCGGCATCGAGGGCAGCGACCGCGTGCGACGGCAACGTGTACGCCACGCCGTCCGCCGCGCGGTAGGCGGCGAGGTCGAGGCTGCGGACCACCTGCCCCGACGGCGCGAGCGCGCCGTCGTGCAGCACGACGGCCAATCCGGGCAGCGAGCCCAGCGCCTTGCCGCTCACGGCGCTGGCCATGTGCACACCACGCAGATCGAGCGCCTGGAGTCCGAGCGCGCTGACCGCGTCCACGCAGAGGCTGGCACCATGCCCCGCACACATCGCCCGCACGGCGTCGACCGGGTTGCGCACCCCCGTCGAGGTTTCGCACGCCACCATCCAGACCCAGCGCGGGCCCACGCGGGCAAAGACCTCTTTCATCGTGCCGGTGTCCAACGGCTGCCCCCATGCCGCACGCATGGTTTCGAACGTCAGGCCCCAGCGCCGTGCATGGTCGACGAGCCGGTCGCCGAATTCGCCATTGGCCAGCACGAGGCCCTGCCCACCCTGGGTCGCGAGCTGCGCCGCCACCGCATCGTTGGCCAGCGTGCCCGAGCCCGGCATCACCACCGCGTCGTGTGTGCCGCCGAGATCGCACAGCCGCTGGCGGACACGCGCGAGCAAGGCGTGAAACTCCGCGGTGCGGTGGGACACTGCCGGCTGCGCCAGCGCGCGCATCACCTCGGGCCGAACCGCCACCGGCCCCGGGAGCAGGTTGGTCACGGCACGCCCGCCCACGACCTCGAGGTGCGCCACGTTGGCGGCGTAGTCGGGCAGTGTCAGGACCATCGGCTGGTACGGCGCGGACGCGTCGCCGACCAACGGCCCGAACGGCCGGAAACCCAGGTGCCGATACAGGCGCAACTCACGCACGGTTCCCGAAATGACGGCCAGGTCGCACCCCTGCGCACGAAAGTGGTTCGCCAGCGCGCCCGCCAGCCCGGCGAAGACACTTTGCTTGCGGTGCGCGCGATCCACCGCCAGCAGTCTCACCTCGACGATCCGGCGATGCGGCGGCAGATGCCGGTCCAGGTCGGGCAGCTTCTGGTCCAGTGAAAACGGCCGTTCGCAACGGCCGGCGATCATGCCGACGAGTTCATCGCCGGACAGGCAGATCGCGTAGGTGTTTTCGGCATGAAAGCGATCCACGAGCCGGCGCTGTGCGTTCGGCGCGTGCTGCGGAATCTCCTCGACGAAGGTGCGGTAGTTGAGCCGGTGGATGGCTTCGAATTCCGCTTCGCTCGTGGCAAGCTTGTAGCGCAGGGGCGGGGTCATGCACCCGCATTCTCGCGCGCATCCCGCAACCGGCCCGCACCGGGTGCGTGGCCCCCATCAAGGTGGCGGGTCCGATGTCCTGCGGGAGCGCGCAGGTCCATCGCCGCGCTCGCAGTCGACGTCGCTACCTGGCGCCGGCGTGCGACGCCGCAGCCCGATCCACGCTGCGCCGAGTGAGCCGACAACCCATGCCGGGCACCGGATCCTGATTCTCGAAACTCCGCGCACCGCCGGCCATGTAGAGGACGTCGCGCGCGTCGGCCTGGAGCGTGGAAAGGTCCGGATAGAGATTGCTGCTCGCCAGCAGTCTCCCGTGGTCGTCGCGGATCTGGAAGTAATACTGGCCGTCGAGGCAGCGCTCGTATTTGCAGCAATCGCCGCGAATCGCCAATCGGCGCACGGCCGCAATGGCCTCGTCCATCCCGGCGCGCGAGCGGTGCAAGACGCTCTGAAGCAGCAGCCGGTGCTCGTCGTCCATCAAGCTGAACGCATGAAGATCGTCGGGCGACGAAAAGACGCGGAAGTAGCCGTGCATGTCGACCTCGTTCATCGAGTCTGGCGGATTGACAGATCGCCGGGGTCCTTGCGGACCCCGGCGCCCCTCCCTGTCACTTTTTTCTTGTAAGCCTCTGGGTTCTTTCAGCGCTTCAGCGCATCGCGGATCTCGCGCAGCAGCACCACGTCTTCGGGCGTCGGCGCCGGCGCCGGAGCGGGTTCGGCACGCTTCATCTTGTTCATCGCACGCACCATCATGAAGATGATGAAGGCCAGGATCGCGAAGTTCACCGCCACGGTGATGAAGTTGCCATAGGCGAACAGCGGCACGCCGGCCTTCGTCAGATCGGCATAGGTCATCGCGCCCTTGTAGTCCGCTGGCGGGTTGGAAAGCAGGACGAAGAAGTTGCTGAAGTCCAGACCCCCGAAGATCTTGCCGACGACCGGCATGATCAGGTCCTTGACGAGCGAGTCGACGATCTTGCCGAAGGCGCCGCCGATGATCACGCCGACGGCGAGATCCATCACGTTGCCCTTGGAGATGAATTCCTTGAATTCGGATGTGATGCTCACGAGTGGCTCCAGAAAGTGAGACGGTTCGGTCGTCGATGGGTACGTCGGGAACGATCGAAAGGGTGGCGCTCAACAGCGTGCCGATTGCCATAGGGCCGTTGCCGGGGTCGACGCATCGGCCATGGTGGAGTGGCTTGTCATCTGTCGGTACTCCGCTGACGGGGCCGGCACCATTTCGCGCCGTGCCGCCGGTTTCGAACTGCAGCCAATGTAGGCCGCGCATCGCGCCAGCGCCCCATGCCGTCGACCGGTTCCGGCCCCGACCAAAGTCGGGGTTTGAGGGTGCGGGTCGAGCGCCAGCGATGTCTCGACGATCAAAGGCCCGGACATGGCCGCGGTGCGCCGGACAACGGCAATGACCGGCGATGAACGGCAATGGGCAGGATCGACACAGCCACATGGCCCGGCGTCTGCGGGCCTGCGGGTCGATGCGTGCCTGAACCGCTGGCTCGACAAGCGAAGCGCAGCAGCCGCTCAGACGAGTTTGTGGCGCAGCGCGATCAGCACCGCATCGGTCCGGTTCTCGGCCTGCAGCTTGCCGAGAATGTTGGTGATGTGGAACTTCACCGTCGGCAATGCAATGTGCAGGTCGTCGGCGATCTGCTGGTTGGCCATGCCGCGGGCCATCAATGCCAGCAGTTCCCGCTCGCGCTGCGTCAGGTCGGCGCCGGGCGCGTGCACTTGCGACGCGGCGATCATCGCGTCGGTCGCCTCCGGCGACATCACGCGCCGACCTGCGTGGACGCTGCGGATGGTGGTCACGAGTTCCGGCCCCGATGCGGACTTGAGCACGTAGCCGCTCGCGCCGGCCTCGATCGCCCGCCGGATTTCGCCCGCGTCGACCATGCTCGTGAGCACCACGAAGCGTGCGGACACGCCCGCGGCGCGCAGGGCCGTGATCGCGCCGATGCCGTCGCGATGCGGCATCGACAGGTCCATCAGCACGACATCGGGCCGGCATTCGGGGACCATGCTGACGGCATCGTTGCCGTTGTCGGCCTCGCCGACGACCTCCATGTCCGACTCGGCCTGGATGGTCGCCACGAGGCCGCGCCTCACCATCGGGTGGTCGTCGGCCAGGAACAGTCGGATCTTCGGCGCACTCATGGGCTTGCAACCTCCAGCGAGACTCTCAATTCGGTGCCCTCCCCGGCCTGGCTGGACAACGTGAACCCGGCGCCGATCTCGGCCGCGCGTGCGCGCATGTTCTCCAGCCCGAAGTGGCCCGGCACGGGGGTCTGTGCGTCGAATCCGCAGCCGTCGTCGGCGATGCGCAGTTCGGCGCGGCGGCCCTTGACGCTCCATTCGACGACGGCCTGGGTCGCGCCGCTGTGGCGCGTCAGGTTGGACAGCGCCTCCTGCGCAATGCGCCACACCTGCACGCGCATCGCGGGCGTCAACGGGTCCGTTTCGGCCAGCCGCAGCTCGACCACGGTGTCCCCGCGGCTGGCCATCGCCGCCACACCCTGCCGCAGCAACTCGGCGAGCGGCACCTGCTCGAGCGCATCGGGGCGCAGTTCGAACATCAACAAACGCATCTCGGCCAGCGCACCCTGGTTCAAGCGCTCCAGCGTCGCCGCCTGCTCTGCGAGCGCCGCACCCGCTGCGCCGGATTCGCGCTGCGCCGACTGTTTCAGCGACCCCGCCAGCAGGTTGGCCGCAAACAGGGTCTGCGAGACCGCGTCGTGCAGGTCACGCGCGATGCGGTTGCGCTCGGCGACCACCGCCACCTCGCGTTCGCGCGCCAGCAACTGCGCGTGCTGCATCGCAAGCGCCGCCTGGCTGCACACCGCGTTGAGCAACTTGACCCGTTCTGCGGTGAAGAACCCCGGCGCCTGGTGGTCGACCCGCAGCACGCCGAGCACGTCGTCGCGGAACTTCATCGGCAGCCCGGTCCAGGCGCGTGTAGCGCTGTACAGACTCGACGTGCCGGCGTCGTCGCTGACCAGGTTCCACAGCCACGACAAGAGGCCCTGGCGCACATCGTTGTCGATCAGCGGCTCGCGCACCCGCTCGATCTGCTCGTAGCGCTCGACGTTGGCACGCGAGAGGCGCTTTCCCCGCAGCCGTTGGGCCGTCAGATCCTCCGGATCGATGTCCGCACTGCGGTAGGCCATCAGCACGACCTGCCGGCCGGGTTCGCGCCGATCGCGTGCCCAGACGGACGCACTGCTGAAGTCCAGCGTGCGTTCGAGCGCAAGCAGCGCTTCGTCCATCAGCCTGAACTCGTCCGCGGTGGACGACAGGCTGACCGACAGGTCCTGCAAGGTCACCAGCTCGTGCGTGCGTGCACTCAGGGCCTGCCCAAGTTCCGCATTGCGCGCCAGCAGCGCCAGCCGCTGCTGGCGCACGTGGTCGACATATCGACGCAGGCGCGCACTGGCCAGGCCCATCTCGTGGCTGGAGCGGTCCGGCGGCAATTGCGCGTCGTCGGCCGCCTCGTCGCGCGCCATCGATCGGGCGGCCTCCGCAAGACCCGTCAGCGCGCGGCTCGTGCGGCGCAACCAGACAGCGCCTGCGGCCGTCGCCGCCGCAGCGGAGCCACCGGCCCACGCTGCGGCCTGTACCGCCAATTCGGCCGGTGCCAGCCAGGCCGACAAGCCGGCGGCCACGGCCGCCACGAGCAGCCCCAGACCGAGCAACTGCACCGCGAGGGGGCGTGTCTCGACCCACCGCCGAAGGGCGCCAGGCGCGGCACCGCCCGGCGGCCGCGTGTCGGCGTCAGTCGCCCTGTGGCCCGCCATCGGCATCCTTCGTCGCCAACGCATCGGCAGCGGCGTCGAGCAGGCGCCCTGCCACACGCTGCCCGCCGACCCCCACGGCGATCGCCACGCCCAGCGCCAGCCCGACCACCACCGAGCCGAACAGCAGCGTGACGATCTCGGCCGGCAGCCCCGCCTGGCGCAGGGCCAGCGCACCGGCAAAGAAGAGGACCGCCACGCGGGCGATCATCGCGAACACACCCGCATGCCGCCCACCGCGCGCCACAACCATCTGGGCCGCCAGCGTCGCGAGCCAGAGCCCCGCCAGCAGGATGGCCGCCGCCACGGCGATGTGCGCCAACGCCGCGCCGAGCGAGGCCACGGCCTGCGTCAGCATCGACAGGCCGATCACCTCGCTCGCCTGCGCCAGCGCCACGAACAGCACGGCGACCATGACGAACAGCCCGCCGAGCTCGGACATGTCACGCCCACCGGCACGAAACTCCGCGCCCAGCCCGAGGTGACGCGGCAAGTTGTTGATGCCCAGACCCGCCAGCACGCCGCTGACGACCCCCGCCAGAACGCGGCCCAGGATGGCGGCGATCACCACGATCAGCGACGCCGACACCAGGCGCGGGATCAGCGCCACCACCGCATCGAGCAACTGGCTGACCGGGCGCGTGACGGCATCCATGCCCAGCGCATCGAGCGCGGCCGCCAGCACCGGCAGCAGAACGAGCGCGAAGACGACCGACGCGGCCAGGTCGGCCAGCGTCGATTTGCCGAGCGACGACGCCAGGCCCATGCGCTCCGCCGCGCGCTCGGACCCCGCCGCCTTGAGCAGGCCGGCCACCACCTGGCGCACGATGCCCGCCAGCAGCACGCCGACCGCAAGGATCACGATCGCGCCGAATGCGTTCGGTACGAACCCCATCAGGCGCGACATCATCACGTTGACCGGGTCGAGCAAGGCACGCAGCTCCAGCGTCCCCAGCAGCGCGGGCAAGGCGAACAGCCACACCAGGGCAGCCGTCACGGACCCGAGCAACGCCGACAGGCCCGGGTGGTGTGCACGTGCGTCCAGGCCCGCCTTTTCGCCCAGGCCCCGCACGGCGACACGTGCGATGCGGGCAGCCAACCAGGCGCCCAGCACGATGAAGATGGCGCCGACCATCCGGGGCACATAGGGCCCAAGCTCCTGGCCCAACGACTTCATCATCGAATTCAAGCCCTCCATCAGAACCTCCCCGCTCGTGGCAGCACCGGGGAGTCTAGAGCCTTGCCACGGCGGCAACCCTGGGCGCACCCCTGAACCGACCCATCCACGCGAGGGGCTCGAGGCGTGCCGTGCGATGCCGTATAAGGTGGTCCACGACGCTCCGCGGCGCACCACGCCGACACGACATGGACCTGCAGCTCCTGGACAAACGCGCACTCGTCACCGGCGGCAGCCGCGGCATCGGCAAGGCCATTGCGCGTGCACTCGCGCGCGAAGGGGTGGACGTGGCGCTGCTCGCGCGCGACGTGCCGGCGCTGCGCGCCGCTGCCGATGAACTTTCCGCGCAGACCGGCCGCAAGGTCGTCGGCGTGAGCGCCGACACCACTGACGACGACGCCGTGCGCGTGGCCGTGACCGCCGCCGTGCAGTTGCTCGGCGGCCCGATCGACATCCTCGTCAACGCCGCGGCCGAGCCCGCCGGATTTGCCGGCCCGCCGCCGCTGGCCGGCATCACGGCCGGCTTCTTCCACGCCGAACTCGACACCAAGGTCATGGGCTACCTGCGCTGCGCACAGGCCGTGGTGGCCGGCATGAAGGCCAACGGCTGGGGCCGCATCGTCAACATCAGCGGCCTGGCCGCGCGGCAGACCGGCAATACGGTGGGCAGCATCCGCAACGTGGCCGTGGCCGCAATGACCAAGAACCTGGCCGACGAACTGGGGCCCGCAGGCATCAACGTGACTGTCGTGCACCCGGGGCTCACGCGCACCGAGCGCACCGCGCCGCTCGTCGCGGCGCGCGCGGCGGCGCAGGGCGTGCCGACGGCCGACGTCGAGGCGCAGATGGCGGCAGGCAACTCGATCCACCATATCGTCGATGCCGACGAGGTGGCCGACGTCGTGCTCTTCCTGTGCTCGCCGCGCTCGCGTGCGATCAACGGCGACGTCATTGCCGCCGGCGGCGGCCAGCCGCGTGTCATCCACTACTGAGCAATTGCTGAGCATTGACCCCAGAGGCTCGCGCCGCGCAGCCGCAGGGCAGATCCGCGTGAACCGCCCTCGCGCCGGCGCCCGGCGGCACCACCACCACGTCTACGTGGTCGAGCTGTCCGACCAGGTCTGGAACGAGGCGCGGTTCCGCAAGGCGAATCCGGATTACAGGCTCGGCAAGCCGTTCGTCTACGTCGGCATGACAGGGCTCGACCCGGACCTGCGCTTCGACAAACACAAGGCCGGCATCCAGGCCAACCGCTTTGTCCTCGAATACGGCCTGCGCCTGCTGCCGGCGCTGTACGACGTCTACAACCCGATGCCGTTTGCGGCCGCGTGCGAGATGGAGGTCGAGCTCGCCATCGGGTTGCGCGAGGCGGGCTACGGCGTCTGGCAGGCCTGAACGACTGGGCCGAGGGACCCGCCCGCACCGCCTAAGCTGCGGCGTGGTGTGTCTCGCGCTGGCGCGCACGCGCCCACACTTCGCGCGGCGGCAGCGCCTTCAGATGATGGTCGCTCCAGACCTGGCGCCAGCGGCGCGCCCCTGGCGTGCCGTTCCACAGGCCGAGCATGTGGCGCGCCACGTGTGTCCAGGGCGTGCCGTGCGCCACCGCCTCGCGCTCCATGTAGGCCACCATCGCCAGCTCGACGGCATCGCGGTCGGTGGCCACGGCCTGTTCGGCGCCGAGCAGATCGACGTCCCAGCCGACCATCGACCAGGGGTGGTGGTATGCCTCGCGGCCGACCATCACGCCGTCGACGTGCGTCAGCTGGTCGGCGATCTGCGTACCCGTGGTGATGCCGCCGTTGACGACGATCGTCAACGCGGGGAAGTCGGTCTTCAGCCGGTGCACCAGCTCATAACGCAGCGGCGGCACCTCGCGGTTCTCTTTCGGGCTCAGGCCCTTGAGCCACGCATTGCGGGCGTGCACGATGAAGGTCTCGCACCCGCCGCGCTCGGACACCGTGCCGACGAAGTCACGCACGAAGTCGTAGCTCTCGCCTCGGTCGATGCCGATGCGGTGCTTCACGGTCACGGGCAGATCGACGGCATCGCGCATGGCCTTCACGCCGTCGGCCACCAGCGGCGCCTCGGCCATCAGGCAGGCGCCGAACGCGCCGCGCTGCACCCGCTCGCTCGGGCAGCCGCAGTTGAGGTTGATCTCGTCGTAGCCCCAATCGGCCGCGAGCCTGGCGCAACGTGCCAGGTCGTCGGGCTCGCTGCCGCCGAGCTGCAACGCCACCGGATGCTCCTCGGCGTTGAAATCCAGGTGGCGCGGCACATCGCCGTGCAGCAGCGCGCCCGTGGTCACCATCTCGGTGTACAGGCGGGTGCGGCGCGTGAGCAGGCGATGGAAGAAGCGGCAGTGCCGGTCCGTCCAATCCATCATCGGCGCCACCGAAAGGCGCCACGGGCCAATTTGCTGATTCATCTCGAGGGATCATGTCCTGGCAGGTCCGGCGCTTCGCCAGACCGGCAAGGTCGATTCTTCGACCGGTGCCGGTCGGTGGGACGATGTTAATCAACGGGCCGGCTGCACGGATGCAGCACCCGCCGGCAACCGACGCCAACGCTAGCGAAACGCCGCAGGATCGGAGGTGTATTCGGGTGTTTGCAGACCCCGCCGGACGACCCTCACGTTGCGCGTCAACAGCCCGTCGAACGGATCGCCGGGTTGGCGGATCCAGTACTGGATCGCACCATCCGGCGCAAGGCGAATCGTGTAGCAGCGCGGGTCGGCCTTCCAGGCCGGCAAGTCGACGCAGAGCGTGTCTGCCTCGACCTTCCAGCGCCCCACATCCTGGTATTCGACCGTTCTGCGCGAATGGGTGTCGCGACCGATGAAGATGCCATCCGGTGCGTAATAGTCGTAGGTGGTGAGGTAGGGCTTGCTGTCGTCCGCGCGCTTCCGGAAGGCCTCGACATGCGTGTTGCCGGAGAGCAGCGCCACCAGTGCGTTGCCCACAACCGGCTGCGCCTTGTCGGCCTGCGCCGATGAAACCTTCATGGACCTCAAGGCGTCCTGCCGGGCCTGCGCACTCTTGCGCCCCGCGTTTTGCGCGTCCGAATAGAACATTTCAGTGCAGGCGGCCGTCATCCATACGAGCTGCAAAACACCGACCCACTGAACGATATGTCGGCGACCAAGTTTCATGTGCATGCGAGGCCAATCGTTCGAGCGGTGCGAAGACGTCATTTTCCGCGCTCGCGCACGGTGGCGCCCGCAAAGCTGGCGCGCCAGTCGTCCACTTCTTCGCCTGCGCGCAAATTCCTGCTGAAGTGCGCGTCGATGCAATGCGTGCCTGCGGCCGAAGACAAGAGGTGCGCATGCAACTGCTTCGTATCCCGCTCGTCGAGGATGTACAGGACCAGGAACGTGGTCGTATCGAACGGCGCGCGGTAGATGTTGTCTCGGTCGGGCATGTTCGGCCGGCGCACCAGTTCACGCAGGAAGTCGCCCGCGCAGGCCCGTGTGCTGCCCGCTCGAGGTGTCGAGATCGAACTCACCTCGACGACGTAAGTGGTGTCCCGGCCCCGGGCGGTCTTGACATGACCGTCACCAGAAGTGGCCGGTTCACCCAGAGGGATGGAAGGCAGGCGGGGGGCGGAGACGATGAACGCTGGCGAATCGAAGGCCTGCTCGAAGGCAGATGCCGCGGCCGCATGGAACAAGAGGCCAATGGCGATAGTCGCAGGGATCGCTCGCACATGGCGGGCTGCCGACGATGGGCGGTGCTGCGACATCACCTTCGGTTCCTTGGGTGCTGGGCCGCTGCACGCTCGTTTCCGTGCTTGTAGTTGCCGGTGACACGGGCCATCAGTTGCTGTGCCTCGGCAGTGGTCTCATCGGGGGCTTCTTGCCTGAAATCATTGGCGTCAAAGCCGCGCAGCGTCGATGCCAGACGCCCACGATGGAAGATCTCGACTTCGCCGTTCTTCCTTACCCTGTAGGTGAATCCGAGATCGTGTGGTTCTGTGGGGCTTTGCATTTCCAGGTGCTTCGAGTCGCGAAAGAGATGTTCAGCACGGCCGAACGTCTGAGCTGCGCATCACAAATCGACACGCGTCCTTTGGCCTGTACACGCGCCCGAATGCTTAGGCATTTGGCTCATGGCAAACCGCTTCGATATTGTGTCCATCCGGGCCGATGACGAATGCCGCGTAGTAGTTCGCGCTGTAATTCAGGCGCAACCCCGGCGGGCCATTGTCCTTGCCGCCCGCCTCCAGAGCCGCCCGA
>JAHECD010000094.1 GCA_024641945.1 Rubrivivax sp. | reverse complement strand
ACATGACCCCCGTGACGCCGCGGTGCCGGCCGCTTCAGCCCCAGAGCGCCTGCATCGCTTCCTTGAAAGGCGCCGAGAAACGGGACGCCTCCGCGCCCGACCGCCAGCGGCACTGTCCGGCGACCCAGGTCTCGCACACGGCGGGCGCGCCAGTCGCGAAGACCAGCGCGTCCAGTGTGTGCGTGGCCGGCACCCCTGCCAGACCGTGCGCGCCATTGTCGAGCACGAGCAGATCGGCGCGCGCCCCTTCGATCAACCCCCAACGTTCGAAACCCGCTGCAGCTGCACCCCCGGCGAGCGTGCGGCCGAACAGGCGGGCGGCCGTGGCATCGATGCCCAGATCGGGACGCGCCGCGACGTTGCGTCGGCGCAGCAGCAGGCGCTGGCCGTACTCGAGCCAGCGCAGTTCTTCCATCAGCGAGCGGCAGGCCTGGCTGTCGGAGCCGATCGACAGCGGCGTGGTGGATGCCAGCCAGCGCGGCAGGTCGGCCAGGCCATCGCCCAGGTTCGCCTCGGTGCTCGGGCAGATCACGACGCCGGCGCCGCTGGTGGCCACGGCGTCGATCTCAGCCGGCAGCGCGTGGGTGGCATGCACGAGCTGCCAGCGTGCGTCCAGACGCACGGCGCGCGCGAGCCATTCGATCGGGCGGGCTCCGGTGGCGGCCAGGCAGTCGTCCACCTCGGCGGTCTGCTCGGCCACGTGGATGTGGATCGGGCCGTCATCGCCGTCGAGTGCGCGCACCAGCTCGTGGATCGATGCGGGTGGCGCGGCGCGCAGCGAGTGGATCGCCACGCCGGCATGCACTTGTGGCAGCTTCCAGGCGCGGACGCCGTCGCGCATCGCCAGCACGTCCTTCACGTTGGTCGCGAATCGGCGCTGGTCTTCGCGCAGCGCGGGCTGCGTGAAACCGGCGCGTTCGTACAGCACGGGCAACAGGGTGAGGCCGATGCCGGCGTCGCCTGCGGCGTCGGCCAGCGCACGGCTCATCGCCAGCGGGTCGGCATGGGGCCGTCCGTCGCTGTCGTGGTGCAGGTAGTGGAACTCGCACACGTGGGTGTAGCCGCCGGCCAGCAACTCGGTATAGAGCTGCGCCGCCACGGCCCGGAGCTGCGCCGGGGTGATGCGCAGCGCGACGCCGTACATGCGGTCGCGCCACGACCAGAAGTCGTCGTTGTCACCGCCGCGCCGCTCGGCCAGTCCGGCAAAGGCACGCTGGAAGGCGTGGCTGTGGGCGTCCACCTGGCCGGGCAGCACCGGGCCGGGCAGCACGGTGGCCCGTTCCGGCGCGGTCACGCCAGGCTCGACGCACGTCCAATGGCCGTCCGCGCCGGCTTCGAGCAGCACATGGTCGCGCCACGCCCCGGCAATCCAGGCACGCGGCGCCCACAACAGGGCCCCGCTCAATTCGGCCGCCAGTCCAGCATCGCCTGCACGAGCGCGCGCAGCGTTGGCGTGACCTCGGCCACGCGGTCGTCGTTCCAGCGCGGCGGCGTCTCGTCCATGTAGGCACGCCAGCACATCTCGAGTTGCGCGGCGTGGATGCCCAACTCCGGGCGGCCGTAGGTGCGCGTGATGTGGCCGCCCTTGAAGCGGCCGTCGACCACGTGCGAATAGCGGTCCTGCGCGGCGAAGACGGCGGCCAGCGCATCGCGCAGTGCCGGGGCGCAGCTCGTGCCGTCCACGGTGCCGAGGTTCATGTGCGGCAGCGTCCCGTCGAACAGCCATGGCAGCTCGCTCTTGATGCTGTGGCCGTCGAAGAGCACGGCATGCCCATGCTGCGCATGGATGCGCGACAGTTCGTCGTGCAGCGCGCCGTGGTACGGCCGCCAGTAGGTCAGCACGCGGCGCCGGATCTCCGACCCGTCCGGTGCCTGGTCCGGCAGGTACAGCGGCTCGCCGGTGAAGAATCGCGTGGGGCACAGCTCGGTGTTGTTCTGCCCTTCGTACATCGGCGTGTTCTCGCTCGGCCGGTTCAGGTCGATGAGGTAGCGGCTGTAGCGCGGCACGATCAGGCTCGCGCCCATCTCGCGCACGAAGGCATACAGGCGGTCCAGAAACCAGTCGGTGTCTTCGACCTCGAAGGCGCGTTCGGCATAGCGCCCGCGCTGGTCGTGCGGGATCTCGGTGCCCACGTGGGGCACGCTCACGAGCAAGGGGGCGTTGCCTCGGTACAGGGTGAAGGACATGTCGGTGTCTCCGTGGTCGGTGTTCTGGTCACTCGGTCGGGGCGCTTCAGGCCTCGCGGGCACGCTCCACGCCGCCGAACACGACACGGCGGCACGGATTCACGCCGAAACGATAGGCCAGCGCGCGGGGATGGTCCACGTCCCAGACGGCGAAGTCGGCGCGCTGCCTGGCCGCCAGCGTGCCGCGGTCGGCCAGGCCGAGTGCGCGTGCCGCATGCACGGTGACGCCGCGAAAGGCCTCTTCCGGCGTCAGTCGGAACAGCGTGCAGGCCATGTTCATCATCAGCAGCAACGACAGCACGGGCGACGAACCCGGGTTGTGGTCGGTGGCGATGGCGATCGGCACGCCGGCATCGCGCAGCAACTGCACCGGCGGCAGATGGGTCTCGTGCAGAAAGTAGTACGCACCGGGCAGCAGCATGGCCACGGTGCCGGTGGCCTGCATCGCCGCGATGCCGCGCGGCGAAAGGAATTCGAGATGGTCGCAGCTCAACGCGCCGTATTCGGCGGCCAGCGCGCTGCCGCCGAGGTCGCTCAGCTGCTCGGCGTGCAGCTTGACGGGCAGTCCAAGGGCTTGTGCGGCATCGAAGACACGCCTTGTCTGCGCCGGGGTGAAGCCGATGCCTTCGCAGAAGGCGTCCACGGCATCGACCAAACCTTCGGCGTGCTGCGCCGGCAGCCACGCGCAGACGGCGTCGATGTAGTCGTCGGCGCGGTGCTCGAACTCCGCGGGCAGGGCATGTGCACCGAGCGACGTGGTGCGCACGGCCAGCGGCAGCTCGCGGCCGAGACGGCGTGCGGCGCGCAGGCAGCGCGCCTCGTGCGCCTCGCTCAGGCCGTAGCCGGACTTGACTTCGATCGTCGTCACGCCCTCGGCCATCAGCGTGCGCGCGCGGGCGGCGGCGGTCTGGAACAACGTGTCGTCGCTGGCCACGCGCGTGGCCGTCACGGTCGAGCGGATGCCGCCGCCGGCACGTGCGATCTCCTCGTACGTGGCGCCCTGCAGGCGCAACTCGAATTCCGCCGCACGGTCGCCGCCATAGACCAGGTGCGTGTGGGCGTCGATGAGCCCGGGCGTGACGAGTGCTCCCTGCAGATCGACTTCGGCGTCGGGCTTCAAGTCGACGGGCAGATCGGATTCGGCGCCCACCCACTGGAGCTTGCCGCCCTGCACGAGCAGCGCGCCGTGGCCGACCCAGCCCCAGGCCACGGGCCCGGCCATCGTGGCCAGGCGCGCGTTGCGCCAGAGCGTGGTCGTCCCGCTGCCGCTGGCGTCGGTGGGGGTCGGTGTCGGAGTGGAGTTCATCGGTCCTCCAGCGTCATCAGCCAGGCGCGGCTTGCCTGCCGCACGGCCCAAGGGGCCGCGCCCCCATCATCCGACCAGACGAGGGTACCCGCAAGCACCGGTTCGGCCACGCCGCCGCAATCGAGAAGCGCCGGCTCCGCGGCGTAGAAGCCGCGCCAGCGCGGGCGCCCGCCGAGGGTCATGCCGGCGTCGGCACGCGTCAGCCGACCTCGGCCGGCCGTGCGCTGCACCATCAGGTTGAGGTCGCGCGTCGCGCCCTGCAGCAGCCGGCATTCCGGCGCGGCTTCGCCGCCGAAGGCCACCGGCTCGTCGACCGGCGTCAGCACATGCTCGCCCGAAGGCAGCGCCAGCACCACGCCGGCGCCTTCGATCACCGCGAACCAGCGGTCGACACCGGGAAACGGCGAGAAGGGCCCGTCACTTTGGATATCGGCCACGCTCACGCGCAACCGCCAGTCAGCCGCCTGCGGCCACGCGAGCAGTTCGCGGGTTGTGCCGCCCCCGTTGCGCCAGGGCTGCGGCGGGCACGCCGCCAGCGATACGCGGTGCAGCGTCACGGTGTGAAATGGCCTTCGAGCAGATAACGCGTGCCGGGGTGCACGAGGCGCGCGATGGTGATGGCAGCGTCGCGCGTGAAGGTGCGGCGCACGATGATCAGGCAGGGCTCGTCGGCCGCCACGCCCAGCAGACCGGCCTCGTGCGCGGTGGGGCGTGCGGCCTCGATCGAATATTGCGCGCGCCACAGCGCGGTGGTCTCGAACAGCACGGTCGTGGGGGTCGTTCGGGTGAAGTCGGCGGCCAGATAGCCCGGCGCGCAGGCCGGGTTGACGTAGCGGTCCTCACACTGCAGCGGCACGCCGTTCTCACGGTGCACGATGAGCGTGTGGAACACGGGCGCGCCGGGCTCGATGCCCAGTTGCGCCGCCAGCGCCGCGGGGGCCTTCTCGGCGCGCTGCACGTGCACCTGCGCCTGGTGCCGGTGCCCGCGCGACTCGATCTCCTCGTGCAGGTCGCGGATGGTGAGCGTGGACGAGACGCGGTGCAACGGCGCAGCGAACGTGCCGACACCCTGCGAGCGTGCCACCAGGCCGTCGGCCTGGAGTTCGCGGATGGCGCGGTTCACGGTCATGCGGCTGACGCCGAACTGCGCTGTCAGCTCGGCCTCGGACGGCATCAGCGCGCCCGGCGGCCAGCGGCCCGAGGCGAGGCCGTCTTTCAGGAACTGCTTGACACGGCGGTACGGGGCACCGATTGCCTCAGGGGAAACCATGGGCAAAAGGATACTTGCATAGACTTGTCTAGACAAGTAGAGTCCAACCCTGAAGTTCGACCCGGCACACCCGTCGCCAACGCCGTTGTGCCAAGCATCAAGAGGCCCACCATGACCGACCTGTCCACCCAACGCCACGTCGCACAGCCGCACCCCGTGCGTGCCCCGCGCGGCAGCGACATCACTTGCGCCAACTGGCTGATCGAGGCGGCATACCGCATGATCCAGAACAACCTCGACCCCGAGGTTGCCGAGAACCCGGATGCACTGGTCGTCTACGGCGGCATCGGCAAGGCTGCGCGCAACTGGGATTGCTACGAGGCGATTCTCGAATCGCTGCGCCGCCTGAAGCCCGACGAGACGCTGCTCGTGCAGAGTGGCAAGCCGGTGGGCGTCTTCCGCACGCACGCCGACGCGCCGCGTGTGCTGATCGCCAACTCCAACCTGGTACCCAAGTGGGCCACCTGGGAGCATTTCGACGAGCTCGACCGCAAGGGCCTGATGATGTACGGCCAGATGACCGCCGGCAGCTGGATCTATATCGGCAGTCAGGGCATCGTGCAGGGTACGTACGAGACGTTCGTCGAGGCGGGCAAGCAGCACTACGGCGGCGACCTGGCCGGCCGCTGGATCCTGACCGCCGGCCTCGGTGGCATGGGCGGCGCGCAGCCGCTGGCGGCCACGTTCGCCGGCGCCTGTTCGCTCAATATCGAATGCCAGCAGAGCCGCATCGACTTCCGCCTGCGCAGCCGCTATCTCGACGAGCAGGCCACGGATCTCGACGATGCGCTGGCACGCATCGGCAGGTACACGGCCGAGAAGAAGGCGGTCTCGATCGGCCTGCTCGGCAATGCCGCGGAGATCCTGCCCGAACTCGTGCGGCGCGGCGCCCGTCCCGACCTGGTGACCGACCAGACGAGCGCGCACGACCTCGTCAACGGCTACCTGCCAGTGGGCTGGAGCGTCGAGCGCTGGCGCGCCGCGCAGGCCGACCGGGCGTTGCACGCGCAGTTGCGGGCGGACGCCGCGCAGAGTTGCGCGGTGCACGTGCAGGCGATGCTCGAGTTCCAGGCGCAAGGCATCCCGACCGTCGACTACGGGAACAACATCCGCCAGGTCGCGTTCGATACCGGGGTGAAGAACGCGTTCGCCTTCCCCGGCTTCGTGCCGGCGTACATCCGCCCGCTGTTCTGCCGCGGCAAGGGGCCGTTCCGCTGGGTCGCGCTCTCCGGCGACCCGGAGGACATCCGCAAGACCGACGCGAAGATGAAGGAGCTGTTCCCCGAGGACAAACATCTGCACCGCTGGCTCGACATGGCGGGCGAGCGCATCGCCTTCCAGGGCCTGCCGGCGCGCATCTGCTGGATCGGCCTGGGCGAGCGCCACCGCGCGGGCCTGGCCTTCAACGAGATGGTGAAGTCGGGCGAGCTGAAGGCGCCGATCGTGATCGGCCGCGACCATCTGGACAGCGGGTCGGTGGCCTCGCCGAACCGCGAGACCGAGAGCATGAAGGACGGCAGCGATGCGGTGAGCGACTGGCCGCTGCTGAATGCGCTGCTCAATACCGCCGGCGGTGCCACCTGGGTCAGCCTGCACCACGGCGGCGGTGTCGGCATGGGCTATTCGCAGCACAGCGGCGTGGTGATCGTCTGCGACGGCACCGACGAGGCCGCAAAGCGCATCGAGCGTGTGCTGTGGAACGACCCCGGCACCGGCGTGATGCGCCATGCCGATGCCGGCTACGACAGCGCCGTCGCCTGCGCGAGGGAACAGGGCCTGGACCTGCCGATGATCCAACCGGGTGTGCGCTGACATGCTGCTGCGACCCGGACAACTCACGCTCGACGAACTGCAGGCGATCCACGCCGGCACCGAAGGGCAGATCCAGCCGCTGGTGACCTTGGTAATGGACCCGCTGGCGCTGCCGGCGATCCAGGCGAGCGCGGCGGTGGTGCGCCGCGCGGCCGAGGGCGACGCCGCCGTGTACGGCGTCAATACCGGCTTCGGCAAACTCGCCAGTACGCGCATCAGCGAGGCCGACCTGGCCACGCTGCAGCTCAACCTGATCCGCTCGCACAGCGTCGGCGTCGGCGCGCCGCTGGCGGCGCCCGTCGTGCGCCTGATGCTCGCGATGAAGGCCACCAGCCTGGCACGTGGCTTCAGCGGCGTACGCCCGGTCGTCATCGATACGCTGCTCGCAGTGCACAACGCCGGCCTCGTGCCGCTGGTGCCGAGCCAGGGCTCGGTGGGCGCTTCGGGCGACCTCGCGCCGCTTGCGCACATGACGCTCGCGCTGATGGGCGAGGGGGCGTTCGTCGTCGACGGCAAGCCGGTGGCGGCGGCACGGGCGCTGCAGGATGCCGGCATCGCGCCGCTGCAGCTCGCGGCCAAGGAGGGCCTGGCGCTGATCAACGGCACGCAGACCTCGACCGCGCTTGCGCTGCATGCCTTGCTGTCGTTCGAGCCGGTGCTGGAGTCGGCGCTCGTGATCGGCGCGCTGACGGTCGACGCCGCGCGTGGCAGCGACGGCCCGTTCGACCCGCGCATCCACGCGCTGCGTGGCCAGCCGGGGCAGATCGACGTCGCCCGGTACTACCGCCAGCTGCTTGCCGGCAGCGAGATCCGTGCGTCCCACGCCGTCGGCGACGACCGCGTGCAGGATCCGTACTGCCTGCGCTGCCAGCCGCAGGTGGTGGGCGCGTGCCTCGACCAGTTGCGCCACGCGGCGCTGGTGCTGCTGCGCGAGGCGAATGCGGTCACCGACAACCCGCTGGTCTTCGCCGAAGACGGCGCCATGGTCAGCGGTGGCAATTTCCACGCCGAGCCGGTGGCGCTGGCCTGCGACGCGATGGCCTGCGCCATCGCCGAAGTCGGCGCGATCGCCGAGCGCCGCATCGCGATGCTGATCGACAGCGGCGTCTCGCGCCTGCCGCCGTTCCTGACCGCCGACGCCGGGCTGAACAGCGGCTTCATGATCGCGCACGTCACGGCCGCGGCGCTGGCGAGCGAGAACAAGTCGATGGCGCACCCGGCGAGCGTCGATTCGCTGCCGACGAGCGCGAACCAGGAGGACCACGTGAGCATGGCCACGTTTGCCGCACGCCGCCTGCAGCCGATGATCGCCAACGTGGCCTACATCCTCGGCATCGAGTGGATGGCGTCGGCGCAGGCGATCGATTTCCTGCGCCCGATGGCCAGCAGCGCGCCGCTCGAGCGGGCGCATGCGGTGCTGCGCAGCGTGAGCCCGACGATCGCCGTGGACCGCCACCTGTCGCCCGACATCGAGGCCGCCGCCGGCTTGGTGCGGCGCGGTGCGCTGGCACCCGTGCTGCACGCGTTGCAGGGCCTGCCGGCGCTGTGGGTGCCGGCCTGAAACTTGCGTCGCCCGGTTCATGATCCGACTTTGCCCGGTGCCGTGGTGCGCCGTGTTGACGCCGCTGGTGCTGCCGCTGCTGGCGCCCGGGGCACTGGCGTCAGCGCCGGCCGCGGGCATGTCCGCTGTGGCACCCCCCGTGGTGGTGTCGATGGAAGTCGACTTGCGCGACGAGATCGCCGCCGGCCGGTTCGACCCGACGCGTGACGGCGTCGGCGTGCGCGGCAGCCAGGCGCCGCTGTCGTGGCAGCTGCCGGTGCCCGCGCGGCCGCTCGGCGACGGCCGCTACCGCGTCGAACTGCGCTTCGAGCGGGTGCCGCATGGCGGGCAGCCGGTGCAGTACAAGTTCCGCATCGAGCGGCCAGGTCAGGTCGCCGACGCGGGCTGGGAAACCGGGCGCAACCACGCGCTGTGGCTCGAAGCGCCGCGGCCGCGCGTGGCGCGGGCCTTCAACGCCCCGGCGCCTGTCGTGCCGCCGCACCGCGCCGGCACGATCGAGCGGCTCGGCACCGTCGCATCGAAATACATTGCGCCGCGTGCAGTCCAGGTCTGGTTGCCGCCGGACTATGCGGCGGACTCCTCGCGTCGCTACGCGGTGCTCTACCTGAACGACGGGCAGAACGTCTTCGACGCCGACGCGGCCGGCGCCGAGTGGCAGGTCGACGAGGCGGCCCAGCAACTCGCACTGGACGGCGTCATCGACGCGCCGATCATCGTTGCCGTCGATAGCGTTGCCGAACGCATCGCCGACTACACACCCACCGCCGCGACGCTCGGCAGCGATCGCAGTGGCAGCGGCCGGCCGCAACGTTCGGGGGGTGGCGCGGCGGCGTATGCACGTTTCTTGATCGACGAACTCAAGCCGATCATCGACCGGCGTTACCGGACGCGGCCCGAGCGGTTGTCGACGGCCGTCGGCGGCTCGTCGCTCGGCGGCCTGGTGTCGCTGTGGCTCGCGTTGCACGAAGGCGCGACGTTCGGCGCTGCGCTGGTCGTGTCACCGTCGGCGTGGTGGGACAACGAGTTCGCGCGCCGCGACGTGGCCGCCTGGACGGGTGCAGACGCGCGTCCGCGCCTGTGGCTGGACGTCGGCGCTTGGGAAGGCGACGAGGCCGCGCCCGCGGTGCGCCGGCTGCGCGATGCGCTGCGCACCCGCGGCTGGCGCGACGCGGACCTGTCCTATGCCGAAGCCGCCGACGGCAGCCACGACGAGGCCAGCTGGTCGGCGCGGGTGCCGGGCATGCTCCAGTTCCTTTACGGGCGGACGAAGACCGCCCACCGATCCGACCCCGTTCCATCAACCCCCAGGAGGACCCCATGAAGAAGTCGCTGACCATCCCCGCGCTTGCCGCTGCCGCGGCATTGATCGCCGCCGTGCCTGCATCGGCGCAGGAGACCAAGGTCGCCATCGGCATGTCCGGATGGACCGGCTTCGCGCCGCTCACGCTGGCCAAGGAGGCCGGCCTGTTCAAGAAACACGGCCTGGACGTGAGCATCAAGAAGATCCCGCAGAAGGACCGCCATCTCGCCATCGCCTCCGGCGACATCCAGTGCGCAGCCACGACGGTGGAGACCTGGGTCGTCTGGAACGCCAACGGCGTGGCGACGACGCAGATCTTCCAGCTCGACAAGAGCTATGGCGCCGACGGCATGGTGGTCAAGCCCGCGATCGCGAAGATCACCGACCTGAAAGGCAAGACCGTCGCCGCCGATGCCCCCGGCACCGCCGGCTATTTCGGCCTGGCGTGGATCCTGAAGAAGAACGGCCTGAGCGTGAAGGACGTGAAGGTCGTCAACATGGGCCCGCAACCGGCTGCCAACGCGATGATCGCGGGCACCGACGGCATCGACGGCGCGATGACCTACGAGCCCTACCTGAGCGCGGTACGCGAGAAGCCGGAGGCCGGCAAGATCATCGCGACCACGCTGGACTATCCGATGGTGATGGACACCTTCGGCTGCACGCCCAAGTTCCTGGCCGAGAACCCGAAGGCCGCGAAGGCGCTGGCCGACGCCTATTTCGACGCGCTCGACCTGATCAAGGCCGATCCGAAGAAGAGCTTCGAGACCATGGGTGCCGACGTCAAGCAGCCGGGCGACAAGTTCGAGGCCAGCCAGAAATACCTGCGCTGGCAGGACCGGGCGGCGAACGAGAAGTTCTTCGCCGGCGAGCACGCGCAGTTCAGCAAGGAGGCGGCCGACCTGCTGCTGGAGATCGGCATCATCAAGCAGATTCCGGATCTCTCGAAGCTGGCCGATACCCGCTTCCTGAAGTGACCGCGTGAAGCCGCTGACACCCGTTTCGCCGAGCGCGCGCATCGCGCTCGGCGTCTCCTTCTTCGTGCTGTTCGTGGCCGTCTGGGCGGCGGCCACGTTCGGCGGTTTCGTCAGCAAGACCTTTCTTGCCGATCCGCTGACGATGCTCAGGAGCGGCTGGACGCTGCTCACCGAGATGGGCTTCGGCTACGACATCGGCATGACGGTGTGGCGCGTGCTCGGCGGCTTCGTCATCGCCGCGCTGATCGCCCTGCCGTTGGGCGTGGCGATGGGGGCCTACAAGCCCGTCGAGGCATTCTTCGAGCCGTTCGTCAGCTTTGCGCGCTACCTGCCGGCGAGTGCGTTCATCCCGCTGCTGATCCTGTGGGCCGGCATCGGCGAGACGCAGAAGCTGGCCGTCATCTTCATCGGCAGCTTCTTCCAGCTGGTGCTGATGATCGCGGTGACGGTGGGCAACACGCGGCGCGACCTGGTCGAGGCGGCCTACACGCTTGGCGTCAACGACCACGGACTCATCAGGCGCGTATTGATCCCCGGCGCCGCACCGGAGATCGCCGAGACCCTGCGCATGGTGCTCGGCTGGGCCTGGACGTACGTGATCGTGGCCGAGCTGATCGGCGCCTCCAGCGGCATCGGCCACATGATCACCGACAGCCAGGCGCTGTTGGCCACCGACCAGATCATCTTCGGCATCATCGTCATCGGCCTCATCGGCCTGTGCAGCGACTTCGCCTTCAAATCGGCCAACCGGCGCCTGTTCCCGTGGGCGCAACTGGGACGTTGAGGATGAACACACGGCCCCCTGATTCCGGCCCGTTGCGACCGTTCGTGCAATGGGTCGGCGACGTTGCGCGGGCCGAGGCCGCCGCGCGAGTGCCTCCGCTCATGTCCCCCGGACTGGGCTGTGCCCAGCCCTCCTCCTTTGCTTCGCTGCGGCACTCGCCTGCCGTCCTCGGCCAGACACCAGGTGGGTGCGCCCCCGTCGAACCGCCCACCTGTATCGGATCAGGGTGGCGGGGCGTTCTCTGGAGCGAAGTAAAGGAGGAGGCGCGGCCGCAGGCCGAGCCGGGGGACATGAGCGCAAGAGAGCGCCCCGGCGCCATGATCCCGCGCAATACATCGAACGCAAACGGACGCAAGCGGCCGAATGCCGCCTCTGCCGTTTTTCCACGACGTCCATGACCATCCTCTCCATCCGCGGTGTCGAGCGCCGTTTCACGTCCAGCCACGGCAGCACGCTCGCATTGCAGGCGACCGATCTCGATGTGGCTGAAAACGACTTCATCACGATCCTCGGGCCGAGTGGCTGCGGCAAGAGCACGCTGCTGCGCATCGTCGCGGGGCTCGATACGCAGACGGCGGGCGAGGTGCTGCTCGACGGCCGGCGCATCAGCGGGCCGGGTGCCGACCGCGGCATGGTGTTCCAGAGCTATACGCTGTTTCCATGGCTCACCGTGCGCGACAACGTGTGTTTCGGACTGCGCGAGCGCGGGCTGCCGCGGGAGCAACAACTCGACATCGCCAACGGCTTCCTGAACAAGGTGGGGCTGAAGGGCTTCGAGAGCCACTACCCGAAGCAGCTGTCGGGGGGCATGCAACAGCGCACGGCGCTGGCGCGCGCGCTTGCGAACAACCCGCGCATGCTGCTGATGGACGAGCCGTTCGGCGCGCTCGACCACCAGACGCGCGAGCTGATGCAGGAACTGTTGCTCGGCATCTGGGAGGCCGAGCGCAAGACCGTGCTGTTCGTCACGCACGACATCGACGAAGCGGTCTTCATGGGCACGCGGGTCGTGGTCATGAGCGCGCGGCCGGGGCGCATCAAGCTCGACCGCCGGATCGATCTGGCCCATCCGCGGCAGTACGTTGTCAAGACCACCCCCGCATTCACGGGGGTGAAGGCGGCGTTGACCGAGGCCGTTCGAGAAGAAGTTCTCGCATCGATGCAATCGGCTTTGTGAACTGACGTAAGCGTGATGCGTTCGCTTCGCAGGGAGCGGCGCCGCGGTAGGAAAGGTTTTGCAACACGACGGCGTGCCGGACCCCCGAACATGTCGCCATGAATCTCGAGTCGCGTGTCCCTCACCCATCGACCCCCATCCGCTGGGGCGCTGCCCTCGCATTGGCGGCCGGTCTTCTTCTTTCGGCCTGCGGCGGCGGCAACGATGCCGCCGATGGCGCTGCCACGGCCGACGACGCACGCGAATTTCCGCAGGCCGTCGGCAGCAGTTCGCCCAGCAACGGCAACTGGGTGCGCGTGGCACTGCTCGGGCAGGGCGTCAAGATCACCGGCACGCCGCTGATGCGTTTCGGCGCCGGCGTCGATTGGAGCTACAAGCTCATGACCGCCGGCACGGTGCCTTGCACGGCCGCCACCTTTGCCGGCTTTGCGACCGCGGCGTCGGCCCAGTGCGACGTGTGGGTACCGACGTCGACGGACGCCTGGGTGCGGGTGGCATTCGAAGGCGAGGCGTTCACGTTCGCCAATTCGAACCGCGTGCGGTTCGGCCGCGACAGCCGCTGGGTCCTGAAGACGATGACCGGCCCGGTGGCCTGCAGCACCGCGACGTTCGGCGATCCGGCGCCCGGCCAATCCAAGCGCTGCATCATCTACAGCACGGCCGGCAGTGCGGCGCTCGACGTCTCCACATCGGTCGTCGACACCTCCGCGCCTCCGCCCACCACCAGCACCGCGCTCGACATGCGCCGGCTCGCCGACCAGGCCACGTTCGGTGTCAGCGAGACGTCTTTCGCCCAGATGCGCACGCAGACGCCCGCAGCCTGGACGAAGGCGCAGATGGCGCTTTCCGCGTCGCGCTACACCAGCGGCAAGGGCGACGAGATCGATCGCAACGTGCAGCCGTTCTTCTTCTGCGACGTGGCACCGTACAACTCGACGCCCAACTGCTGGCGCGACTGGTTCTCCAGCGAGCCGCTGATGTGGGACTTCTACCGCAACGCGGTGAACCAGCCGGACCAGCTGCGCCAGCGCGTGGCGTTTGCAGTCGGGCAGATCGTGGTCGTCTCGGCGGTTGAAGCCGATGGCACCTACGGGCTGCGCGAGTACCACAACATGCTGTTGGACAACGCCTTCACCAACTGGCGCCAGGTGCTCAAGAAGGCCACGCTGTCGCCCATGATGGGCGACTACCTGAACCACGTGAACAACAACAAGCTGGCGCCGAACGAGAACTTCGCGCGCGAGTTGCTGCAGCTGTTCTCGCTCGGCACTTGCGAGCTCAACGGCGACGGCACGCTCAAGGGTGGCCGTTGCACACCCACCTACGACAACCAGGTCGTGCGCGAATACGCCTTCGCGCTCACCGGCTGGACGTATCCCGCCGGCGGCAGCGCCAGCTGGGGATGCTGGCCGCAATACGCCAATTGTGCGTACCACAAGGGCGACATGGTGGCGGTGCCGCAGTTGCAGGACAACAAGGCCCGCACCTTGCTGTCGGGTGTGTCCGTGCCGGCGACGCGCACGCCGTCGCAAGCGCTCGATCTGGTGCTCGACAGCCTGATGGCGCATCCCAACATGGCGCCGTTCGTCTCCCGCCAGTTGATCCAGCAACTCGTCACGAGCAATCCGTCGGCGGCCTACGTGCAGCGCGTGGCACAGGCGTTCACGGCAGGGCGCTACACCGACGCGGCCTCGTCCACGAGCTTCGGCGCGGGTGTGCGTGGCGATCTTGCTGCCACCGTGGCCGCCGTGCTGCTCGATGCCGATGCGCGCAACCCGCGGCCGGGCACCGACGCCGGCAAGGTGCGCCCGCCGGTGCTGGCGATGACCGGGATCATCAAGGCATTGAATGGCCGGACCGACGGCGCCGCGCTCGGTTGGTGGTGGGGCGAGACCTTCCGCCAGCACACCTTCCGTGCGCCGAGCGTCTTCAACTACTACCCGCCCAGCTACCCGTTGCCGGGCACCGCGCTGCTGGCGCCCGAGTTCGGCATCCACAACGCCAACGCGGCGCTGGCACGGCTCAACTTCTTGACCTACCTGCTCGACTGGGGCGGCACCGCGCCCGACACGTCGATCCCCGGCGCCGTGGGCACCAAGGTCGATGTCTCGGCCTTCCTCGCCGATGCCGCCGATGCCGCCAAGCTCGTCGACCGGATGGCGACCATCGCGCTCGGCGAGCCGCTGCCCGCCGCGGCGCGCACGCAGGCCATCGCGGGCGTGCAGGCGTTCAGCTCGTCGACCGACCCGTCGAACTGGCAGCGCAACCGCGTCTACACCGCCGCCTACCTGATCTTCGGATCGCCGCTGTACCAGGTGCAGCGATGAGAGAGCCACCCATGCACCACGATCAACCGTCCACGCCGGCGCGCCGGTCCTTTTTGCGGCGCGCGTCGTCGCTGGCACTGGGCGGCGCCCTCGGAGGCGCCTCGCTCGCGCCGCTGCTGCTCGCGCCGCGCACCGCCTGGGCCGCCGACTACAAGGCGCTGGTGTGCGTCTTTCTATATGGTGGCAACGACGGCATGAATACGATCGTGCCGACCGATACCGCGCGTTATGGCGCCTACGCTGCCACGCGCGCCGGTCTGGCGCTGCCCCGGTCGAGCCTGCTGGGTGTGTCCGGCACCGACTACGGACTGCACCCGGCGCTGTCTGCGCTGCGCGCGCACTTCGATGCCGGGCAGGGCGCGGCCATGCTCAACGTCGGGCCGTTGGCGGCTCCGCTGACCAAGGCGCAGTGGGCGTCGGCGGGGCCCGGCTCGGCGCTGGTGCCGGAAAGCCTGTTCTCGCATTCGGACCAGCAGCTGCTGTGGGAGGCCGGCGGCGCCAGCAGCGTCGCGCGCGAGGGCTGGGGTGGGCGTGCCGCGGACATTCTGGCCACGGTGAACCCGGTCATTTCGGTCGGCGGCAACGGCCGCTACGGCACGTCGGCGGCGCGCATGCCGCTGGTGCTGCCCGACCCGGGTGACTATTTCGGCGCGTATCTGGCCAACCCGAACGACCTGCGCTGGGCACCGATCGCGCAGCGCAAGGCCGCGCTGGATGCGATCTACGCGCAGGACAGCGGCAGCCGCATCGGGAATGCCTTTGCGCAGCAGACGCGCGACGCCTTCGTGGTGTCGCAGCGGTTGAACGCCGTCGTCGCCGCACAGCCCGGCCAGAAGCCCGAGTTCGCGGCCGTCGACCGTGCGTTTGCGCCCATCACGAGCGGCGGGCGCGTGGCCACGTCGCTCGGCCGCCAGCTGTACCAGACCGCCAAGCTGATCGTCTCCAATGCCACCGTGCAGGGCAACCGGCAGATGTACTTTGCCCAGCTCAACGGGTTCGACACGCACGCCGGCCAGGTGGTCGACGGCGATCCCTTGCAGGGCTCCCACGCACGCCTGTTGGCCGAGGTCGGCGATGCGCTGGCCGCATTCCAGCGCGCGATGAACGACACCGGGCTGGCAGGGGCGGTGACCACCTTCACGCAGAGCGATTTCGGCCGCACGTTCAAGCCCAACAGCTCTCTCGGCACGGACCACGCCTGGGGCAATCACCAGATCGTGCTCGGCGGTGCGGTGCGCGGCGGCTTGTACGGCAAATACCCCGATCTCACGCTGGGCGGCTCCGACGATGTGGGCATCCAGAGCTGGGAACTGCAAGGGCGATGGATTCCCACCACGGCGGTGGACCAGTACGCCGCCACGTTGCTGTCCTGGTTCGGTGCGAGCGAGGCGCAACTCGCTGCCGCGCTGCCCAACCTGCGCAACTTCGGCGGCGCCCGTCCGGCGTTTGTCTGACCGGGCGGGACGGGTCCGATCGGTTGGCGCGACCCGTGGTCTTTGACGGGCTCGCGGCGTGGGCGGTGGGGCGGCAGTAGGATCCGCCACTTTCACACCGACACACCCGAAGGATTCCGCCATGCGCCTGACCGTCCTGCTCGCTCTGTCTTCCGCCGCTGCCCTCGCGGGCTGCGGCATGATGGGCCATGGCCCGATGATGCGCGGGCACGGCCCTGCCGCCCGTGCCGACCTGCAGCCGACCACCGGCAACGCGGTGTCGGGCACCGTGATGTTCCACCAGGAGGGTGCCGGCGTCTTCATGCACGCCCACGTCACCGGGCTGAAGCCAGGGCAGGAGCACGGCTTCCACATCCACGACAAGGGCGACTGCTCGAGCGGCGATGGCATGAGCACGGGGGGCCACTTCAACCCGACCGGCAAGCCGCACGGCCCGCAGGACGCCGACCATCACGGCGGTGACCTGCCCGCGCTGAAGGCCGACGCCAGCGGCCATGCCGAGCTGCGCGTGATGCTGCCGGGGCTGACGATCGGCGGCGGAGCCACCGACATCACCGGCCGAGGAATGATCGTGCACGCCATGCCGGACGACTACAAGACGCAACCCACCGGAAATTCCGGTGCACGCCTGGCCTGTGCCGTCATCGGCGCGGTGCGCTGACCACACGGTGTGGCCGTGACGCGACCCGCACGCCAGTGCGGGTTTTTTACAGCCAAATAGTTGCATATGCATCGGTTGCATCTACACTCTTTGGCATGGCACCACGCACGGCCCCTTTGCAAGCTCCGCCGGAATCTGCCGAGGCGCCGCGCGGCTGCACCAACTTCAAGCTGCGCCAACTGGTGCGGCGGGTTTCGCAACGCTACGACGCCGAACTCGCCCAGGCCGGGCTGAAGACGACCCAGTATTCGCTGCTGTCGCACGTGCTCAAGATGGGTCCGGTGCGCCCGGTCGACCTGGCGCAGGCGATGACGATGGATGCGTCCACGCTGTCGCGCAATCTCAAGCCGCTGGTCGCTGCGGGGTGGCTCGCGCTGGGCGAGGGCCGCGACGCACGCAGCCGCCTCGTCAGCATCACGCCGGCCGGGCGCGAGAAGCGAGTCGAGGCGCAGCGCCGCTGGCGCATGGCCCAGGACGGGCTCAACCTCACACTCGGCGCCGCACGTGTCGGGGCCTTGCACGCTTTCATCGACGACGCGTTGATGCGCCTCGACGACCAGCCCGCAGGAGACGGCGATGAATGAGACACCGACCGCCGCCCGCAAGGCATGGCCCTTCGCGCTGGTGCTGCTCGCCGCGGCGGGGACCTTCGCCCTGATGATGGGCACGCGCCAGACGATGGGCCTGTTCCTGAGTCCGCTGAACAGCGCCACGGGGCTCGGGCTGGGCAGCATCAGTCTCGCCTTTGCCTTCGGCCAACTCTGGTGGGGCCTGACACAACCCTTTGCCGGCGCGATGGCCGATCGGCTGGGCGCCGGGCGCGTGCTGGTGATCGGTGCACTGCTGGTTGCTTTCGGCACCTTCATCACGCCGTTGATGACGAGCACGGCGGGGCTCATCTTCGCCATCGGCGTGCTCAGTGCCGGCGGCGCCGGCATGGCCGGGCCGGCCGTGCTGATGGCCGCGGCCGCGCGCCTGATCCCGGCCGAGCGGCGTGGCATGGCCAACGGGATCGTCAATGCCGGCGGCTCCTTCGGGCAGTTCGTGATGGCGCCGATCGCGGGTGCGTTGATCGTCGGGGTCGGCTGGTCGAGCGCGATGCAGGTGATGGGGCTGCTGGTGCTGCTGGCCTTGCCGGCGGCCTGGGTGCTCGGCGGCGCACCACCCGCCAGTGCACCGGGCCACGCACCCAAGCCCACGCGCCAGGCGATCCGGGAGGCGCTGCGCCACCCCAGTTACCTGATGCTCGCCGCCGGCTTCTTCGTCTGCGGTTTCCACGTGGCCTTCCTGGCCACGCACCTGCCCGGGGTGATCGCCTCGTGTGGGTTGCCATTGCAATACAGCGCGTGGGCGCTGGCGGTGCTCGGACTGTTCAACATCGCAGGCAGCCTCGGTGCCGGCTGGGCGATGAGCCGCTGGCGAATGAAGTCGCTGCTGTCGATGGTCTACGCCGCCCGTGCCGTCGCCGTGCTGGTCTTCTTGCTCGCGCCGAAGACGGGGCCGGTGGTGCTGGTCTTCGCCGCCGTCATGGGTCTGACCTTCCTGTCCACGGTGCCGATGACGGCGGGCCTGGTGGCGCGGTTCTTCGGTGTCGGCAACATGGCCACGCTGTTCGGGCTGGTGATGCTGACCCATCAGATGGGAAGCTTCCTCGGGGCCTGGCTCGGCGGGCGGGTCTTCGAGGCCACCGGCAGCTACGACATCGTCTGGTTCATCGACATCGTGCTCGCGGTCGGCGCGGCACTGATCCACCTGCCGATTCGAGAGGCCCCGGTCGCCCGCACGGCGGCGGCCTGACCCGATGGACCCGCGCACCCGCCTCCTGCTCGAGGCGCCGATCGCCCGCACCCTGTTGCGGCTCGGCGCACCCAATGTGCTGGTCATGCTGGCGCAGGCGGCCGCCGGCCTGATCGAGACGTACTTCATCGGCAAACTCGGCACCGAGGCGCTGGCCGGCATGGCACTGGTCTTCCCGATCGTGATGCTGATGCAGATGACGTCGGCCGGCGCGATGGGCGGCGGCATCGCCTCGGCGATCGCCCGTGCCCTTGGCAGCCAGCGGCGCGACGACGCCAATGCGCTCGTGATGCACGCGATCGTCATTTCGCTCGGTTTCGGCGTCTTGTTCATGGCGGGCGTGTTGCTGGGCGGGCGTGTGCTCTTCGTGGCCATGGGCGGCACCGGTGCGGCGCTGGATGCGGCGCTCGTCTATGCGCGCTGGGTCTTTGCCGGCGCCGTGCTGGTGTGGCTCTTCAATGCACTGTCGGCCGTGATCCGCGGCACCGGGAACATGGCGCTGCCCGCGGTCGTGACGACCGTCGGTACTTTGGCTTTGGTGCCACTGTCGCCGTTGCTGATCTTCGGCTGGGGGCCGGTGCCGGCCCTGGGCATTGCGGGCGGCGCACTCGCGCTGCTGCTGTTCTACCTGGCCGGCACCGTGGCGCTGGCGGTGTGGCTGTGGCGGGGACACGGCGTGCTTCGTCCGGCGATGCGTGGCGCGCCCTATCGCTGGTCGCTGTTCCGCGACGTCCTGCGTGTGGGATTGCTGGGCGCCGTCTCGACGGTGGCCACCAATCTCACCATCGGCGTGGCGACCGCGCTGGTGGGCGGTTTCGGTACGGCCGCGATCGCCGGCTACGGGACCGCTTCGCGACTGGAATACCTGCTGGTGCCACTCGTCTTCGGCCTCGGTGCGCCGCTGGTGGCCATGGTCGGCACCTGCATCGGCGCCGGCCGCCCCGACCGCGCCGTGCGCGCGGCGTGGGTCGGCGCGGCCCTGGCGTTCGTCATGACCGAGGTCATCGGCTTGCTGGCGGCGGCCTTTCCGCACGCGTGGCTTTCGCTCTTCGACACCGATCCGTCCATGCTGCAGGCCGGCACGCTGTACCTGCACACGGTCGGCCCGCTGTATGGCTTTTTCGGTCTCGGCCTGGTGCTGTACTTTGCATCGCAGGGCGCCGGGCGGCTGCTGTGGCCGGTGATCGCCAACCTGTTGCGCCTGGCGGTGGCGGCCGGTCTTGGCTGGGCGGCGCTGCACGGCGGCGGCAGCCTCGCGCTGGTCTTCGGCGCGCAGGCCGCTGCGCTCGTCGTCTACGGCGTGGTCAATGCCACCGCCGTGGCGCGCGGCGCGTGGTTCGGGCCGTTGCGCTGGCGCCCGCTGCGTGCGCCGGTGGCGGCCGTTCGCTAGGGCCGCCTCCGGCACCCGCGCAGCGCCTGCAGCAGGCTTGGCGTAGCGCAAGGCGGTATCGCTCCATCGGTGGCAAGGTGACGCTTGAAGTTGCTGGCGACGGAGTACGGTGAGACGAATCT
>JAHECD010000188.1 GCA_024641945.1 Rubrivivax sp. | reverse complement strand
CCATCGGCCATGTGCGACAGCTGTCGATGTACATCAGCCAGACACCTGGGTGGACAACGAATGGCAGGTTCAGGCGACTGCTGCCGTTCAATCGCCAAACCTGATCGGCTGCAGACAGTCTCAAGCTGAATTTGCCCTCGGTTTTCGTCCGATCGGCCGATTGCCGCGACGCGCCGCAAGTTTCCATGCGAGCGAACGCGACCGGACATCCCTGCCCGGTCGCATGGCTTGGCGCACACCCGGCCGTGATCGACCGCGCGCCCCCGCGCAGCGCAATCCTCAGGACGCCAAATTGATATCCACCCGGCGCGAGTCCGCGGACGCGCCGCCGATCACGAACTCCGGCTTCTTCAGCTCGATGCGGTCTTCGGCCACGCCCGCGGCCTTGAGCGCGTCGCGCACGGCAAAGGCGCGCATCTTGGCGAGTTCCAGGTTCTTGTCCGGGTTGCCGGTCTTGTCGGCATAGCCGGACAGGCTCACCTTGGCCGCCGGATCGGCGGCCAGCGCGGCCACGGCCTGCTCGATGGCACGGCGCCCTTCGTCCTCGATGGCGTCCTTGCCCACGGCAAAGAGGATGCGCACCGGCAATGCGGCCATGGGCATCGCCGCAGCAGGCGCCGCGGCCACCGGCGTGGCGGCCACGGTCTTCAGCATCGTGCCGAGCGCCGCCGGGTGGTCCTTGGCCATCGCGGCGCCGTACAGCGGCTTGAATGCACCGTTATGGCAGGTGGCGCAGTTGATCTTGGGCACGTCGCCCTGCGGCCCGCGGCGCGATGCGGGGAACGTGGACGTCAGCGGCTCCATGAACGTGTTGTTGAGCTCGCGCACCATGCGGATGCCCTGCCACGCGGTCACGCGTGTCGGCGGGCTCTGCTCCCATTCGGCGAACGAGCGGCTGTTGTGGCAGTAGGTGCAATTCACCCCCAGCGACTTGGAGATGTGCGTCATCAGCCCGAAGGTCCACTCGGCCTGCTTGATCGACTTTCGGTTGCCCTCCGGCAGCGCCGTGGTGCCCGTGACGCGGATCGGGTGGTCTTGCAGCAAGAACGGTGTCAGCGGGTCGAGCGGCAGCGACGTGAGCGCGGAAACCGCCGCAGGGTGGTTTTGCCCCGCGTTGTCGGCCGTGCTGCCGCCGGCGGCCTTGGGGCCGGGGTCGGTGAACCACACCTGTGCCGGCACGGGGTGGCCGCGGTGGCAGGTGTAGCAGGTGACGCCGGTCTCGGCGACGTGGGGCTTCCACTGGGCGTTCACCTGGCGCGTCATCTGCAACATGCGCCGCGCCACCACCTTGGTGTACAGGCCGTCGTCGGACAGCTCGGCGCCGGTCTTGTGGCAATACGCACACCCTTGTTCCGGGGCCACCCAGGCCGTGATCGCCTGCATCGTGCGCGTGAATTCGGCGACGCCAAGATCCCCCAGCACCTGCACGTTCTTGAACACGTCCTTGGCCAGCGGCCCGCCGTCGGGCACGGGCGGGATCGCCGCCGGTACCGCGTTCAGCTCGGCCTGCGCCGCCACGGTGCGCGGGTTGTAGACGGTCTGCATGGCCAGGCCGCGGTAGCCGCGCTGCACCACGTCGGGCGGCGGCTTCTCGCAACCGGCGAGCACCAGGCCCGCCAGCACGGCGAGCAGGAATCGGGCACCTGCGAGCGGAGTCTTCATGGCGTGACCTCTGCGTGGGTTGAACGTGGGGCGGCCTGCTTGGTGCTCATGGCTAGCCTCCGGACGCCGGATCGCCCACCGGGCCGAAGATCGCGGGATACATCGGCGCCACGTGGTGCTTCACCGCCCACAGGTACCAGTTGTCCACGGCCGTGCCGGTAAGCAGGATGCCGATGCCGCCGGTCAGCGGGCACAGCACCGCAAACCACCAGCCCCAGCGGTGAATCGATTCCATCGTGGCGTTGAAGCCCATGGTCCAGCGCCAGAACAACGCCGCGCGCTCCGACGCCGTGCCGCGGTCGACGATCTGCTCGATCTCGCGCTCGCTGCCGAAACGCGTGGTCGCCAGGATCGTGGCGCCGTGCATCGCGAACAGCAGTGCCGAGCCGTACAGGAACGCGATCGACAGCATGTGGAACGGGTTGTAGAAGAGGTTGCCGTAGCGGATGGAGAACGCCGCCGTCCAGTCCAGGTGCGGAAAGATGCCGAACGGCACCGCCTCGCCCCAGCTGCCCATCAGCAGCGGGCGGATGAAGCCGAGCACCAGGTACAGCCAGATCGCGGCGGCAAATGCCCAGGCCACGTGGGTGCCGATGCCCAGCGCACGCGCCCGCCGGTACATGCGCACCCACCACAGGATGATCGACAGCGTGAGGCAGAAGCCGGCCATGAGCCACCACCCCCCTTCGGCCAGCGGCGGTATCTTCAACCCGTTGGCCGGCGACGGCGGCTCGAGCGCGAGCCAGGGCAGCTGGCGCACGAACTGCACCGGGTCCCAGTTCACCGAGGCGAACATGTTGAGACCGATGATCTCGAAGGCGATGAAACCGAAGACGAGCGACGCCACCCCGAACCAGCCGAGGTAGATGGGCCCGAGCTGCGCGTCGCCGATGCGGCCGAGCAGGTGCACGTGCCACGGCGTGCCGGCGCGGCCGGACTGCCCACCGGGCGTGAACGGCACGCCTGCGTAGCTGGGCGCATGCACCTGCACCCGCGTGAAGATGTTCTGATACTCGGCCATGTCGGGCTCCTGATGGGTCTTTGCCGTTGTCGTCGTCGCCGCCTAGCGCCAGACCGGAAGGCTGAGCCACCAGCCCCACCACTCCGGCCATCCGCGGGTCCAGAACGGGCCGCTGATGACGATGCACACGGCGCTCCAGAAGGCCGCCGAAAGCGACAGGAACAGGCCCAGCCGGTGCACGCCCAGCGTGCCGATCGAGTAGCCGATCGCGTCGCGGAAGAAGGTGTTCTCGTGTTCCGGCGTCTTCACCGTGCCGCCGTCCGACGGGTTGGTCATCGCCAGGATCAGCCCGCCGTGCATGGCCAGCGCGAGCGCGTTCGTGAAGAAGAACGTGATCGCCAGCATGTGCGCCGGGTTGTAGTGGAAGTGCAGGTACTGGTAGCCCGTGTTGGACACCCAGTCGAGGTGGCTCATGATTCCGTACGGGAAGCCGTGGCCCCAGGCGCCCAGCAGCAGCGGGCGTATCACCACGAGCGTGAAGTACGCCAGGATCGCGAACCCGAACGCCACCGGCACGTGATAGCCGATGCCGAGCTTGCGGCAGATCTCCACCTCGCGCAGCGCCCACGAGACAAACGCACCGAGCGCGCAGATCGTGATCAGCTGCCACAGCCCGCCTTCGGCCAGTGGCGCCATGCGCAGGCCCCATTTGAGGTCGGGCGGCGCGATGTTGATCTGCCAGAGGTTCCAGGTCGGCCCCATGGCCGCGCCCCAGACGATCAGCGCGGTGCCGAGCAGCGCGAAGAAGGCCGCCGTGACGCCGAAGAAGCCGACGTAGAACGGTCCGACCCAGAAGTCGAACAGGTCCCCACCCAGCAGGGTGCCACCTCGGACGCGATACTTTCTCTCGAAACTGAGCATGGCCATGGCCCACTCCTGGTTCCACGCGCAAGGGCCGCGCGTGTGCCGATGTCTCTTGCAGGCCGCGCGGACGCGGCCTGACCGGTATTCAGGTGCGCACCCGGTGCGGCGCGGGCACGAGACCCGGCCTCACCGAATGCGCGGCGGTCGATCCGGATGTCAGCTCTTGCTTTCGGGCAAGGGCGCCATCTGGACGGCCGCGGTTTTCGCCTTCTTGGCGCCATCGATCCAGTTGAACTTGTCCGTGCTGAGCAAAATGAAATGAATCAGCAGGGCCAATCCGAACAGGAAAGTGAACAGCGCGATCAGGACCCGGCGCGGGTCGAACAGCAACCACAATCTCCACATGTTTTCTCTCTCCTAAGGGATGTGGGACATGAAGGAATAAACGGCTGCCTTCACGCCACCAATCATCGACTTCTCACCCTCCGCCCCTGGAAGCCAGGAGCGCCAATGCATGGCCAGCACCTGCGCGATGAGGGCAATCGCCAGGAATACCACGAAGCCCACGAGGAACAGGCCGGTGGACGACGCCGAGGCGTCGGGACCGGTGCGCAGCGCGTGGGCCAGAAGTGTCTTGTCGGCCATGTCAGTCCTCCGTACGTGTGTCTAGAGCCAGGAGCGCCAGTTCCACACCAGCACGTGCGCGACGATTGCAATCACCGTGAAACCGATGAAGCTCGTCGTGAACAAGCCGTGGAACTCGCGTGCCTCTTGCTCCGACAACCCGGAAAGGGACCCCCTTCTGTCGTCAGCCATAGGTACTTCCTTCAAAAATGGCCTTTCGGCCGTTACCGCGCCAATCCCGCGCGGCTGGGAATGCCGTGCCAGCCGCCCGCAGGGCTGCTCGACGACAAGGGGTGGGCCCGGCGCAGGCGCCGGGCCGAAACTGTCGGAGCACACCGCTCATGCGGGCTCCCCGTTGGTCAGCGCGTCGCGCGCACGCGCCACGCGGCCGGCCGTGACACGCTCTTCGCCGGCCCGGCGCGCATCGCGCTCGGCACGATCGCGCAAGCGCTTGGCCGCCGATATCTGCACCAGCACCGGCTGGCCGCGCACGAGTTCGTCGAGCAGGCGCTGGGCGTCGTCGTCCCACGGGCTCGACGTCGGCTCTTCCAGGCGCGAGGGCGTGGCATCCACGCGGTCCAGGTCGGTGCCCAGCGGCAGGATGTTGAACAGCGCATCGAACAGCGCGTTGCAGAACTCCTGCACGATGTAGGTCGCGCCGGCGTAGCCCATGAAGGGCGTGCCGGTGTGGCGCCGGATGATCGCGCCGGGGAACGAGGCCGGTATGAAGCTCGGCCGCGGCCCGTGCCCGCCGCTGCATTCGGCCAGGTACATGCGCTCGTTGTAGGAGCCGAACATCACCAGCGGCGGCTTCTCGTGCACGAGCCGGCGGATCGCGGCGTTGTCGGTCTTTGCACCGGGCACGCGGGGCACGGCAAAGTTGCAGGGCAACCCGAGTTCGTCTTCGAGGAAGCGGCGGATGCCGCGGGTGTGGGTCTCGCTGGCCACCACGGCAAAGCTGGCGGTGGAAAAAAAATCCTGCGTCACCGAGCGCCACAGATCCCAGACGGGCTTCAGGGTGGTGTGCTTTTCGCGTTCGATGAAAGGCTCGGGATCAAGCCCCAGCTGGTCGCCCAGGCTGCGCAGAAACTTGGTGGTGCCGTGCA
>JAHECD010000093.1 GCA_024641945.1 Rubrivivax sp. | reverse complement strand
CCTGAAGGCCAGCGGGGTGATGAAAGTATCCAACTCTGATAGAGGGGCCTCTACCGTCGTAGCCATGTATTCAGGGGGGGTGCCCCCTAGGTTGAAGGGGGTGCCGTGCAGGGTTTCACCGGACTCAATGCAGCTGGCCTCAAGCACTGAGGAGTTTGTTCACCAATTCGGGGGTGGTCGACGCGCCGACCTTTCGCATCAGGCGCGCCCGATAGACGTCCACCGTGCGCGGGCTGATGGCAAGGCGCTTGCCGATCAGCTTGCTGGTGAGGCCCTCGACCAGCAGCGCCGCGATTTCGCGTTCGCGTGCCGTGAACTCCACCTTGAGAACCCTGCGCGACGAAAGGTCCTCGAACGCCCAGATGCCGGCCGAATGTGCCTGCGCAGGGTCGAGTGCGCGGCCACTGACGTGACACCAGAACAGCTCGCCGTCACTGCGTTTCATCACCCGGTCGTCGGCATAGTGGCCACTGCGGTCCAGGCTTGCCACGATGCGCTGGCCGGTGCGCTCGAACTCGTCGATCGTCGGGTACATCACTGCGAACGACTGCCCGACGAGCTGCTCGCGGCGCGCACGGAACATGACAAGGACCAGGTCGTTGCAGTCGACGATCAGGCGCTGGCGCGACAAGACCAGCCCGATCGGCGCCTGCTCGAAGGCGGTGCGGTAGTCGAGTGTCGCGGGCGTGGGCACCGCAGCCGTCACAACAGGGCGTAGGTGGTCGTGGCGTGGGCAGCGAGCCGCCCGTCGGGTGTGAAAACCTCGATTTCGCCAAACGCCAGCGTCTTGCCGCGGCGCAGCACCGTGCAGACGAGCCGGATCTCGGGCGTGTCGCCAGGCACCGGCCGCAGGAAGCTGGTCTGCAACTGCACCGTGGTCATCGGACGAAACCCGCCGAGCGCCACGCTCAGCGCGACGACCATCGCGGTATCTGCCGCCGCCAGCACGGACTGGCCACACAACACGCCACCGCCATGCACCAGCGCCGGTGTCACCGGCATGCGCAGCGTCGTGCGGTCGGGACCAGCTTCGATCACCTGCAGCCCCAACGCCTTGACGTAGGGTGCGGCGACCGTGTCGAGCTCGAACTGGACCTTTGCTTCGGCCGACGGCGGGTCTTGGGGATGCTCGATCATCGATTGCGGTGCCTCCTTAGTTGATTCTACGTAACGACTACGTAATGCATTACGTAGTACGCTGCGGTCTGCGTTCGACAGCCACAGGAGCCTCGCATGAACAAGATCTTCCCCAGCGCTGCCGCAGCGCTCGAGGGCGTCGTCCACGACGGGCAATTGATGGCGGTGGGCGGCTTCGGCCTGTGCGGCATCCCCGAGGCGCTGATCACAGCCCTGCGCGATTCGGGCGTCAAGAACCTGACCGTCGCATCCAACAACGCCGGTGTCGACGGTTATGGCCTCGGCGCACTGCTCGCCACGCGCCAGATCAAGAAGATGATCTCGTCGTACGTCGGCGAGAACAAGGAATTCGAGCGCCAGTATCTGGCGGGCGAGCTCGAACTCGAGTTCACGCCGCAAGGCACGCTGGCCGAGCGGCTGCGCGCCGGCGGTGCCGGCATCCCCGCGTTCTTCACACGCACGGGCGTCGGCACGGTGATCGCCGAAGGCAAGGACACCAAGGAGTTCGACGGCCACACGTACATCCTCGAGCGTGCGCTCGTCCCGGACGTGTCGCTCGGCAAGGCGTGGAAGGCCGACAAGGCCGGCAATCTGATCTTCCGCCGCACCGCGCGCAACTTCAATCCGGCCGCCATCATGGCGGGCAAGGTGAGTGTGGTCGAGGTCGAGGAGATCGTCGAGACCGGCACCTTCGATCCCGATGCGATCCATCTTCCGGGCATCTACGTGAGCCGTCTCGTGCTCAATGCGAACCCCGAGAAGCGCATCGAGAAGCGCACCATCACCGAGAAAGCGGGAGTCTGATCATGGCCTGGACCCACGACGAGATGGCTGCGCGCGCGGCCAAGGAACTGCAGGACGGTTTCTACGTCAACCTCGGCATCGGTCTGCCGACGCTGGTGGCGAACTTCGTTCCGAAGGACATGGAGGTCTGGCTGCAGAGCGAGAACGGCATGATGGGTATCGGTCCGTTTCCGACCGAGGACGAGATCGACGCCGACATCATCAATGCCGGCAAGCAGACCGTGACGACGATCCCCGGATCGAGCATCTTCGGCTCGCACGAGAGCTTTGCCATGATCCGCGGCGGCAAGATCAACCTCTCGATCCTCGGCGCGATGCAGGTCAGCGAGAAGGGCGATCTGGCCAACTGGATGATTCCGGGCAAGATGGTCAAGGGCATGGGCGGCGCCATGGACCTCGTGGCCGGGGTGCGCAGCGTGGTCGTGCTGATGGAGCACGTGGCCAAGAAGAAGGATGGCACGGTCGACCTCAAGATCCTGCCCCACTGCACGCTGCCGTTGACGGGCGTGGGCGTGGTCGACCGCATCATCACCGACCTCGCCGTCCTGGACGTCACGCCGCACGGCTTGAAGGTCGTCGAGATGGCGCCCGGCGTGACGCGTGAAGAGCTCCAGTCCAAGACCGGCGTGACCTTGCAGTAACCTGCGGGGCCATGAGGCCTCGCTTTCGCTCCACGCCGCGCGCAATTGCCGCGGCGTTGTCGTTTCTGGTGCTCGTCGCCTGTGGCACGGCACCAGGAGGCGGCCCGTCGCCGGCGTGGCCAGTCATGCCGGAGGCCGGAACGGGCCGTGCCGACAAGGCGGCCGTCGTGGCTCGGCGCCAAATGGTCACCGCAGCCCATCCGCTGGCCACGCAGGCCGGCATCGAGATGCTCCGCGCCGGGGGCAATGCCGTCGACGCGGCGGTGGCCGTGCAGATGGTGCTGGGGCTCGTCGAGCCGCAGTCGAGCGGCATCGGCGGCGGTGCCTTCCTGCTGCATTGGGACGGCCGCGAGGTCTCGGCCTGGGATGGACGCGAGACGGCGCCGGCTGCCGACGACGAGAAGCTCTTCATCGGCGCCGACGGCAAGCCGATGCCGCTGATGGCGGCAATCGTCGGCGGACGCTCCGTCGGCGTGCCGGGTGCCGTGCGCATGCTGGAGGCGGTGCATCGCCGGCATGGAAGACTGCCGTGGGTGCGTTTGTTCGAGCCCGCGATCCGGGCGGCGAGCGACGGCTTTGCGGTGTCGGCGCGCCTGCATGCGCTGCTCGAGCGCGACCCGGCGCTGCGTGAAGACAAGCAGGCACGCGGCTTCTACTACCGCGCCGATGGCTCGGCACTCCCCGTCGGCCACGTGCTGCGCAATCGCGCGCTGGCCGAAATCCTGCAGCGCATCGCTGCCCAGGGCAGCGATGCGCTGCACGCGGGGCCCGTCGCCGCCGATCTGGTGGCGCGGGTGCGTAGCCACCCCGGCAATCCGGGGCGGATGTCCAACGCCGATGTTGCAGGATACGCCGCAGTGCAGCGCATGCCGATCTGCACATCGTGGAAGTCGATCTACCGGATCTGCGGCATGCCGCCGCCGTCATCGGGGCATCTGGCGATGATGCAGATCCTCGGCACGCTGGAGCAACTGCCGCCCGTGGCGCGTCCGCTCAATGGTGGTATCCCGGGCGCCGAATGGCTGCATGTCTATGCGGAGGCTGCGCGCCTGGCCTTTGCGGACCGTGCGGTGTACGTGGCCGATCCGTCCTTCGTCCAGGCGCCTGCGGGGCGCTGGGACAGCCTGCTCGACGCGCGCTATCTCAAGTCGCGTGCGGCGCCGATCGGCGAGCGCAGCATCGGCATCGCGCCTGCCGGCCGGCCCGGCGGCGAGCCGATCGCCTTCGCGCCGCAGCCGAATCAGCCCGAATCCGGCACGAGTCACGTGAGCGTGGTCGACGCCGAAGGTCACGCCGTGGCACTGACGACGTCGATCGAGGCGGCCTTCGGTGCGCGTCTCATGGCCGACGGTGGCACCGGGCTTCCCGGCGGCTACCTGCTGAACAACCAGCTCACCGACTTCTCGTTCGAACCGGCGGACGCGCAGGGCCGGCCGATCGCCAATCGGGTGCAGCCCGGCAAACGCCCGCGCTCGAGCATGACGCCGACACTGGTCTTCGATGCGCGCGACGGTCGGTTGCTGATGGTTGCCGGCTCGCCGCTCGGCCCGGTGATCCCGCATCTGGTGGCCAAGACGCTCGTGGGTGTGTTCGACTGGGGCCTCGACGTGCAGGAGGCCGTGGCGTTGCCGAATTTCGCCAACTTCAACGGCCCGACGGTGCTGGAGACCGGTGGATTTCCCGCGGCCACCGCGGCCGCGCTGCGCGCGCGGGGGCATGTCGTCGTCGAAGCCGAATTGCCGAGCGGCCTGCAAGTGATCTTGCGGTCGGTACACGGTTGGATCGGCGCGGCCGATCCGCGAAGGGAAGGGACGGTGCAGGGTGACTGATTCGACAACACCGCTGTTCGACACGGCGCGCCATGCGCCGTTGACATCGACCCCGTGGCGCGAAGAAGTCGCGCGCGACGCGATACGGCGCATCGCCGGCGCGGCGATGGCCTCCTTCGATGCGGACCGTGGGTGGAGACCACACCCACTGGACGAGCCACGATCGCCCGATGATCGCTATCACGGCCTCTACTTCGGCGCAGGCGGCGCGATCTGGGCGCTCGACCATCTGGCGCGCGCCGGCGCGATCGAGCAGCCGATCGACTTTGCGCCCTTCGTCGCGGACATCGTCGAAAGAAGCCAGCGCGAACTTGCCTCCGAGCAGCATGGCACCGCGTCGTACCTGTTCGGCGTTGCGGGACTGCTGCTGTTGCAGTGGACCCAGTCGCACGATGCCGGCATCGCAGACCGCCTGTTCGATGTCGTTCAGGGCAACCTGCACAACCCCGTGCGCGAGGCGCTTTGGGGATCGCCCGGCACGGTGCTCGCCGCTGTCCACATGGCGGAGGCAACAGGAGTAGGGCGCTGGACAACGCTGGTGCGCGAGGCTGTGCAGACCATCCTCGAAGAGATGGTGACGGACGACGACATCGGCGGGGCCTGGCTGTGGGTGCAGGATCTGTACGGCCGGCGTTGCCGCCTGCTGGGGGCCGCACACGGCTTCGTCGGGAACGTCTATCCGGCGCTGCGCGGCACGGCGATGCTGGACCCGGCGCTCGTCGAGACACTGCTTGCGCGGGCGCTGCATACGTTGCAGGCCACGGCGCTCGTCGATGGCACGGCGATCAATTGGTGGTCTGCCGTCGAGGCCCCAGGCGTGCGCCCCGCCAAGTTGCCGCTGGTTCATGACTGCCATGGTGCGCCCGGCGTGGTGTGCCGGCTTGCGGCCGCGCCGCGCACGCCCGAGTGGGACACCCTGCTGCTGGGAGCAGGTGAACTGGTCTGGCGCGCGGGGCCGGTGGCCAAGGGAGCGAGCCTGTGCCATGGCACGTCCGGCAGCGGGATGGCGTTTCTGAAGCTGTGGCGCCGCACCGGCCATGAACTCTGGCTGCGCCGCGCGCGGGCCTTCGCGATGCACGCGGCCGAGCAGGTCGAGAGCCTGCGTGCAGCGCACGGGGTGGGCCGCCACACGTTGTGGACCGGCGATCTCGGTTCGGCCTGTTTCCTCTGGAACTGCGTCGTCGTCGACGACGCCTATCCCACGCTCGACGTCTTCTGAATCAGCGGGCCGTCGCGAGTGCTTGGGCGACCTCGCGGACGAGCCCCGGCCCGCGGTAGATCAGCCCGGTGTAGATCTGCACCAACGTCGCGCCGGCGTCGATCTTCGCGCGGGCCTGCTGACCACTGAGGATGCCGCCGACGCCGATGATCGGGTAGTCGTCGCCAAGGGCGCCGCGGAGCTTGCGAATCACCGCGTTGCTGGCTTCGAAGACGGGCGCGCCGCTCAAACCACCGGCCTCCTCGGCATGGGGCAGGCCCTTCACGGCGTCGCGCGACAGCGTGGTGTTGGTCGCTATCACGCCGTCGATGCCGTTCTTCAACAGCGTCGCGGCGATGACCTCGATTTGTGCGTCGTCGAGATCGGGCGCGATCTTCAGGAAGATGGGCACGACACGTTCGTGTTTCCTTGCGAGCGCCTCGCGGCGGGCGTTCAGGGCCGACAGCAGGGCTTCGAGCGCCTCGTCGCTTTGCAGCGAGCGCAGGTTCTTGGTGTTGGGACTGGAGATGTTGACGGTCACATAGTCGGCGTGCGGATAGACACCGTCCAGGCACCGCAGATAGTCGTCGGCCGCCTGTTCGATCGGGGTTGCGGCGTTCTTGCCGATATTCAGTCCGAGGATGCCACCCGCGTCGCGAAAACTGCGAGCCCTCTGCACATTGGAGACGAAGGCATCGAGACCATCGTTGTTGAAGCCAAGCCGGTTGATCAGGGCGTCGCCCTGCGGCAGTCGGAAGATGCGCGGCTTCGGGTTGCCCGGCTGCGCCCTCGGCGTCACCGTGCCGACCTCGATGAAACCAAACCCCATCGCGCCAAGTCCGTCGATGCAACGGCCGTTCTTGTCCAGCCCGGCGGCCAGACCAACGCGGTTGGGGAACGTCAACCCCGCCACCTTGATCGGGTCGGATATCCGGCGTTGCTGCCACAGATGTTGTGCCCGCGTGTTCTGCAGGCGGGCGATCGTTGCCAGGGTCAGATCGTGTGCGCGCTCGGCATCGAGGCCAAAGAGAAACGGGCGGGTCAGCGCGTAGGGCACGAGGGTCATAATCGACCGCATTGTCGCAAAGCGCCTGCCCGTGGCCGGCCTCCCTACGCACCTCATGACCCAGGACGAACTGAAAGCCGCCGTCGGCCAGGCGGCACTGACCTATGTGAAGCCCGGCACCGTGATCGGCGTGGGAACCGGGTCCACGGTGAATCATTTCATCGATGCGCTGGCGGCATCCCGGCTGCCGTTGGCCGGTGCCGTGTCGAGTTCCGATGCCACGACCGCACGCTTGTCCGCACATGGCATCGCGGTGCTCGAACCCGCAGCGGTGGATCGGCTGGCGGTCTATATCGACGGTGCAGACGAGATCGACGGTACAGGTTGCATGATCAAGGGCGGCGGCGCGGCACTCACACGCGAGAAGATCGTGGCCGACCTCGCCGAGCAGTTCATCTGCATTGCCGACGAGTCCAAGCGTGTCGACGTCCTCGGGCGCTACCCGCTGCCTGTGGAAGTGATCGCCATGTCCGCAGTGCAGGTCGCGCGCCGCTTTGCTGCACTCGGCGGCGACGCGCACCTTCGATCGGGCGTGCTCACCGACAACGGCAACCCCGTGCTGGACGTGCGCGGACTGCGCATTGCCGATCCGCTGGCGATGGAATCCGAAATCAACCAGTGGCCAGGCGTCGTGACGGTGGGCATCTTCGCCCGCCACAAGGCCAGCGTGTGCCTGCTCGGTACTCCGCTGGGCGTGCAGACGCTTGTGTTCTGATCCCCACCGAACAACCCTGTCGAGAGGCCGTGATGGCAAAACCAAACTATTCGTTCGAAAAGCGCCAGCGTGAAATGGCCAAGAAGAAGAAGAAGGAAGAGAAGGAAAAGGAGAAGGCCGCTCGCAAGGCGAACCCGCAACTCGGTGGAGACGCCGACACGCCGAACGACGGTGACGAGGACGATGCACCCGGCACGACCGACGGAGCCGGTACCGCGCCCGAAGGCACGCCGAATCCGTGAGGCGTAATTTCCTGCACTGATATCGCGCCAGGCAGGCTGTAGAACCGCGCATTCCGCGCTCAACGTCAATCGGCCCGTCGAGCGCGGCGCGCCAGCCACCGGGCGGGGTCGATCGCGTCGAGCAGGTCGGCCTCCAGCGGGATCGGCGCCCCGTCGATCCACGCCGCAAGGACTTCGCCGGCCAGCGGGCCCCAGGTCAGGCCGCGCGATGCCAGCCCCCCCAGAACGAACAACCCCGGAATGCGCGGCACCATCCGCGCATGGTCGATGCGGGTAGCGGGTGTGATGTCGGCCAGCCGCCGTGGAACCGCGCCGACGATGGGCAGCCGATCTTTCGCCACGGCGCGCCAGCCGACGCGTCCATGCAGTGGCGCGCCCGGCACCGGGCCGAGTGACGCCAGCTCTTGCAGGCGCTGGAGGTTGAACGCATGGTCGATTTCGCGGGTCGACGCATCGCTGTCGCCTGCCGTCGTGGTGGCACCGCAAAACAGTTGGCCATCGGACAGTGACAGCGCATAGCCATGGCCAGCCAGTGGCCGACGGAGAAGGGCCGGCGATTCGAACCAGGAGACCTGCCCGCGCACCGATTGCAGAGGCCACGACGCCGCGTCGCTCACGGCGTGCAGCAAGACGTCGCTGGCGCCTCCCGCCAGCACGAGCACCGGTGCGCCATGAATGACCGCGCCACCTGTGTCGAAGGCTTGCCAGACGGCTCCCGGGCCTTCGGCATCCGAGCGCGCGATTCGGGCCACGTCCACGCCTGCGACCAACTCGACGCCGGGCGTGCGCAACAGTTCGTTCACGACGTCCCGTGGAGCCACCCAACCCCCTGCGGGATAACTCCATGCGGGGCCACGGATCGGCACGCCCGTCAATCCCTGCAGCGATTCGTCCTCGAGTTCGTGCACGTAGTCGCCGGGCCAGGCGGCACACGACCCGCCCGGCCGCAGCCGCACCAAGCCGTCCGTTTGACCCGCGACGTGCCCGGCGGCCACACCCCGTGCGTAGCCGCGGTGCGCCCACAAGGCACAGGCGCGGGTGAAGCGCGCGTGCAGGCCATCGTCCCCATGCACCGTGCCGTGGTACAGGCCTGCAGGATTGCCGGACGCGGCCTGGGCTGGCGACGCGTGGCGCTCCAGCACCTTGCAGCGCCAGCCGAGCCTGGCAAGCGAGGCCGCGGCACATGCGCCTGCCAAGCCGGCGCCCATGATGAGCGCTTCACGGACGGCGGCCTGAGGCTGTGCGGCGCCCCGCCCCAGCGGGGTGTCGAGCGCCGCAGCGCGGCCGGGCGAGCGACGCGGCACGAACGCGGGTGCAAAGATCGCCTCGGTCATTTCGCGCTTGCGGTCGAAACCCGGTGTCCGACGGACCTCGAAGCCGCTGGCCACCAGGGAAGACCGGAGGTCCCGTGCCACGCTCCAGGTCGCGACGGTCGCCCCCGGCGCACACAGGCGGGCGAGGCCCCTGATCGCACGCCGGTCCCACATCGACGGATTGCAGCGTGGCGCAAATCCGTCGAGGTAGAGGGCATCGGCCTGGGCGCACAGTTGCGGCAGCATTCTTGCGATGTCGCCCAGTGCCAGCAGCAGGCGTACGCGGCCACCCTCGAAGTCGATCGGGTGGATGTTCGGCGTCAGCGTTGGCCAACCGGCCAACAGTTCACCGGCCAGGGCCGGGAGCGGGCCGCCATCATGGGCCTGCACGAGATCGGCGCGGGTCGGCGGATGGCGCTCGATGGCCAGGTAGACGATTTGCGCACAACGGGCGGGATCGTTTTGCCAGGCATCCCAGGTGGCGAGAAAGTTGTTGCCGAGTCCGAACCCGGTTTCGACGATGACGAAGCGCCGCCGCCCGGCCCACCGCGCGGGCAGACCGTTGCCGCGCATGAATACATGTCGGGCTTGAGCCTGCGCGCCGGCCTGTGCGTGATACACGTCGCCGAACAACGGTGCGTGCGGGGGCTGGCCGTCGGCGAATTCGATCCTTGCCGGCATGATCGGCTCGGTTTTCATGCCGTGCGGCGGCTCGGTGCCGTCAACCCGCGCGGGCGGCCAGCCAGGCGAGCAGGGGCTGGCTGACTTCGGCCAGGCCACGATAGGCCAGGACGGCATCGCTCATCGAGGCCACGGCGTCATGCACCCGGCGCGCGCGGCCGGGCAGTGCCAGGGCGCGAGCCAGCGGTTGCAGGTCGACGTGAATCGTGAAGACCGCCTGCCGTTGCGAGGGCACCGGTATGAACGTCTGGCGCTCGGTGCGCCACCACGCCTGCGCAGCCAGCGCATCGGGGTCCCGGGTCGATGGCCACCTTTGCGGGTCGGTGCGCGCCGGATGGGCATGCAGGCGCGGGTGGCCGGTGATGGTCCAGACGAAGCGCTCCCAACGCTCGGCACCCGTGACGAGCGCCGTCAGCCGCTCGCTGGCCGCCAGCAGCAGACGGTTGTCGGCCACGGGAGCATGCACGTCTGCAAAGCGTCGGCCCGCCTTGTCCCGCGGTGCCCAATGTGATGGCAGCGTCACTGCGAGCCAGGGGATCGTGCCTTCGTGTCCGTCGACGATCGCGAAGTCTTCTTCGAACGCCAGGCTGAGCAACCCGGCGAGTCGCCAGCCTTCCGGCAGTTGTCGCAGGCAGCGGCCTATCTCGTCACCGACGCCAAAGCAGCCTGTCGCGAATTCAATTACCGAGTCCCCTTCGACCGCGACACCCAGCGCGGATGCCGCCGCGCGCTGCCCATTCCAGGACCATGCGCCCGGGTGCTCGGCTGCGGCATGCCCGGCCAGTGCGTGCAGTGCAGGCGAAGCGTCGAAGTCGTCGCGGGCGAGCAGTGCGTCGTCGGCAAAGGCCGACAACACTGCCAGCTTTTCGCGCTGATGGCGCGAGCCCGGCTGCATCGGCGTGAGTTGCTCAGCGCCCGGTGCGATGCGGCGCAATCCCGGCTGCATGCGAAACGGCGTCTGGACGGCGGCGTCGAAATCAAACGACATGGCGCGATGATGATGCGGATCCGTGGCACATGAAGACGTCCCACAAGGTCAACGGGCACCCGAAGGTGCCCGTGACAGATATCGCGCGGTGCGCGGGTGGGCGGTGGAGTTCAGACGCGCTTGCGGTATTCGTGTGTGCGGGTGTCGATCTCGATCTTGTCGCCGTTCTCGACAAACAGCGGCACGGCAATCTCGAATCCCGTGGCGATCTTGGCCGGCTTCATGACCTTGCCCGACGTGTCTCCCTTCACGGCCGGCTCGGTGGTGACTTCGCGAACCACGGTGGTGGGCAGTTCGACGGAGATGGCCTTGCCGTCGTAGAACACGACTTCGACGGCCATGTTGTCTTCGAGGTAGTTGATCGCGTCGCCCATGTTCTCGGTCTCGACCTCGAACTGGTTGTATTCGGCGTCCATGAACGCGTACATCGGATCGGCGAAATAGGAGTAGGTGCACTCCTTCTTGTCGAGGATGACCTGGTCCATCTTGTCGTCGGCCTTGAAGACCATTTCGGCGCCGGACGCGTTGAGCAGATTCTTCATCTTCATGCGCACAGTGGCGGCGCCGCGGCCGCCGCGGCTGTATTCGGTCTTCAGCACGACCATGGGGTCCTTGCCCTGCATGATGACGTTGCCGGCGCGGATTTCTTGAGCGAGTTTCATGGCGGAGGGCCTGACGGAGTTCGGGTAGACAGAAGAATTCGAAGGAATTGCTGGTGCGCGTGGGGCGCAAAGCCCTTTATTTTAGCCTTTTCCGTCGACGAAGGTCACCAGCTGGCTGACGAGATCGGCCTGTTTCGCCATCTGCGCCCGCCATTCGAGTGCGCGTACCGTCCAGGCGCTTTCATCGGGCCACTCGCGTGGGCGCGGCCCCAGGCCATTCCACCAGCGGAAGACGGCCGCGATCGCCTGCATGTCGGACGCTGGTGACCGCTGTGTGAACTGCGTGATGAAGGCCTCCAGCTTGCCGGCATGCGCGCCATCGTCTTGCGGATAGAGCTGCCAGACGAAAGGCACACCAGCCCAGATGGCACGCACCAGCGAATCCTCCCCGCGCACGAGATTCAGATCCGAACTCCACAGCGCGCGGTCGAATTCCGGCTGGCTCAGCCAGGGCAGGTCGGCGGTGCGAACGTCAGCCGGCCGCGTCAGTCCGCGTGCCATCTCCTGCGCCGGGCCCCCCGCCAGCAGCACAAGCGTGGGTTCGTCGGCAAGCTGCTCGAGCAACGACTGAATCGGCGCGACTTCGTAGCAGAACAACAGCGCGATGCGCTCGCCGGCGCGTTGCACCAGCCCTTGCTGCCGCAGCCAGTCGGCGCGGTCGAAATCAGCGCGTTCCGCGAGCAGCCCGGGCTCACGCGGCAGCCCCCCGGTCGTGCCGGTAAATCCGGGATAGAAGAACCACTTGGTCAGCCCGCCCGGTTGCGGGGACGGCAGCCCATGGCTGCGCTCCACGAAACCCTCGGCGCTGAGGTATTCGAGGTTGATCCAGCACGGCGGCGGCGACCGCAAGGACATGCCGCGCACGAACTCTGCCGGAGGGTCGCAGCCGAACGCCTCGATCACGACATCGCCGGCCATCAACGCGGGCGCGCCGTCGGTCCATGGGATCACACGCACCCGCGGCGCCCCGCCGGGCGCCATCCATGCCAACGGCGAAGGATCGTCGACCCAAAGGCGCACGTCGTCGCCGCGCCCGGCGAGATCGGCCGCCATGCGCCAGCACACGCCGATGTCCCCGAAGTTGTCGATCACGCGACAGAAGATGTCCCACAGGCGCGGTCTGGGCATCACGGGATTATCCGCAGCGGTCAAAATCCGCGGCGATGACCGAACCTGCCCAATCCGAAGGTCCTGAGCGGCCTGCCGACGCGAAGGACGCCCGCGACCGTCTGCTGGCCAACGTGGCTGCGCTGCCGGGGCTGCCAGGGGTCTACCGCTATTTCGATGCGCAGGGCCAGGTGCTTTATGTCGGCAAGGCGCGCAATCTGAAGAAGCGGGTCTCGAGCTATTTCCAGAAAGACCAGGGCGGCACCCGAATTGGCGCCATGGTTGCCCGCATCGTCCGGCTGGAAACCACGGTCGTACGCACCGAGGCCGAGGCGCTGCTGCTCGAGAACAACCTGATCAAGACGTTGAACCCGAAGTTCAACATCCTGTTCCGAGACGACAAGAGCTACCCCTACCTCAAGATCACCGGGACGCACGCCAATGACGGGCAGGGCGGGGTGCCTATGCAACGCTTTCCGCGCCTGGCTTATTACCGCGGCGCGGTGGACCGCAAGCACCGCTACTTCGGCCCCTATCCCGGTGCATGGGCCGTGAAGGAAACCATCCTGCTGATCCAGAAGGCATTTCGCCTGCGCACCTGCGAGGACACGGTGTTTGCCAACCGGTCGCGTCCCTGCCTGCTGTACCAGATCCAGCGTTGTTCGGGCCCCTGTGTGGGCCTGGTGGCGGCGGGTGACTATGCGCGCGACGTGCACGACGCCGAGGCCTTCCTGCTCGGCGACACCGAGCAAGTGCTCGCCGGGTTGCAGGACCGGATGCTGGCGCATGCCGAGGTGCTGGAGTTCGAGCGGGCGGCCCTCGTGCGCAACCAGATCTCGGCCCTGTCGCGGGTGCTGCACCAGCAGTCGGTCGAGGCGAGCAGCCTTTCCGCGGCCGACCGCGACGTCGACATCCTCGCCGTGCGGGTGCAGGGCGGCCGCGCCTGCGTGAACCTGGCCATGGTGCGCGGCAGCCGGCACCTCGGGGACCGCGCCTATTTCCCAGCGCATGTCGACGACGCCACCGCGCTCAACGCCGAGGCGGCTGACGAGCGCGCGGACGCTGCGGGCAGCGTCTCGCCCGAGGTCCAGGTGCTCGAGGCCTTCATTGCCCAGCACTACATCGGGCAGGCGGTGCCGCCGCAATTGCTGCTCAGCCATGCCGTCGACCCCGGCCTGCTCGACGCCGTCGGGCAGGCCGCCGGCGTCAAGGTGCGGGCCCAGCATCAGCCACGTGAGCAACGGCGGATCTGGCTCGACATGGCGATCAAGGGCGCAGAGATCGCGCTGACGCGCCTGCTCGGCGAGGAGGGATCGCAGCGCGAGCGCACACGTGCGCTGGTGGAGGCACTTGAACTCGATGTGCCTGATCTCGACACGCTGCGCGTCGAATGCTTCGACATCAGCCACACGGCTGGCGAGGTGACGGTGGCGTCGTGCGTGGTGTACGAGAACCACGCCATGCGAAATGACCAGTATCGGCGGTTCAACATCGAAGGCATCACCGGCGGCGATGATTACGCGGCGATGCGGCAAGTGCTCACGCGCCGGTATGCCAAGCTCGCTCAGTCCCTGGCCGAAGGACGGGCCGAGAACGGAACAGCCCGCCACCGTCTGCCCGACCTGGTACTCGTCGACGGTGGCCGCGGGCAGGTGACGATGGCGCGCGAGGTGTTCGAGGAACTCGGCCTGGACATCTCGATGATCGTCGGCGTCGAAAAGGGCGAGGGCCGCAAGGTCGGGCTCGAGGAACTCGTCTTTGCTGACGATCGTGAGAAGGTGTATCTCGGGCATGATTCGGCCGCGCTGATGCTGGTGGCGCAGATCCGCGACGAAGCGCACCGCTTTGCCATTACCGGGATGCGGGCGCGGCGAGCCAGCGTGCGCACGGGGGGCAGCCGGTTGGAAGACATCGGTGGCGTGGGTCCGAAGAAGCGTGCACGCCTGCTGCAGCGATTTGGCGGCGTGCGCGGGGTGACCCAGGCCAGCGTCGATGAACTGGCAGGCGTCGAAGGCATTTCACGTGAACTTGCAGAGGAAATCTATCGTGCGCTTCATTGACCGCCCCTTGCTCGTCGCGCCGGCCGCGCTGGGTTTCGCCGTATTTGTCATGGGGATTGGCGGCTGCGCACGGGCGCCCCATCCAGAGTCGACGCGCCCGGTGCCATCGGCCACTTCGCCTGTGCCACCGGTGCAAGGCGTCGCCCGCGCACGCCATTGGGACGAGTACCGCATGCAGGCCGCGCAGCGCCTCGTCCAGGCCAATCCGACAATGACCTATCTGGGCGTGCCGCCCGAGCCGCTGTTGGCGATACCGGTGCTCGAAGTCGAGCTCAATGGCGACGGCAGCGTCGCCTCCATCCATGTCAAGCGCATGCCGAGCCAGGCCACCGACACGGTCCAGCTTGCGATTGCCGCCGTGCGGCGCGCGTCGCCCTTCGGACCCGTCTCGCATCTGCCCAAGCCCTGGCGCTATACCGAAGTGTTTCTGTTCGACGACGATCGCCACTTCAAGCCTCGAACGCTCGACTGAAGTCGCGCCGGGGCGCCACCGCGCTGCGGGCACAATGCGCCGATGTTCTTCACCGTGCCGACACTGCTGACCTGGGGGCGGATCCTTGCGATTCCCCTCGTCGTCGGCGTGTTCTACCTGGACATCGAGGCACCGACTCGCAACCTGATTGCCACGGTGCTGTTCGTCGCGGTGGCGCTGACCGACTGGCTCGATGGCTATCTTGCGCGCAAGTTGAACCAGACCTCCGCTTTCGGCGCATTTCTGGACCCCGTGGCCGACAAGTTCCTGATCTGCGCGGCCCTGCTCATCCTGCTGCAGCTCGACCGCGTGAATGCCCTTGTCGCGTTCGTGATCATCGGACGCGAGATCGCGATCTCCGCGCTGCGCGAATGGATGGCGCAGATCGGTGCGTCGCGCAGCGTGGCGGTGCACATGCTTGGCAAGGTGAAGACGGCGGTGCAGATGGTGGCGATTCCGTTCTTGCTCTATGACGGTGCGCTGTTCGGTGTCATCGACACGCGCATATGGGGCACCGGGCTGATCTACGCCGCGGCCGTGCTGACGATCTGGTCCATGGTCTATTACCTGCGCAAGGCCCTGCCCGAAATTCGCGCCAAGGTCCGATGACCGATGGCGAATCGCAGCGTGCGGCGCTGATGCGGGCCGCACCGGCGGTCTTCGTATTGATCTGGAGCACCGGCTTCGTGGTCGCGCGCTTCGGCATGCCACACGGGCCGCCATTTTCTTTCCTGGCGTGGCGGTTTGCACTGTCGATCGTTGCGTTCGCGGTTTGGGTGCGCCTGGCTGGCGCCGCCTGGCCGCGTGGTACGGCCCAGTGGTTGCACCTTGCCGTGACCGGTGTGTTGATGCAGGCTGGCTATCTCGGCGGCGTGTGGGCCGCTGTGAAGGGTGGCATGTCGGCAGGCACCTCGGCGTTGATCGTCGGTCTGCAGCCGGTCCTCACCGCGCTGTGGCTGTCGCTCAGCGGCAGCCGGCACGCGGCGACGCCGCGGCAATGGCTCGGCCTTGCGCTCGGGATGGCCGGCCTCGTGCTCGTGGTCTGGCGCAAGCTCGCGATCGGAGAAGCCAGCCCGACGACGGTGGGATGGGCGGTGACTGCACTGATATCGATGACGGTCGGTACGCTGTACCAGAAGCGGTGGGTGCGCACCGGAGACGTCCGCACGGCCAACGCCGTGCAGATGGCTGCTGGACTGATCGTCGTGTTGCCACTCGCCTGGCTCGAACGGGAGGCCATCGAATGGCATCCCGAACTGATCGGCGCTATGGTGTGGTCGGTGCTGGCCTTGTCGCTCGGCGCCAATTCGTTGCTGGTCCTGCTGATCCAGCGGGGCGCCGCGACGCGTGTGACGAGCCTGTTCTATCTGGTGCCGCCATGCACCGCAGTGCTCGCCTGGCTTCTTTTCGGCGAGACACTCACGGCTCTCGTGCTGACCGGCATGGGGCTTACTGCCGGCGGCGTCTGGCTCGTCGCACGAGAGCCGGCCCCGGCAGCAGAATTGAAGTGAAGGAGACGAACCCATGACTCATCGAATCGCAGTCATCGCCGGCGACGGCATCGGCAAGGAAGTCATGCCTGAGGGCCTGCGTGCCTTGGAGGCCGCGGCGGTGCGATTCGGCATCGCGCTGCAGATCGACCATTTCGACTTTGCGAACTGCGACCATTTCGCACGGACGGGGCAGATGATGCCGGACGACTGGAAAAGTCGGATCGGCGGTCACGACGCCATACTTTTCGGCGCCGTGGGCTGGCCCGCCACCGTGCCGGACCACATCTCGCTCTGGGGCTCGCTTCTGAAATTCCGGCGCGAGTTCGACCAGTACGTGAATCTGCGGCCAGCCCGCCTGATGCCGGGTATTCGCTCGCCGCTGGTCGACCGTGCAGGGCAGCCGCTCGCGCCAGGCGCCATCGACATGCTCATCGTGCGCGAGAACACCGAAGGTGAATATTCGAGCGTCGGCGGGCGCATGTTCGAAGGCACCGCACGCGAGATCGTGATCCAGGAAACGATCATGTCTCGCCATGGCGTCGACCGGGTACTCAAGTTTGCCTTCGAAGAGGCGATGAAGCGCCCGCGCCGCAAGCTCACGTCGGCGACGAAGAGCAACGGGATCGCGATCACGATGCCTTACTGGGACGAACGTGTCGACGAGATGGCCAAGTCGTATCCGGAGGTATCGGTCGATCGCTTCCACATCGACATCCTCACCGCGCATTTTGTGCAACGCCCCCAGATCTTCGACGTGGTCGTTGCCAGCAATCTGTTTGGCGACATCTTGTCCGACCTCGGGCCCGCCTGTACCGGCACTATCGGCATCGCTCCTTCGGCAAACCTGAATCCCACACGAGAGTGGCCCAGCACGTTCGAGCCGGTGCATGGATCTGCGCCGGATATCGCGGGCCGGGGCGTGGCCAATCCCATTGGCCAGGTCTGGTCGGCTGCGCTCATGCTCGATTTTCTCGGGCATCGCGCAGCGCACGACGCCGTGCTCGGCGCGATCGAGGCGTTGCTCTCGGATCCGCAGGCGCCCCGAACGTCCGACCTCGGTGGCAGTGCCTCGACGGTCGATGTCGGCGTGGCCCTGGCGCAGACGATCTCGTCCACTGTGTCGCGATGAGGGTAGACCCCGCGCAATTCATGCCCGTGCCTCGTAGCTCACCGGGAATTTCGCGCATAGAATCTTTCCTCTGCGCGCTGGCCCGGCTCAGGAGTCAACTCTCCCTCGCCACGATGCAGCCCATCACCTACCCAATTCCTTGAGACACCTTTATTGAGGGGGCCCTTCGTGAACAAGACCGAATTGATCGAACACATCGCCAAGCAGGCCGACATTTCCAAGGCCGCGGCAACGCGTGCACTGGAAGCGTTGATCGGGGGTGTCAAGACCACGCTCAAGAAGAACGGCAGCGTCGCCATCGTCGGCTTCGGCACCTTCGCCGTGAGCAAGCGCGCGGCCCGCACTGGCCGCAATCCGCGCACGGGCGCGGCCATCAAGATCAAGTCGGCCAAGGTGCCGAAGTTCCGTCCGGGCAAGGCCCTCAAGGACCACCTGAATTGATGTCACGCGGGTCGACGCACCCGCGGGTACCTGGGTGCTTAGCTCAGCTGGCAGAGCGGCGCCCTTACAAGGCGTAGGTCGGCGGTTCGATCCCGTCAGCACCCACCAGTTGAAGAGGAGGCGAACCGCGGTTCGCCTTCGTCGTTTCGGCACCGCGCGATTGGCCCGCGCATCCTGTCGATTACCGTAGACCAGGCCAATTCCCATGTTCGAATTCGTCCGCACGCATACCCGTCTGCTCCAGTTCATTCTGGTGATCCTGATCTTTCCGTCGTTTGTCTTCTTCGGCGTGCAGGGCTACTCGTCTTTTCGCGAAGGCGGCAAGGTGGACGTGGCCAAGGTCGATGGCCACGCCGTCACCAAGTCCGAATGGGACGCCGCGCATCAGCGCAACATCGAGCGTTTCCGCGCGCAGATGCCGAACATCGACGCGAAACTGCTCGACTCTCCCGAGGCCCGGCGCGAGTCGCTGGACGGCCTGATTCGCGAACGCGTGCTGCTTGGAGCCGCGCAGAAGCAGTTCCTGCTGCCAGGCGACGCTCGGCTGAAGCGCCTCTTCGAGAGCGATCCGCAGTTTCAGGGCCTTCGCAATCCCGACGGTACGGTCAACAAGGACATCCTTGCGGCCCAGGGCATGACCTCCGAGATGTTCGCGCAGCAACTGCGGCTCGAGTTCGGCATGCGGCAGGTGCTGGGTGGTGTGGCCGACACGACGATCGCGCCGAAGGCGTCGGTAGCGACTGCGCTCGACGCATTGCTGCAACGGCGCGAGTTGCAGGTGCAGCGCTTCGAGACCAAGGACTACGAAAGCAAGGTCAATCCCACCGACGCGGAACTCGAGACCTATTTCAAGGCCAACGAGGCGCGCTTCCGCCTGCCGGAGCAGGCCGACATCGAGTACGTCGTGCTCGACCTCGATGCGCTGAAGAAAGACATCAATGCACCGGAGGAGGACCTGCGCCGTTATTACACGGAGAACGCCAGCCGCTATACGGTGGCCGAAGAGCGGCGTGCCAGCCACATCCTCATCAAGTCCGAGAAATCGCAGCCCGCGGCGGAGCGCGAAAAGGCCAAGGCGCGTGCCGAGGCGCTGCTGGCGCAGGTGCGCAAGACACCTGCGGCGTTTGCCGACATTGCACGCAAGAGTTCAGAGGATGCGGGGTCGGCTGCAAATGGCGGCGACCTCGACTTCTTCAGCCGCGGTGCGATGGTCAAACCCTTCGAGGACGCTGTCTTCGCAATGAAGCCGGGCGAGATCAGCAATCTCGTGGAATCCGATTTCGGCTTCCACATCATCCGCCTGGATGCGGTACGCGGCGGCGACAAGAAGTCCTTCGATGCGGTGCGCGGCGAAATCGAGGCAGAGGTCAAGCGGACGCTCGCGCAGCGCAAGTTTGCAGAGGCCGCGGAACTGTTCACGAATACGGTCTACGAGCAGTCCGAAAGCCTGCAGCCGGTGATCGACAAGCTCAAGCTCTCGAAGAAGACGGCCACGGTTCAACGGTCGGCGGCGCCGGGTGCGACGGGCCTGCTCGCCTCGCAGAAGCTGCTCGATGCCGTCTTCTCGAACGACGTCGTCGTCAACAAGCGCAATACGAACGCGGTCGATCTCGGGCAGAACCAGCTGGTCTCTGCGCGCATTGTCAAACACCTGCCCGCGCGCACGCCGCCATTGGCCGACGTGAAGAGCGAGGTGCGGGTCGCGGTGGTGCAGCAGCAGGCGGCCGCGCTTGCGCGCAAGGAGGGCGAGGCGCTGCTTGCACGGCTGCGCCAGAACCCGGAGACGCCACTCGCGCAGACCATCGTCGTGTCGCGCAGTCAGCCGCAATCATTGCCACGTGCCGCGCTCGAATCGGTCCTGAAGGCGGACGCGACCAAGCTTCCGGCACCGCTGGGCGTCGACCTCGGTGAGCAGGGATACCTCGTGGCGCGCCTGACCAAGGTGCTGCCACCCGAAGATGCCGGCGCTGCGAGCGCCGCACTCGGCGCGCAATACGCGCAGGCCTGGTCTGCGGCGGTATCGGCCGCGTACTTCGAGGCGCTGAAAAAGCGATATGGCGTCGAGATCAAGCCGGCTGCGGCCGCGGCTGCGTCTGGCGCGGGCACGGCGCCCGCTCAGTGAGCCACGGTGCCGCGGCTATAATCTCGGTTGTTCTGCGGTGGCTGTAGCTCAGTTGGTAGAGTCCCAGATTGTGATTCTGGTCGTCGTGGGTTCGAGTCCCATCAGCCACCCCA
>JAHECD010000012.1 GCA_024641945.1 Rubrivivax sp. | reverse complement strand
AGATAGCGCGTCAGGAGGCTGCGGATCTCGGCGTCGTCGTCGACGATGAGGATGTGGTCAGGGCGGTCCATGGGCGTGTTCACCGGGTCACGGCGTCGATTGCACGCCGTCTGCGCGGATCCGGCGCGGGAGAAACGTAACACAGCATGTCACGCCGGCGCGCCGTCGCACTGCGCCACAACAAAGCCGGTTCATGACACACCGGGCTTACGGACCGGGCGCTCAATGGGCGCATCGAATCCCTTCGACAAACAAAGGAACACACCATGAAGACCTCGACAAAATTTGCTGCCGCCACGCTGACGATCGCTTCGCTGGCCGTCGCGGGCCTGGCACTCGCGCATCCCGGCACCGGGATGGGCATGGGTCCCGGCATGGGCATGCAGCAGGCCGGTACGCCCGAGCAGATGGCCGCGGCCGTGGCCACACGCCTGGGCGACCTGAAGGCGACGCTGAAGATCACGCCCGCGCAGGAGGCCGCATGGTCGGCCTATGCTGCCGTGGTCACGCGCCACGCCGAGGCACGCAACGCCATGCACACGGCGATGCAGGCGCAGATGCAAGCCACGAGCGGGGCGGCGCAGGACCCGAGCGCGTTGCACAACACGATGCTGGCGCTGCAACAGCAACAACAGACCGAGCGCAGCGATGCACTGAAGAGCCTGTATGCCGCACTGACGCCGGAACAGCAGGCCGTGGCCGACCGCACCCTGCCGGGCCCGATGGGTGGCGGCATGGGCAGCGGCATGGGCGCCGGCATGGGGATGGGCGGCGCGATGGGTGGACGGATGGGCGGCGGGATGGGCAGCCACATGGGTGGCGCGATGTCCGGTCAGATGCCCGGACACATGGCCGGACACATGGCTGGTCACGTGGCCGGCGGGCCGGGCGCGGCCGGCGCCCCCTGCACCAACGGCCGCTGAACCTTCGCTTGCCGCGCCGCCGGGCGCCGCCGTCAGGCGGGTGCCGCGCGGCGCGGCGCGGCCACGAGGCACACCACCCAGCAGCCGAGCGCCGACCATAGCGTGTGGCTCGGGTAGTGGGCGCCGCGCATCAATTGCGCAGTGCCGAACGCGACACCCACCACCAGCACCGTGGCGAGCCAGACACGGGCCATTGCAGGACGGGTGCGCCGCAGCGCAAACCAGCCACTGAAGAATCCGAACGCGGCCGTGGCATGCCCCGACGGGAAGCAGTGCCCCGGCCCGCCGTCGGCGATGCCGAACCGCCAATGCGAGACGTGTTGCGCCATGCCGCCGAACTCGGCCAGGTCCCAGGGGCAGCTGGTCGGGCTCACGCGCTTGATGGCAGGGACGAGCGTCACGCAGGCCAGCGTCATCACCACCCAGCGCACACGCTCGGCCTTGTCGGGCCCGTCGATGAGCGGGCGCCAGATATTCACGATGAGCAGGACCAGCAACACCCATCCGAGCGCGCGCCCGCCTTCGTGCAGAACGCCGCTCGTGAACCAGTGGTCCCGCCACGCGAAGCCCTGCCCGTCGGCGAACCAGCGCGCGACCGTCAGGTCACGGTCTGCGTAGTCCCACATCAGCACGGCCGCCAGGCCCAGCAACGTGACGAGCAGATCGCGCGCGATGAAATCGTGCTGGTGCGCGCCGAACTGCGGCCCGGCGCTGCCGGGTGCCGTGGGCGGCGTCAAGGCAGCTCCTTCGCGCGGCAGCCATCGGTGAGGTCGAGCTTGTGCTCGTACAACGCGGTCTGCACGTTCAGCAGGCCCAGCGCCGTGTGGAAGATGTCGTCGTGTGCGGCCGGCTTCGTGGCGCGGCGCTGCAGGCAGGACAGGTCGATGCCGGCCGCGCTGCGGAAGCCCTCGGACATCCACATCACCATCGGCACGCGGGTCTGCACGTCGGGCGCGATGGCATACGGTATGCCGTGCAGGAAGAGGTTGTTCTCGCCGAGCGACTCGCCATGGTCGCTGACGTACCAGAGCGCCGAATCGACGCCACTGGACTGGAGCTGGCCCACCAGCTGCGCGAGCACGTGGTCGGTGTACAGCAGCGCGTTGTCGTAGGCGTTCACGATCTCGTCCTGCGAGCAGCGTCGCAGGTCGTCGCTCTCGCAGGCCGGCTCGAAGCGCGCAAACGCCTTCGGGTAACGCCGGAAGTACGACGGGCCGTGGTTGCCCAGCATGTGCAGCACGACCAGCTGGACACCCTTCGCCTGCTTCAGCCGGTCGCCCAGGCCGACGAGCAGGCCCTCGTCGAGACAGCGCCCACCGTCGCACAACGCAGGCGGGGCGACCTGCGCCACCGTCTCGTTCGGCAGGCCGTCGCACACGCCCTTGCAGCCCGACTGGTTGTCGCGCCAGTACACCCCCACGCCGGCACGGGACAGCATCTGCAGCAGCGTGTCGCTGCCCCGGATGGCGCTCTCGTCGTAGTTGCGCCGGCCCACGGGGGCGAACATGCACGGCACCGATACCTCGGTGTTGGTGCCGCAGCTCGTGACCTGCGGGAAATTGATCACGGGCAACTTCGCGAGCTCCGGGGTCGTCTGGCGCGTGTAGCCGCTCAGGCCCCAGTTGGCGGCGCGTGCCGTCTCGCCGACGACGAGCACCAGCACCGCCGGCCTGGCGCGGCCCGGTCCAGCGGGACCGAGCTTCGCATCCAGGCCGATCTGCTGGCGCGGCTTGGCGGCACCCTTGGCATCGGCGGCCAGCACCGCGCCGATCGACCAAAGGTAGTTGGCCGGCGTGATGAGGTAGCGCATCTCCTTGTGGTTGCGCATCAGCGACGAGAAGGGCTGGAAGATCGTCAGCAGCGCACCCACGGCCGCACCGGCAGCCAGCAGCAGCGCGCCGGCACGCACGAGCAGCGCGCGCTTCCAGGGGCGGTTCACGATGCGCACGCGCCACAGCAGCCAGAGCGGCAGCGCGGCATACAGCAGCAGATGCGGCACCAGACCCAGTCCGAACAGCTCGCGCGCTTCTCGCACGTCGGTGCGCAGCACGTTGCGCAGCATCGATGGGTCCAGATAGACCCCGAACTGCTGCATGTAGTAGGTGGCGAACGCCGTACCCACGATCAGCACCGCGAGCACGGGCTTGACCGTCCAGCGTGTCGACACCACCGCCACCATCAGCACATGCAGGGCCACGAGCATGACGGCCAGCGCCAGCACGAAACCCCAGGTCGACACGTCGCCGGCGCTGCGGTCGTCGAGTGCGCGCGTGATGAAGATGCGGTTGGCCGAGAAGAGCCAGAAGAGTCCGGCGGCCAGCAGCAGCTGCTCCACCGTCAGCGGGATCGGGCCGCGCAGCAGCCCGGCGCGGGTGGCTGCGGGTAAACGGGTGTCCAAGAGATCGGGTTCCGGAGAAGAGCGTGAACAGGCTGGATTGGACCATGCCCGGCTTTGGCCCGCATGGTGCGGGGCCGACGCACGCGGCGCCCACGCCGGGACGCGCAGACCCCGCCGCTATCATCCTCGAGTGCCTGTTCGTGTGCCCGACTACCCCGCGTGCCGACGTGCCCGCCACCTCGTCCTGCTGGCGTTGCTGCCCATGGCCGCCCTCGCCGCGAAGCCGCTGGTGTACTGCGCCGACGCCAGCCCCGAAGGTTTCGACCCCGGTTTGTGGGACAGCTCCAGCACTTTCAACGTGACGAGCCAGATCTTCCAGACGCTCGTCGGCCTCGAGCGCGGCGGCAGCGCGCTCGTGCCCGAGCTCGCGACGGCGTGGGAGACCTCGCGCGATGCACGCACCTTCACCTTCACGCTGCGCCGCGGCGTGAAGTTCCACACCACGCCGTACTTCACGCCGACACGCGAGTTCAATGCCGACGACGTGCTTTTCACGTTCGGCCGCTTCATCGATCCGAAGGCGCCGTTCAACGTCGCCTTCCCCGCCACCTTCGTGCAGCCACAGAGCGTGGGGCTGGCCGGCATGATCGCCGGCATCGACCGCCTCGCCGACGACCGCGTGCGCTTCCGCCTGCACAAGCCGAACGTGACCTTCGTGGCGCTTCTGGCGAATGCGTTCGCCGGCATTCAGCCGGCCGAATATGGCGCGAAGCTGCTCGCCGAAGGGCGGCCGCAGGCGATCAACAACCAGCCGGTGGGCACCGGGCCGTACCGCTTCAAGAGCTACAAGAAGGACGACGTGCTGCGCCTGCGCGCGAACCCCGACTACTGGCGCGGCGTGCAGAAGACCGAGGCGCTGGTGTACGCGATCAGCCGCGAGCCCAACGTGCGTGTGCAGAAGCTCGCGCGCGGCGAATGCCACGTGGCGGCCGCGATCCGCGACGTCGACGTCGGCTCGCTCACGGGCCACCCGCAGGTGCGCATCCTGAAGACGCAGGCGACGAACATCAGCTACCTGTCGTTCAACATGAAGAAGGCGCCGACGTCGAACCGCGACGTGCGTGTGGCGCTCGACATCGCGGTCGACCGCGACGCCCTCTTCAAGGTGCTGTTCCCGCGCGGCGATGCCGTGCAGGCGGTGAGCGCGCTGCCGCCGACGGTGCCGGGTTACGACCGCACGCTGCGCAACGAATTCGATCCCGAACGCGCGAAGGCGCTGCTCGCCCAGGCGGGCTACCCGGTGGGATTTGCGATCGACCTGTGGGCGCTGCCGATCGCGCGGCCGACCAACCCCAACGGGGCGCTGATGGCCCAGATGATCCAGCAGGACTGGGCGCGCATCGGCGTGAAGGCACGCATCGTCACCTACGAATGGGGCGAATACCTCAAGCGTGCCAACAACGGCGAGCACGACGTCTACATGAGCGGCTGGTCGAGCGACATGCCCGACGCCGACGAATTCCTCACGCCCAACCTCACCTGCGCCGCGAGCCGGGGTGGCATCAAGTTCTGCAACCCCGAGTTCGACGCCCTGGTGGAGGCCGCACGCGGCGAGACCGACGTGCCCAAGCGGCTGGCGCTGTACGTGCAGGCGCAGCGCATCTTCAAGCGCGAGCGGCCATGGATCACGATGGCCCATTCGGCCGTCTACATCCCGGTGCGGCGCGACGTGCAGGGCTTCGTGATGGCGCCCAACGGCAGCGTCGATTTCGAAGGCGTCTGGCGCGAATGACGACTCTGCCCGTTCCACCCGCCCGAGTGATCCGCGTCGAGGACGTGGCCACGCACCCGGACTTCCGGCGCCTGTCGACGCTGCAGGGCGTCGGCCACGACCTGCGCTATGCGACGACAAACAACTTTGCCGGACGGGTGCTCTATGCCGGCTTCGACTGCGCCTGGCTGCGGGCCGAGGCAGCGGCGGGCCTCGAGACCGCGGCCGCCTGGCTGGCGCAGTCGCGGCCGGGCTGGCGCCTGGTGGTGCTGGACGCGCTGCGCCCGCACCGCGTGCAACAGGCGATCTGGGCCGACGTGGCCGGCACCCCGGCGGCGCTGTATTTCGCCGATCCGGCACGCGGGTCGATCCACTCCTTCGGCATGGCGGTGGACGTCACGCTGATCGCGTCCGACGGCACCGAGGCCGACATGGGCAGCGGTTTCGACGAGATGTCGCTGCGGTCGCACCCCGCGCTCGACGCCGAGCATCTGGCGCTCGGCGTGCTGACGGCGGCGCAGATCACCGAGCGTGGCTGGCTGCACGCGGCGATGGTGCGCGGCGGCTTCCACGGCATTCCCACCGAATGGTGGCACTTCGACTTCGGCGACCGCGATCGCGTGCGGCGCGAGTGGCCGCGGGTGGATTGAGGAGCCGCACATGACGACGATCACACGACGCCGCTTCACGGCCTTCACGGCCGGCGCCGCCGGCTTGGCCACCGTGGGGGCGGCACGCGCACAGGCCGCAGCGCCACCGCTGCTGTTGCCGCGCCGGCTGCAGCCGGGCGACACGATCGGACTCGTCAACCCGTCGAGCGCGGTGTACGAGCGCGAGCCGTACGAGATTACGCACGAGACGCTGCGTGCGCTCGGCTTCAAGGTCAAGGAGGGCACGCACCTGCGCGCGCGCCGCGGCCAGTTCGCCGGCACCGACGCCCAGCGTGCGGCCGACGTGAATGCGATGTTCGCCGACCCCGGCGTGCAGGGCATCCTGGCGGTCACCGGCGGCTCCGGCGGCAACCGCATGCTGCCGCTGGTCGACTACGACAGCGCGCGCCGCCACCCCAAGGTGCTGGCCGGCTTCTCGGACCTCACCGCGCTGATCAATGCGGTGCACGTGAAGACCGGGCTCGTGACCTTCCACGCGCCCGTGGGCGTGAGCGAGTGGAACGAATTCAGCGTCGCGCACTTTCGCGGCGCCGTGATGGCCGCCGAGCCGATGCTGCTGCGCAACCCGCCGCCGACCGGCGACGCGCTGGTGCCCAGGGACAACCGCATCAGCACGCTGCGCGGCGGGCGCGCGCGCGGCCCGCTGATCGGCGGCAATCTCAGTGTGCTGGCCGCGATGGCGGGTTCGACCTACTGGCCCCGCTTCGACGGCGCGATCCTGTTCCTCGAGGACATCAACGAATACCTCTACCGCATCGACCGCATGCTTTCCACACTCAAGCTCGCAGGTGCGTTCGACCGGCTGGCTGGCGTCGTGCTCGGCGCGTTCACCAACTGCACACCCGGCGACGGCAACTACGGCACGCTGACGCTCGACGAGGTGTTCGACGATTGGTTCGCGCCGCTCGGCGTGCCGGTCTACGCGGGTGCATCGTTCGGCCACATCAAGAAGAAGTTCACGCTACCGGTGGGGCTCCCCGTGGAGATGGACGCCGATGCGGGAACGGTCCGGTTCCTGCAGCCGGCCGTGGCATGAACGGCACCGCGTGATGCTGCCGATCCCCTCTCGCCGCAGGGTCGTCGCCTTGATCGCGCTGGCCTGCGCCGCGTGCACCACCCCGCCGCAGCCGCGCCACGCTTGGGAGGACCGGCTTCAGGGCAACGCCATCGTGCTGCTCGGCGAAGTGCACGACAACGCGCGGCTGCACCGGTTGCGACTCGAGGTGCTGGAACGCGCCGTGGCCGCCGGCTGGCGGCCCGCCATCGCGATGGAACAGTTCGACCGCGACCGGCAGGGCGAGATCGACCGTGCCCGCCGTGAGGCGCCCGGCGACGCCCGGCACCTCATCGCCGCCGCCGTTACCCCGAGCCGGCAACCCGGCGCCGGCTGGAACTGGGACCTCTACCGTCCCGTGGTCCAGCTCGCATTGCGCCACGGGTTGCCGTTGATCGCGGCCAATCTGTCGAACGCCGAGACGACGCGGATCGTGCGCGCGGGCATGCCGGCCGTGTTCGACGATGCCACCATCGCCACGCTGGGCCTGGACCGGCCCGTCGATGCGGCCTGGCAGCGCGCACAGGAGCGCGAGATCGACGAAGGCCATTGCGGCGCATTGCCACCCACCGTGTTGCCGAAGATGGCGCAGGCGCAGATGGCCCGCGACGCCGTGATGGCACTCGTGCTGCGCCGCCATGCTGCCACCGGCGTGGTGCTGCTGGCGGGCGACGGCCATGTCCGGCGTGACATCGGCGTGCCACGCTGGCTGGGGCCGGAAAGCGCGCGCATCTTCAGCGTCGGGTTCCTCGAGGAAGGCCACGAAGTGGCGATGGCCCCGGCCTTCGACGCGGTCGTGCTTGCGGCGCCGGCCCCGCGCGACGACCCTTGTGAAGACTTCGTCAAGCAGCACCGCAGCCGGTGACTGCCTCGGCGGCGCCCGGCCCGGCGCCTGACGGGGTGTCAGGGCCGGACGTAGGCAAACCCTTCCTTCTGGCGCTTCATCAGCTGCACGACACCGGCCGGCACATAGCCGATGGTGGGCAGCATGTCGGCGGCGGTCAGCTTGGTGTTCTTCATCGTGTTCTCGCACGCGACCACCGACAGGCCGCTGCCGAGGGCCTCGGCCACGCGTGCGCCGACCACGGAGTCGAGCTTGAGCATGCCGATGCCCGGCCCGTACGCGACGATCTCGATCGCGACATTGTCGCGGCCAAGGTCCTGCTGCACGTTGCGCGCGTTGTTCAACGCCAGATTCCATTTGGCCGCGTCGCCGTCGCTGACCTGGAAGACCACCTTGTTCGGGCGCGTGAGGTCGAGGTTCTGGGCCCAGGCGCCGGACAGCGGCGCCATCAGGACAGCGGCGAGTGCGGCGCAGGCGGTCAGGTGGCGAATCGTCATGGGTCATGTCTCCTTGGGTTGGGATACGCGCGGCCATCGGGCCACGCACCACGATAGACGCCGCGGCGCGTGGGTTTATTCCATCGGCGTGCGGCCCGCCACCAGGCGGCGCGATGAATCGGCTGGAATAAAGTCGAACCATCCTCCGTCTTCACCTGCATGGACTTCCTTTCGTTGTTCGACCGGACCGATGGCTTGCGCCAGCGTGTGCAGCACAGCCGTGCGGCGTTGTTCCGGCTGGCCTACATGTGGTGCCATGACCGTGCCCTGGCGGACGACCTGACACAGGAAGCCCTGACCAAGGCAGTTGCGCACGCCCACCAGCTGCGCGACCCGGCGCGCATGCGCAGCTGGCTGTACGGCATCCTGGTCAATTGCTGGCGCGACCACCTGCGCGCGCAGCGGCCGACCGAAGACATCGACAGCATCGAGGAGCGCCTGCTCGCGGTCGACCACACCCCCGAGCACGCGGCCAGCCGGACCGAGCTCGCAACGCGTGTGCGCAGTGCGATCGAGCAGCTGCCGCTCGGCCAACGCGAGGTGCTCGCGTTGGTCGACCTCGAGGAATGCAGCTACGCCGAGGCGGCTGAAATCCTGGCGATCCCGATGGGCACGGTGATGAGCCGCCTTTGCCGAGGGCGTGCGGCCTTGCGCCAGGCGCTATCGCCCCCGCTGGCCAGCGAACGCGCCGACGCCACCCCATTGAGGCGGGTGAAATGACGACCGAACGGCCGCACCGCTGGTCCGACGAGCAACTGAATGCACTGGTCGATGGCGAGTTGTCGCCCGCCGACGCCGCGGCGCTGCTCGAGCAATGGTCCGCCGAGCCCGCGCTGCGCGATCGCATCGGCCAGCTGCGCCTTGCCAAGGAACTGGTGCAGCATGCGTATGCCGGCGTGGCGCCGACCCCGCCGCAACATTCGGCTGCGCCCCGCCCGCGTGCACGCCTGGCCGCCGCGGCGCTGGTGCTCTTTGCCGGCGGCCTGGTCGCGGGGTGGATGGCGCGCGAGGGCGCCGTCGGGCCCACGGCATGGACGTCGGCCCGCGTCGACACGCAGGCGCCTGCCAGCGAGACCAGCCACGTCGTGGTGCATGTCAGCCACAACGACCCCCGGCAATGGCAGGCCGCGCTCGAGCGCACGCAGGGGCTGATCGACGCCACCCGCGGATCGGGGCGCACGGTGGCGATCGAGATCGTTGCCAACGGGCCGGGCCTGGACCTGCTGCGGGCCTCCGACTCGCCGTACGCGCAGCGTCTCGAGTCCCTGCGCACGGCGTACCCGCCACTGGCGTTGGTGGCGTGCGGGCAGACCCTGCAGAAATTGCAGGATGCCGGTGTCGAGGTTCGGCTTCTGCCCGGCACGCGGGTCGCGACCTCGGCGCTCGACGAGATCGTGCTGCGCATGCAGCAAGGTTGGGCGTACGTGCGGTTGTAAGGTGTTGGCCGCCCGAAGACGCCGAGACGATGCGCGCGGATGCGCGCCGTCGCAGGCTTTCAGAGCCCCAGCGTATCGGCCCAGATGTTGTCGGCCCAGCTGAGCGCGTAACGGCCTTCGGCCACGCTCGCAGCAGCCGAGAGGCCGCCTGCGCCGTGCACGGCCTTGAACGTCTTCTCCACAGGGTCGTATTCGTGCACCGATGCCACGTGGACCGCCTCGGTCGGGGTGACGAAGCTGTAGCAGGTATTCAGCGCCATGGGCGCGTCGTTCACGGGCTCGCCCTTCAACAACTGGATGATGGCCGCGGCGGCCACCTTGCCGTGCTGGTTGGCCATGTGCCCCGACTTGGGCATGGCCGGCCCTGGAAACGCGGCGTCGCCGAGCACGTGGATGCCGGGCACGGCCGTCGACTCCAGCGTCAGCCAGTGCACACCGGCCCAGCGCGCGTTGATGTTGACGAGCCCGGCGGTGCGCGCGATGTCGGCAGCGCGCTGCGGCGGCACGACGTTCAGCACGTCCGCCTTCACGTCCTCGAAATCGAACTTCAGCACGCCGCCCGACACCTCGCGCAGTTCGGTATTCGGGCGGTATTCCAGCAGCCCCTTGTAGTGCTCCTCGAAGGCGCGCTCGAAGAGGGCCTTCTTCGACTGGATCTCCGGGTTGGCGTCGAGCAGCAGCAGCTTGGAGCGCGGTTTGGCCGCCTTCAGGTAGCTGGCCACCATGCATGCACGCTCGTACGGGGCGGGCGGGCACCGGTAGGGCGTGGGCGGAATCGACAGCGCAACGACGCCGCCATCGGGCATGCCCTCGATCTGCCGGCGCAGAGCGATCGTCTGCGGTCCGGCCTTCCAAGCGTGCACGGCCCGGCCGCTGTCGAGCGCTGCCTGCAGGCCGCCGATCGGGCCGGTGATGAAGTCGATGCCCGGCGCGACGACCAGCCGGTCGTAGGCCAGTTCGGTGCCTTCGGCAAGGCGGACCTTGCGCGCCACGCCGTCGATGGCGACGACCTCCCCCTGCACGACCCGCACGCCGGCCGCGGCCAGGCCGCCGTAACCGCGCGTGATGCCGGCCATCGAGCGGTAGCCGCCAAGCACGAGGTTGCTCATCGGGCACGAGACGAATTCGGCGTTGCGCTCGACCAGCGTGACATCGATGTCGCCGCCCCAGAGGCGCAGATAACGCGCCGCCGTGGCCCCGCCGAATCCGCCGCCGACGACCACCACGCGCCCGCCCGATGGCGTGCGGCCGAGACCCGCGCAGCCTCCCAGCGACGCGGCCGCCACGGCGGCGCCTGTGCGCAGCACGTGCCGCCGGGAAAGGAGCCGTTGTGTCATGGTGCGTCCCTTCCCGGCAGCGCCGGCTGCGCGGCGAAATAGGCGGCGACGAGCCGGATCTGCGCGTCGGTATAACCCTTGGCGATCTGGTGCATCAGCGTGGCCGGCCGCGCACCGCTGCGGAAATCCGCCACCAGCCCGGCGATCTTGTCGGCCGGCATGCCGGCAAGCGGCTTCATGTCCGCGCGGGCATGACCGTCGATCCCGTGGCAGGTGGCACAGGTGGCGGCCAGGCTTCGCGCCTGGCGTGCATCCTGTGCGCCGGTCGCGCCGGCGGTGGCCAGCAGGGTGGCCAGGAGCGTCGCCTGGCACAAGGCTGTTTTCATCGTGATCTCCTCGTCTGGCGGTGTGCGTCGCACACGAGACCGCACCGATTCTGCACGCTGGCCGCCGCCCGCACCGCACGACCGCGCCCATGCGGTCGGCACGCCCCCCGCGTTCGCCCCACTCCCCTTTACGGTCACATCGGCGTAATATGACCACATGCTGATGTTCAAATGCTTGCGCCGGGCAGCACTGGCTGCATGGGTCGGCTGCGTCGTCGCGGCGGCGCCGCCAGTGAATGCGCAGACCGACCGTCCGCACGCGGTGCAGGTCGCACCCGACACGTGGATGGTGCAGGGCCTGTCGGCGCTCGGATCGGCGGCGAATCGCAACTTCATCTCCAATGCGGCCTTCGTGGTGACACGCGACGGCGTGGTGCTCTTCGACGCCCTGGGCTCGCCCGAACTGGCCAGGGAACTGCAAGCCGAGATCGCGCGCATCACGCCCAAGCCGGTGACCCACGTGATCGTGAGCCACTACCACGCCGATCACATCTACGGCCTCCAGGTGTTCAAGGACGCCGGGGCGACGGTCATCGCGCACCGGGGCGGCCAGCTGTACCTCAACTCCGAAACCGCCGCGCTGCGCCTGAAGGCCAGCCGCGAGGAACTCTTCCCGTGGATCGACGAGCACACCCGCCTCGTGCCGGCCGACCGCTGGATCGACGGGCCCACCACCCTCACGGTCGGGGGCGTCGACTTCCTCCTGCGGCCTGCCGGCCCGGCCCACACCCCCGAGGACCTGGTGGTCTACCTGCCGGACCGCAAACTGCTGCTGGCGGGCGACATCGTCTTTCGTGCGCGGATCCCGTTCGTCGGACAGGCCGACAGCGGGCACTGGATCGAGTCGCTCAGGACCCTGCTCGCCTTCGACGCGCAGGTCATCGTGCCCGGACACGGGCCGGTCTCCACGAGCGCGCGCGAGGACCTGCAGCTCACGCACGACTACCTGGTCTTCCTGCGCCAGAGCATGGGCGAGGCGGCACGCAACATGGACCCCTTCGAGGAGGCCTATGCGCACACCGACTGGTCGCGCTTCGAGAGGCTGCCGTTGTTCCGTGCGGCCAACCGCATCAACGCGTACAACACGTACCTGCTGATGGAGCAGTCCGCCAAATGAAACGCCCCAACCGCCGCCAGGCCGTGGCACTGCTTGCCTCGGCACCGGGTGCGCTGGCCACCGCGTGGGCCGCGCCGGCGCCGGGAGAGCGGGTCGTGTGGCCGGAGGTGACGCTGCTCGACGGCACGCATTGGGGCCCCGCCGATGCGGCGGGCCAGGCGGTCGTCGTGGTGTTCTGGTCGACGACCTGCCCGTTCTGCCGCCGCCACCTGGTGCACGTGTCGCGGCTGCAGGGGGCCGTGGCGGGGCTGCCGCTGCAACTGTTGACCGTGGCGCGCGAGCGCGATGTGCAGGCCGTGCAGCGCTACATGACGGCTGCCGGCCACCGGTTCGCCGTCACGCTCGACGCCGAACCGATGGCGGCGGCGCTGTCGCCACGGCGCATGATCCCGCTCACGGTGACGGTCGACCGCGCCGGGCATCTGAAGCAGGTGATCCCGGGCGAGATGTTCGAGGCCGATGTGCTTGAATTGGCGGGTCTCGCAGGCTGACGCGGAGGTCCGACCATGATGCGCTTACCCTTGTCCCTTGCCGCCCTGGCGCTCTCAAGCGCCGCCCTGGCGCAGCCCGTGCCCGAGATCTTCCGCGGCGCCGACCTGGCGCTCGGCGAACGCCTGTTCAAGGAAAGCAAGTGCGCGGAATGCCACGCGCGAAAGGTGGGCGGTGACGGGTCGGCGATCTACCGGCCGGCCGGTCGCATCAACACCCCCGGCGCGCTGCGCGGCATGGTCGACTATTGCAGCACCGAGCTCAACCTGGGCCTCTTCCCGGAAGAGGTCACCGCCGTGGCCGCCGTGCTCCAGCGCGACCATTACCACTTCGGCGCCACACCGGCACCGGCAGCCCCGCCAAAGAAGTAATCGCTCGTTGCACGAGAAGAATGCGAACCACCATGCGGCGCCAAATCATGAAATCCGACACTGCGGCCAAGCCCGGGCCTGCGGCTCCCACGCCCGTCGAGCCGAGCGACGAGTCGATCAAGTCCGATGAGGTCTTCTCCACGGCGGCGGAATTGTTCAGCCTGTTGTCCACGCCGATCCGCCTGAAGATCATCAGCTCGCTGTGCCACGGCGAAAAGAACGTGTCACAACTGCTCGGAGACATCGAGACGACGCAGCCGAACATGAGCCAGCATCTGTCCACCCTGTACCGCGCCGGCGTGCTGGGCAAGCGGCGCGACGCCACCCAGATCTACTACCGCATCGAGAGCGAGCGCGCCGCCACGCTGTGCCGCGCGGTGTGCACACAGATCGCCTTCGAGATCGACCATGAGGTCGACGGCGCGCCCGACGGGCGCCTCACGCCACGCGGCCCCGCGCGCAGTTGACGCGTTCGCGGACGTCTGGGCCGCCGGCCCGTCCACCAAGACCATCGATCCACATGACGATGCCCGCGCCGCGCCAGATCCGACGGACCGGCGCCCTGGGCGACAGGGTCACAGGCGGCCGGCCGGCCTGAAGCGGTAGAAGCCCGCCAGCAGCCGTGTCGGCAACTGGTCCAGCGCCTGGTTGTAGTCCTGCACGGCGTCGTTGAAGAGTTGGCGCGCGAAGGCCAGGCGGGTGTCCACGTCGCCCAATTCGCGCAATGGCGCGGCCACCAGGTCCGCCTGGCGCAGCGCGGCGTGCTGGTCGAGCAGCGCCAGCAGCCGCGCCCGCGTCGCGTCGAACTGGGCGAGCGACGCCATCAACGACGCCGCAGCGCCCGGATCGACCGGCGTGGCGCGAAAGGCATCGGCGGCGCCCTCGACCTGGCGCTGCGCCGCAGCCACCAATTCGAAGGTGCGCTGCTCGGCGGCCATCGGGCCTTCGAGCGCCGCCAGCAGCGCAGGGAGCGCGACGGCGCGGCGCTGCAACTGGGTGTCGAAATGCGCCCATGCGGCCGCGATGGCGTTGCGCAACCGCACGAGGCGGTTGTAGGCGCCGATCATCCAGAACGCCACCACGCCGGCCAGCACGAGGCCGGCGATCTGCCCGTGGTTCACGGCGTCGCCCCGGCGCCGGTCAGACGCGCACCTCGCCTTGCCCGAGCACGACCCACTTGAGCGACGTGAGCCCTTCCAGGCCCACCGGCCCGCGCGCATGGAACTTGTCGGTGCTGATGCCGATCTCGGCGCCGAGCCCGTATTCGAAACCATCGGCGAAACGGGTGCTGGCGTTGACCATCACGCTGGCCGAATCGACTTCGCGCAGGAAGCGCATGGCGTTCGGGTGGTGGTTGGTCAGGATCGCGTCGGTGTGGTGCGAGCCATACCGGTTGACATGGGCGATGGCCTCGTCGACGCTGCCGACCACCTTGATGCTGATGACGGGGGCGAGGTACTCCTCGCTCCAGTCGGATTCCTGCGCGGCCACGACATCGGCGCCGGGCAACTGCGCCAGGAGCCGGCGTGATGCCTCGTCGCAGCGCATCTGCACGCCCTTGGCCACGAACACCGCACCGATGCGCGGCAGGAACGCCGCCGCCTGCTGCTCGTGCACGAGCAGCGATTCGGCCGCGTTGCAGGGGCTGTATTTCTGCGTCTTGGCGTTGTCGGTGACCTTCACCGCGAGGTCGAGATCGACCTCGGCGTCGACGTAGACATGGCAGTTGCCGTCGAGATGCTTGATGACCGGCACACGGGCCTCGGCGCTGATGCGCTCGATGAGCGACTTGCCGCCGCGCGGGATGACCACGTCCACATGCTCGGGCATCGTGATCAGGCGCCCGACGGCGGCGCGGTCGGTCGTCTCGACGAGTTGCACCGCCTCGGGCGGCAGACCGGCGTCGGACAGCGCCGCCTGCACCAGGCGCCAGAGCGCGAGGTTGGAATGGATCGCTTCGGAGCCGCCGCGAAGGATGCAGGCGTTTCCGCTCTTGATGGCGAGCGACGCGGCCTCGATGGTCACGTTCGGCCGGCTCTCGAAGATCATGCCGAAGACACCGAGCGGCACACGCATGCGCCCGACGCTGATGCCGCTCGGGCGGCGCTTCACGTCGCTGATCTCGCCCACCGGGTCGGGCATCGCGGCCAGCTGCTCGCAGCCTTCGGCCACCGTGTCGATCACCTTGGGCGTGAGCTTCAGGCGGTCGACCAGCGGCACGGCCAGACCCGCGGCCTGCGCGGCCGCGATATCGAGCGCGTTGGCCTGCGCCAGCGCCGCGCCTTCGGATCGCAGGCGGCGCGCCAGCGCGTCGAGCGCAGCGTTCTTGGCCGCCGTGGAGGCGGCCGCCATCGTGGTGGACGCGGCGCGCGCGGCGGCACCCACGTGGGCCATATAGGCGGGGATGTCGTCGATCTGCATGCCCCGATTGTCCCAAATCGCACGCCTGGAAGGAATCCACACGGCAGGTCGGGTCACGCAACCGCGCCTGCAGATTCAGGCGACGGTCGACAGCAGCGCCAGCCAGAGGGTCGCGGTGAGGGCGAAGCCGGCCGTCGACACGACGATCGTCGACGTCGCCTCGTGCTCGCCCGTGCGGTAACGCTGGCCGAAGATCAGCGCGTTCACGCCAGTGGGCAAGGCGGCCATCATCACGCAGACTTTCAGCGCCACGCCATCCAGCCCGAAGCCCCAATGGGCGACGGCCAGCACCATGGCCGGCATCAGCAACAGCTTCAGCGCGCTGAGCGTGAGCGCATTGCGCACCTGGCCTTCGACACCGTAGACACCGAGTGTCATGCCGATCATCAGCAGGCAGACGGGCACCACCGCGCTGCCCAGACTGGCCAGTGCCTGGTCGGCCACCGGGTGCAGCCCGAAACCCGCCAGGTTCCAGACCACGCCGACGAGCACGGGCAACACGACCGGATGGACCAGCGTATTGCGCAGCGTGGTGCGCACCGTGCGCGCCAGCGTGGCGCTGTGGTCGTGGCGCGCAATGTCGAGTTCGACCAGCACGGTCAACAACGTGAGCAGCAGCACGCCGTGCACGCTGACGAGTGCGATGTGGATGGCCAGGCCCTTCTCGCCGAACAGCGCGGCCGCCATCGGGATGCCGAGTTGCACGCCGTTGCCGTAGATCGCGGTGATGGCGCGTGTGGCGGGCGCCGCGGGTTGGCCGGCGTGCGGCTGGCGCCGCTGCCACAGGTAGAACACCACCGTCCACGCGATGACGGGCAGGAAATACGCCTGCGCGGCCTGCCACGGCATGTGCGAAAGGTCGATGCGCGCCATGGTGCGGAACAACAGTGCCGGCACGAAGATCATCATCGATACGTTGCCGAGCATGCGCGACGGATCGGCGCCGTCGGCCGCACCGCCGAACCAGCGCAGGCGGATCGCCGTCCAGCCGATCGCGATGGTGGCAAAGATCGCGAGCAGCTTGTAGACGATGTCGAGCGTCATCGGCAGGTCTGCGCCATCGGCCTGCCAGACGCCACCCCAGGCAATGGCCCCCCGCAGCGCGCGGCGCTCACCGCGGCGCGCCCAGGAGCCCGTCGAGCCAGCGCGACACCTCGGCCGGAGGCAGGTCGATCTCCAGCCCCTTGCGGCGCGACATGGCACCGCGCGCGACCCGTACCGCGCGCCGCGGGCAGCGCAATTCGCCCGCAAGCCAGGCGACGAGCGCCTCGTTCGCCTTGCCGTCCACCGGCGGGGCGACGAGACGGATGCGCAGGTCGCCGTCGTGCAGTCCGTCGGCACCCGTGCGGCGCGCACCGGGCTGCACCGCCACGCGCAGCAGCGCCCCGTCGTCGCGGGCACTCAGGCAAGGCCAGGCAGCAACCGAAGCGGTGCGCGCAGGCAAGGGTGTCGGCATGCGCAATTCCGCGCACTCAGGCGGACGTCTTCTTGGCGGCTGCCTTCTTCGCCGGCGCCTTCCCCGCAGCACGTTCCGGGCGCGGCTCGAACTCGAATGACACCTTGCCTTCCTTCTTGTCGTAGGCCAGGAACGCCTTGAACTTTCGGCGCGTCTTGTTGGAGACGAAGTTCTCCAGCAGCGCCGTCTTGCCCGTGGCGAGCAGGCGGGTCATCTCCTCGCGCGGCACCGGTTGCTGCAGGATGATCTTGCCGCTCTTGAAATCGCACGTGACATGGGCACCCACCGCGTGCTCGCACACGTACGAGGTGCCGTGTTCGTACACATGGCCCTGGCATTTGGGGCATGCGCCGAGCGACTGCTGGCCCGAGAAATCGACCGGCTCGCCATCGCCCTCAGCGTTCTTCGCGTCGTCGCCGAAGTCGAATTCGAGCTTCCAGTTCTTGATTTCGTCGTCGTAGGCCAGCTTCATCTCGGCCGTGAAGGGCCAGCCCGCCTTGGAGCGGAAGCCCTCCAGCGGGCCGATCTTCTTGTCGCGAATGAAGGCCTCGACCTCGGCCGTCTCGAAGGCGCGGCCCGCAGGGATCTTGGTGATGCTGAAACCACAGCCCTCGCTGGCGCCTTCGGCACCGGTGCAGGTGAAGCGGCGGTAGTTCTCCTTCACCACCCCGCCGCAATTGGGGCACGGCACCGCGAGCGTGGCGTAATCGCCGGGGATCGTGTCGCGGTCGTACTCCTTGGCCTTGCGCACGATGCGCTCGGCCATCTTGGCGATCTCGCTCATGAAGTCTTCGCGCTTCAGGCGGCCGTGCTCCATCTCGGCGAGCTGGAACTCCCAGTTGCCGGTGAGCTCGGGTTTGGTCAGGTCCTCGATCGCCAGCCCGCGCAGCAACGTCATCAGCTGGAAGGCCTTGGCCGTGGGCACGAGTTCGCGCCCGTCGCGGTACATGTACTTCTCGAGGATCAGGCCTTCGATCACCTGCGCACGCGTGGCCGGTGTGCCCAGGCCCTTTTCGGCCATCGCCTCGCGCAACTCGTCGTCGTCGATCAACTTGCCCGCACCCTCCATGGCGCTCAGCAGCGTGGCCTCGGTATAGCGCGCCGGCGGCTTGGTCTTCAGCGCATTCACGTCCACGCTCTGCGTGCGCACGAGCTCGCCCTGCGTCACCGGAACGAGGTTGGCGTCCTCGTCCTGCGCCTCCTTGCCGTAGACCGCGAGCCAGCCCGGGTTCACCAGCACCTTGCCGTTGGTCTGGAAGCGGTGCTCGCCCGCCCCCGCCTTGACGGTGGAGATGCGCGTCGTGACCATGAATTCGGCCGCCGGATAGAACACCGCGATGAAGCGCTTGACGACCATGTCGTACAGCTTCGCCTCGACCTCGGTCAGGCTGCGCGGCGCCAGCGTGGTGGGAATGATGGCGAAGTGGTCCGACACCTTGGTGTTGTCGAACACGCGCTTGGTCGGTTTCACGTAGCCGTCGGCAAGACCCTTCTTCGCGTGCACCGCCAGGTCGCGCAGCGGGCCGGGCAGATCGTCCTCGGCGATCATCTTGAAGGTGTCCTTGACCACGCCCAGGTAGTCCTCGGGCAGCGCGCGCGAATCGGTGCGTGGATAGGTCAGCACCTTGTGTTTCTCGTACAGGGCCTGCGCGATCGACAGCGTGGTCTTGGCGCTGAAGCCGAAGCGCGAATTCGCTTCGCGCTGCAACGTCGTCAGGTCGTACAGCAACGGGCTGCTCTGGGTGCTCGGCTTGGCTTCTTCGGTCACGCTCGCCGGCTGGCCACGAACGGCCTGCGCGATGGCTTGTGCGTCGGCCTCGTTCCACACGCGGTCGGCACGCCGCTCGAGGTCGTCGTTCTTCTTCCACGCGGGGTCGAACCACTTGCCTTCGTATTGGCCCGCCTGGGCGTCGAAGGTGGCCTTGATCTCCCAGTAGGGCCGCGAAACGTGCTTGCGGATCTTCTCCTCGCGCTCGACCACGATGCTCAGCGTGGGTGTCTGCACCCGACCGACGGTGGTGAGAAAGAAACCGCCGTCGCGCGAATTGAAGGCCGTCATCGCGCGTGTGCCGTTGATGCCGACGAGCCAGTCGGCCTCGGAGCGGCTGCGCGCCGCGTCGGCCAGGCCGAGCATCTGCTCGTCGCTGCGCAGGTGCGCGAAGCCGTCGCGGATGGCCTGTGGCGTCATGCTCTGCAGCCAAAGGCGCTTGACGGGCTTGTCCATCTTGCCCTTGGCGCCGGCGGCGTACTGGACGATGAGGCGAAAGATCAACTCGCCTTCGCGCCCGGCGTCGCAGGCGTTGACGAGCGCCGTCACGTCCTTGCGCTTGACCAGCTTGACCACGGCATTGAGCCGGCTCTTGGCCTTGTCGATCGGCGCGAGGTCGAAATGCGGCGGCACCACCGGCAGGTGCGCAAAGCTCCACTTGCCGCGCTTCACGTCGTATTCCTCCGGCGCCTTGATCTCCACGAGGTGGCCGACAGCCGAAGTGACCACGTACTGGTCGTTCTCGAAGTGGTCGGCCAGTTTCTCGAACTTGCCTGCCACCGGGGTCAGCGCGCGCACGATGTCCTGTGCGACGCTGGGCTTCTCCGCAATGATGATCGTCTTGCTCATCGGTCCTTTGCCGGCCCGCCTGGCGGGCCTTGCCTACAATCCGGCTCCTCGCGCGCACGTACACGCGCGCGCCCATGGTTTCAATGTACCCAATGAAAGCCTCCGTGCAAGCCGCCCCCGCCTCCGCCCCAAAAAACCACAAGGCCGTTGCCGGCCGGCGCATCCAGGTACGGCGCTCCGGCGTCCACGGCAAGGGGGTCTATGCCCTGCAGGCGATCCCCGCGGGCGAAACGCTGATCGAATACAAGGGCGAGGTCATATCCTGGCCGGAGGCGCTGCGCCGGCACCCGCACGACCCGCACGACCCGCACCATACCTTCTACTTCCATGTCGATGACAAACACGTGATCGACGCCAAGGTCGGCGGCAACGCGGCGCGCTGGATCAACCACTCCTGCGAACCCAACTGCGAGGCCGACGAAGTCGAGGGCCGCATCTTCATCAAGGCGCTGCGCGACCTGCATCCCGGCGAAGAACTGTTCTATGACTACGGGCTCGTCATCGACGAACGCTACACGCCGAAGCTGAAGAAGCAGTACGAATGCCGATGCGGCAGCCCCATCTGCCGGCGCACGATGCTCGCACCCAAGCGCTGAAGGCCCGCCTTGTCCTTGACCACGACCCATCTGTCCTGGGGCGCCGAGACGCTCTGGGAACGTCTGGACCCGCTGCTCCCCGGCATCAGCGTCGAAATCGTCGCTCGTGCCGAGTCGACCAATTCGACGCTGATCGAACGTGCGCGCCAGCTGGCGGGGCAACGCGATGCGCCGGTCAGCCGTCCCGGTGAATTCGACCCGTTCGGTGCGCCACGCACGCCGCACGGCCGGCGCTCGGGCGACCGCCAGCCCTGCCTGCTCGTGGCCGAGCACCAGACCCGCGGGCGTGGGCGAATGGGCCGCACGTGGCAATCCACGGCGGGCGCTTCGCTCACGTTCTCGCTCGCGCTGCCGTTGTCGCCTGTCGACTGGTCGGGCCTGTCGCTGGCCGTCGGCGTGGCACTGGCCGAAGGCCTCGAGCCGCTGCCCATGACGGCCGCGCCGCGCCTGCAGATCAAGTGGCCGAACGACCTCTGGCTGGTCGACGCCGATGCCCCCCTGGGCGGACGCAAGCTCGGCGGCGTGCTCATCGAGACCGTGCCGGTCGGCGATGGCCGCATGTGCGTCGTCGGCGTCGGCCTGAATGTGCTGCCGCAGGCGATGGACGACGTGTCCACGGGATACGCCTGCCTGCAGGAGATCGACCCTGCCGCCAGTGCGCCGGCGGCCCTGGCCGCGGTGGCCCCTCCGCTCGTGCGCGCCCTGCGCAGGTTCGAGCGTGAAGGCTTTGCTGCGTTCGAGGCCGCCTTCCGGTCACGCGACCTGCTGCAAGGCCGCAGCGTCGTGACGTCGCTCGCGGACGTACCGCAAGGCACGGCCGAAGGCGTGGACTCTCGCGGCGCCCTGCGCGTGGCTGCGGGTGGCACGGTGCACACGCTCGTCAGCGGCGAGGTCAGCGTGCGGCCGGCCGCGGCCGGAGCCGCGCCTTGCTGAGAGCAATCGTGGTGCTGCTGCTGGCGGCCAACGTGGTCTTTTTCGCTTGGACGCAGGGCTGGCTGGCGCCGCTGGCGCAGCCGCCGTTGTCGTCGGAGCGGGAGCCGGATCGCATGCGCCAGCAGGTCCGACCCGAATCGGTGACGGTATTGGGGCCGAAGGCAGTGACCCAGGCGCGACAGGCGGATGCGGCCGCGCGCAACGCCGAGGCCGCCGACGCCGAGCGGCGTGCCGCCTCCGCGGCTTCTGCGGCCCGTGCGGCCCAGCCGGTGCCGGCAGCCTCAGCGTCCCGGCAAGCGGCGCCGTCGGTCCGCTGACAGCGCGATCGCGGCCGCCGCCAGGCCGAGCAGCCAGCCGGCGGACATGGCACCGCCACCGCCACCGCCCGAGCTGGTGGGCGGGTCGACGACCACGTTGGCGGCACGATCGGGCCCGAGCGCCGCAGCCGCTGCAACATCGGCGTTGTCGATGATGGCCGCGCTGAGCGCCGGTGCCACGTAGGCCGCCGGGTTGGTTGCGAACAGAACGGCCTGCTCCGCGTCGAGGATGCCGGCGCCGCAGGTCGATGTGGTGCACAGGCAGCGGCCCGGATTGGCATCCGAGCACGCGGCGATGCGCGGCGACGTGACGTGCGGTCGCGCGCTGCGACGCAGCCCGTCGACGATCTGTGCATACGTGAGCGACGGGTTCACGCTCAGCATCAGGCTCACGGTGCCCGATACGACCGGTGCGGAGAAGCTCGTTCCCCACTGGTAGGCATACCCCGGCACGCCCGGGGCCTGCGCGCCGTGGTTCACGACCGTCAGGATGCCCGGATCGGCGAGGGCGTTCCAGCGCGCCGCGGGGTCCGAGGCGTCGTCGCCGCCCACCGTGGCGAGGCCGGATCCCGTGAGCACGTTGCCGAAATTGGAATAGTTGGTCTTGAACCCGTCGCGGTTGAGCGCCACCACGCCGACGACGCCGGCGCAACTGGCCGGGCGCGTGGGGGCGCCATGTTCGTTGCCGGCGGCGGCCACGACCACCACGCCGGCGGCCTTGAGCTCGTTCACTGCAGTCTGGTACGCGGATCCGCAGGCGCTGCTGCCGCCGAAGCTGATGTTGATGACCCGTGCCGGGTTGAGATTGGCCGGCGCGCCGGTCACCGCCAAACCGCCGGCCCAGCGCATGCCGTCGACGATGTCGACCACGTCCGCGCCGCACTTGCCCGCCACGCGCACGGGCACCACGCGGCCATTCCAGTTGATCCCGGCCACGCCCGTGGCGTTGTCGGTGGCCGCGGCCACGATGCCCGCGATGACGGTGCCGTGCCAGGTGCTGTTCTCGACCACACACCCGCTGTAATGCGCATCGGCCAGATCGGCGCTGCTGACGAAGTCGCCCGGGTCGGACGGGTCGGCATCACGGCCGCTGCCGTCGTTGGCGAACTTGACGTCGCTGACAAAATCGTACCCAGCGAGCACGTGGCCGGAAAGGTCAGGGTGCGACGTGATACCGGTGTCGAGAACGGCCACCACCGCCGTCGGCGCACCCGTGCCGGCACGCAACCACGCATTCTGGAAACCGGGCGCGCCACGCCTGCGATCTGACATCACGTTGAGGTCGGAGCCGGTGGCCGGCAAGAGCCACCACTGCCCACCGACGCCGAAGAAGGGATCGTTCGGCACGGCCTGCAGCCGGCGCTCGCGCACGTTCGGCTCGACCCAGGCCACGTCGGGCCGGGCAGCCAGGCGCGCCATCAACGCCTGCGCCTCGACCGTCGACATCGGCTGCTCGAACGACAGCAGTTGTTGATCCCGGCCGACCGGCCGCATCGTGGGCGCCACACGACCGGAGGCACCGCCAAGGCCCGATTCGGCGATCACGCGCTGCCAGCGGCCGCGCTCGTGATCGGCGGCCGCGACGGACTGCGCACGCTCACGCGCGCTGGCACCCGGTGCCGCGGCCAGCGCGACGTTGGCCGGTGCATCCTTCAGGCGGACGATGAGGCCGCGCACCGGCGCAGGGTCGGCAGCGGCCGCGGGCGCTGCCAGCACGAGGGCCACCGCCGCAGCGGCAGCGGACATCGCGCCGCGAAAAAGATCAGGGGTGGACATGCGCAGGGTTCTCCGGGGAAATCGCGGCAATTATCGACCGGCGTGTCCCGGCCCCGGGCGTACTTTGACACGTTGCAGTGCGGCGGCCGCCAGCGCCAGTGCGCCCAGCCACGCCCATGACACGGCGCCGCCGCCGCTTCCGCTGCCGGTGGACGGCGGCGCGACCACCGGCACGGCCGCCACGGTCACGGCGATGTCGGTGCTGGCGGTCGCGCCCAGGTCGTCCGTGACCGCGAGGCGGACGGACACCGTTCCGGGTGCCACAGGCTGCAGGGTGACGGTGGACGCATTCGTGGCGCCGCTGAAGGCCGTGACGATGCCGCCGCCATTCACGAGCGTCCAGGCCCAGGTGGCGACGCTGCGGTGCGCGCCCACCAAGGTGCCCGCGCCGGAAAGCTGCACGTCGGAGCCCGCCACGGGCGCCGCCGGCGACACCGCGATGCGGGGATACAGGCCGGTCGTCACGGCCGCCAACGCGCCCGCGGCGTCGACCATGCCGGCACCACAGAGCGCCGTCGTGCAGTAGCACTGCAACTGGTCCGCGCCGGTCGGTGGCAAACAGGGCGTGACCGGCGTCGGGTCGCCCGGCCCGTTGTCCGCACCCGACGTCGGATACGGACGCGCACTCGCCTTCAACGCCGCCGTCAACTCGGCCGGTGTCAGTTCGGGCCGGGCCGACAGCATCAGTGCCAGCGTGCCGGAGACGATGGGCGCTGAGAAGCTCGTCCCGACGCTGATGTCGAAGCCGTCCGTATAGATCGACCCGCCGGCATTGGGTCCGCGCGTGCCGCTGTTGGACGCCGTGAGGATCGGGTAGAGGCACGCATCGCCCACGCCCACGTTGACGCAGTTGCCCCCTGGCGCGCCGATGGTGATCTCCGGGCCCAGATCCGAGAAGCCGACCTTGGTGCCGGCGTGGCGCAGCCCGGCGACGCCGATCACGCCGGCGCAGTTGGCCGGTGTACCGACCGCGTGGCCGGCGCTGTTGCCGGCCGCCGCCACCACGACGGCGCCCCTGGCGGTGACCTGGGCGACCGCATCGGCGTACGCCGCCGAACACGCGCCGTCGCCGCCCAGGCTCATATTGAGCACCCGGGCCGGCGTGCGGCTGCCGACGAGCCCCGCCTGGTCGATGCCGGCTGCCCAGAGCATGCCGGCCAGGATGTCGGAGTCATAGCCGCCGCACTTGCCGAGCACGCGCACCGGCAAGAGGCGTGCGCCGTGCGCGATGCCGGCCATGCCCAGGCCGTTGTTGGTGGCCGCGCCGATGAGCGCCGACGTCTGGGTGCCATGCCACGAGCTGTCTTCGACGCCGCACCCCTTGAAAGGCCCGCTCGCGTCCTCGGCCGCGGTGATCCAGTCGCCCGGGTCGTTGGCATCGGCATCGCGCGCCCCGCCGTCGTTGGCGGTGGCGGCATCGCTGATGAAGTCGTAGCCCGACAGCAGGCGACCTTGCAGGTCCACGTGGTCGTAGCGCACGCCGGTATCGAGCACGGCCACGACGATGTCGGGCGAGCCGGTCGTGACGTCCCAGGCGGCCTCGGCGTTGATCGCCGATTTGAAAAGGTCGGTCGGCGCGCGCAGGTACCACTGGCCCGCTGCCGGCCCGCCGGTCTGCGCGGCAAGGTTCACCGCGGGACCCGCCGCGTACAGCGGATCGCTGGGCACCATCAGGGCGCGGCGGCGTTGGTCGACCACGGCGTATTCCACATTCGGATCCGCCCGCAATTGCGCGGCGAGTGCCGACGACGACAGCCCCGTGGCGGTCACCACGTGGGCCTGCGTTCCGATGGCACGGCCCACCTTCAGCGGCACGCCGGCCCGCCGCGCCAGCACATCGGCACGGTGCTGGTACGTGGCCACCACCTGCGCGCGGCTGGCGCCGACCGCCAGCGCCTGCTCGCGCACGAGGGGTGCCGCAGCCCGGTAGGCCACGATGACACGCGCATCCAGCGACCCCTGTGGCGCGGCGCGCGGCGCCGGTTGGCGCTCGGCGGCCGCGGCGGTCGCTGCGATCGCCAGGGGCAGGAGCAATGAAAGACCGAAGGAGCGGAGTGGGTGGGATCGCATGGCGCGCAGTGTAGGTATCGGTTCATTGCCGGCTTGTTGCAGTGCATGCCGGCACCGCCCGCCGAACGGACCCTGCACAAAAAAGCCCGCCGAAGCGGGCTTTCCTGTCACGGCGGCCGGCACGCGCCGCGCCGTCACTTGGCGATCACACGCGCCATCTCGAGCACCTTGTTCGAATAGCCCCACTCGTTGTCGTACCAGGCCACGACCTTGACGAACGTCTTGTCCAGCGCGATGCCGGCATCGGCGTCGAAGACGCTGGTGCAGACCTCGCCCCGGAAATCGGTCGCGACGACCTTGTCCTCGGTATACGCGAGCACGCCCTTCATGGCGCCCTGGCTCGCCGCCTTCATCGCCTTGCAGATGTCCTCGTAGCTGGCTTCCTTGACCAGTTCGACCGTCAGGTCGACGACGGACACGTCGGAGGTCGGCACCCGGAAGGCCATGCCGGTGAGCTTCTTGTTCAGTTCGGGGATCACCACGCCGACGGCCTTGGCCGCGCCGGTGCTCGACGGGATGATGTTCTCGAGAATGCCGCGGCCGCCGCGCCAGTCCTTGTTGCTCGGGCCGTCGACGGTCTTCTGCGTCGCGGTGGCCGCATGGACCGTGGTCATCAGGCCGCGCTTGATGCCGAAGGTGTCGTTCAGCACCTTGGCCACCGGCGCCAGGCAGTTGGTGGTGCAACTCGCATTGCTGACGATGGCCTGGCCGGCGTAGGTCTTGTCGTTCACGCCGTAGACGAACATCGGCGTGTCGTCCTTGCTCGGCGCGGACATGATGACCTTCTTGGCGCCGGCGTCCAGGTGCTTCTGGCAGGTTTCCTTGGTGAGGAACAAGCCGGTCGACTCGACCACGACCTCGGCGCCGACCTCGCCCCACTTCAGCTCGGCCGGGTCCTTCACGGCGGTCAGCCGAATCTTCTTGCCGTTGACGACGAGCGTGCTGCCATCGACCGACACGTCGCCCTTGAAGCGGCCATGCACGCTGTCGTACTGCAGCATGTAGGCCAGGTAGTCGGGCTCGAGCAGGTCGTTGATCGCAACCACCTCGATGTCCTTGTGGTTGGCGATGGCGGCACGGAACACCATGCGCCCGATGCGGCCGAAGCCGTTGATGCCGATCTTGATGGTCATGGAATCACTCCTTCTTTGGGGTTGGGTCGATTTTCAGACAAGGAACTTCGAATGTCGTCGTGTCGCCGAAGATCGCGTCCAGCATCGCCTCCGGCACGTCGAGGCGCGCGCCCTCGAGCCAGCGCAGGAACGGCTCGCGCGCGGCCTCCTGGCTGGCCACCTGGAAGACGTGATTTGGCAGATCGGGCTGGCGGTACCAGAGCCTGACCGAGAACGGGCAGCCCATGCCCGTCGTGTCGCGTGGCATCGCGGCCCGGGTGGCCACGGGCATCAGCACGAGCAGCGTTCGAAAGTCGAGCCCCGGCTTGAAGCCGTAGGCCGTGCCGGCAATCATGAAAACGTGCACTTGGACCAGTGAAATCGGCTCGTTGCCCAGGCACGGCATGCGAAGCTTCCGGCCCCAGTCCTCGACCGCACGCTGCAGACTCCGTGCCGCCGGTCGCGCGTAGAACTCCATCGCCGGCGCACGGTCGGGTGCATCGAATCGAAACCTCACGATCACGCGCCCGACGATGGCCCGCTCGAGTGCTGCGCGCGGATAGCTCGGCAGCGCTTCTCCACCCATCGGTTGCAGGCACGCGAGCTTCGCCCGCCGGTCGGCGTCGCCGGCATCGGCCGGCCGGCCCACGAAGACCTGGCGCGTATCGGGCTTGAAGACGAAGTCGAAGCGCAGCCGCACCGGCGCGTCGGCGCCGCGCATGCAAGGCACGCGAAACGGCTCGACGAAGCTCCGCACGGATTGGACGAAGCTGTCGTCACCCACCGTCGTCAGCAGGTCGACCTGAGGCGGTGCGTCGGGCGCCATGAACGCCAGCTGCACCGAGACGCGGCCGGTCTCACCGGTCTTGTAGGCGACGAACGGATACTCGGGAGCACCGCGCACGTTCTGCGCCGGCGTCAGGCACTTGACCGCATCCGACTCGTCGAGCGTCGTCTGCTGCGCCAACGCGGGCGTCGCGGCCCAAGCAATGGCCAGCATCACGCCGGCGGCCCGCGCGACGACACCGCGCAACGGCCGCAGCGCGAGCGCCGGCGCGCCGCCACTGCTCATCGCCGCAGCACCGCGCGCACCGTTGCGACGAGGTTGTCCAGCGTGAGGTGGAAATGCTTGAAGAGTGCCCCTGCCGGCGCGCTCTCGCCGTAACTGTCGATGCCGACGACGGCGGCGCAGCCGTATTTCCACCAGCCATCGGTGACACCCGCCTCGACCGCGATGCGCGGCACGCCGGCCGGCAGCACGCTCGACTTGTACGCCGTGGACTGGCGGTCGAAGACGGTCGTGCTGGGCATGCTCACCACCCGCACCGCGATGCCCGCCTTCGCAAGCTCGGCCTGCGCATGCAGCGCGAGCTGCACTTCGCTGCCGGTGCCGACGATGACGGCCTGCGCCTTCTTCGTCAGGCCCACCTCGGCCGGCTCGGCCAGCACGTAGGCGCCCTTGCTGATCTCGTCCAGCGCGGCCTTGGGCAGGTAGGGCAGGTTCTGACGGCTCAGCAGCAGCGCGCTCGGCCGTGTCGCGTTGCCGATCGCCATCGTCCAGGCGACCACCGTCTCGGCGGTATCGGCGGGGCGCCAGACATCCAGGTTCGGGATCAGGCGCAGGCTCGCCGCGTGCTCCACGCTCTGGTGCGTGGGGCCGTCTTCACCGAGGCCGATGGAGTCGTGCGTGAACACGTGGATCACGCGCCGCTTCATCAGCGCGGCCATGCGGATCGCATTGCGGCTGTAGTCGCTGAAGGTGAGGAACGTGCCGCCGTAGGGAATGAAGCCGCCGTGCAGCGTGATGCCGTTCATCACCGCGGCCATGCCGAACTCACGCACGCCGTAGTTGATGTGGCGTCCGCCGTTCGGCGCGCCGTCGGCGTCGAAACGCAGCGCCGGTGTCGACGTCGTATTCGTGAGGTTCGAGCCGGTAAGGTCGGCTGAGCCGCCCAACAGTTCGGGCAGCGCCTTCGTGAACGCCTCCAGCGCCATCTGGCTCGCCTTGCGGCTCGCCACGGTCTCGGCCTTGGCGTGCGCGGCAATCGCCGCATCCACCGCCACTTGGGCGAAGTCGGCGGGCAGCGCACCGCTCATGCGGCGCTCGAACGCCGCCGCAAGATCGGGAAACGCCGCGCGGTAGGCCGCAAGACCCTCGGCCCAACAGGCCTGCTCGCCGGCACCCCGCGCCTTGGCGTCCCAGGCGGCATAGGCTTCAGGCGGAATCACAAATGGCTCGTACGGCCAGTGCAGCGCCTCGCGTGTGAGCTTGATCTCGTCGGCGCCGAGCGCCTCGCCGTGGGCCTTGGCCGTGCCGGCACGGTTGGGCGAGCCCTTGCCGATGGTGGTCTTGCAGATCACCAGCGTGGGCTTCGTGGCGGACTGTTTCGCGTCGGCCAAGGCAGCGTCGACGGCATCGACGTCATGGCCGTCGATGGGCCCGATGACGTTCCACGTGTAGCCCTCGAAGCGCTTGCGCACGTCGTCCACGTACCAGGGCTTGACGGGCCCGTCGATGCTGATGCCGTTGTCGTCGTACAGCGCGACGAGCTTGTTCAGCTTCCACGCGCCGGCCAGCGCACAGGCCTCGTGGCTGATGCCTTCCATCAGGCAACCGTCACCGAGAAACGCATACGTGCGGTGATCGACGAGCGTGTGGCCGGGGCGGTTGAACTCGGCGGCGAGCAGTTTCTCGGCCAGCGCCATGCCGACGGCGTTGCTGACGCCCTGGCCGAGCGGGCCGGTGGTGGTCTCGACACCCGGTGTCACGTCCACCTCGGGGTGGCCGGGCGTCTTGCTGTGCAACTGGCGGAAGTGCCGCAGTTCGTCCATCGGCAGCGCATAACCGCTCAGATGCAGCAGCGCGTACAGCAGCATCGAACCGTGGCCGTTGCTGAGCACGAAGCGGTCGCGGTCGGCCCAATGCGGGTCGGCCGGGTTGTGGCGCAGGTGCCGGCTCCACAACGCGACCGCGATCTCGGCCATGCCCATGGGCGCGCCGGGGTGCCCTGAATTGGCCTGCTGGACGGCGTCCATCGCGAGGGCACGGATGGCATTGGCCATCAAGACGGTGTTTTTCGGGGTCTGTGACGGCATGGGCTGGCGGCAATCCGGCAGTGAGAGAGGGGCCGGGCCACGCGGTGCCGCCCGGATCCCCGATTTTAGCGGCCGCCCCGCGGCCTGACGTCAGGGCGCCTTGCGCACACGACCGCACGCGGCTTGATCTGCCTCAAGCCCCGCGACAGGGCGCCCGTGGGAGGCTCGCTCCATCCAAGGAACTCTGGAGACAACCTCATGCAACCCCTGTCCCTGCGCGTGATCCGCGACGAGCACCAGGCCCTGTCGGCGATGCTGCGGTCGATGGCGATGCTGCTTTCGCAGTCGCACCGAGAAGGGCACCTGCCGGATTTCGACGTGCTGCGCTCGATGCTCTTCTATGTCGACGAATTCCCCGAGAAGCTGCACCACACGAAGGAAAGCGAGCTGCTTTTCCCGCGCGTGCGCGAGCGCGCCCCCGAACTGGCACCGGTGCTCGACCGCCTGGAGCAGGACCACACGCGCGGCGAACATGCGATCCGCGAACTGGAGCACGCGCTGCTCGCCTTCGAAGTAATGGGCGAGGCGCGCCGCATGGCGTTCGAGCGCGCGCTCGACCAGTACACCCGCGGCTACCTCGAGCACATGGCCGTCGAGGAGCGCGACATCCTGCCGGCCGCGCAGAAGCATTTCAGCGCCGACGACTGGGCGGCGCTCGACAAGGCCTTCGAGGCGAACCGCGACCCGCTCACCGGGCATGAGCCCGAGGAGGGCTACCGCCCGCTGTTCCGCAAGATCGTGATGACGGCGCCAGCCCCCGTGGGCCTGGGTTGATTCAGGCCCCTGGTGGAGCCCCGTGGGGCACGGCGCGTGGCCCGGCGCGCCGCATACACTGGTCCGCCATGAAGCCCAAGGCCATGATCCTCGCCGCTGGCCGCGGCGTGCGCATGCGGCCCCTCACCGACCGCACCCCCAAACCGCTGCTCAAAGTGCGCGGCAAGCCCTTGATCGAATGGCATCTCGACGCCCTGGCGCGGGCCGGGATATCCGACGTCGTCATCAACACGGCGTGGCTCGGGGAGCAATTCGAGCCCGCGCTCGGCGACGGCGCACGCTTCGGCCTGACCATCCATTGGTCGCACGAAGGCAGGGACCATGGCGGCGCACTCGAGACGGCGGGTGGCATCGCCACGGCACTGCCGCGGCTCGGGCCGGTGTTCTGGGTGGTCTCGGGCGACGTGTTCCTGCCGGGGTTCGACTTTGCACCGGAGGCCGTGGAGCGCTTCACCCTGGGCCAAGAACTCGCCCGCCTGTGGCTGGTGCCGAATGCGCCACACCACCCCGGCGGTGACTTTGGAATCGACCCGCAAGGGCTGGCCGTGCGTGACGCCGACATGCGTCTCACCTGGGCCAGCGTGGGGCTATTCCGCGCCGAGATGTTTGCAGGCATCGCCGCCGGGCAACCCATGCCGCTGCGCCCGTTGCTCGAGAGCGCGGTCGACGCCCGGCGGCTGGGCGCCGAGCGCTGGCACGGCCCTTGGACGGACGTGGGCACGGCGGAACGCCTCGCGCACGCGAACGCCACAGTGGCCGAATGACGAGCGGGCCATGAAAAACGGCTGGTCGTCCCTCCAACCGCTGCTCGATGCGCTGCCGTGCGGCCTGGTCGCCTACGACAACGACGATCGGCTGGCGCTGTGCAACCGCGACTTCCTCGCGCTCTACGCGCCGATGGCAGACCTGATCGTTCCAGGGCAACGCTTCGAAGACCTGTTGCGCGCCGCGATCGCCCGAGGCTTGATGCCCGAGGCCGTCGACGCCGAGGCCTGGATTGCCGCGAGACTGCGCGAGCACGCCGACCCGCAGGGGCCCATCGTGCGCCAGATGGCCGACGGCCGCTGGCGCCGCATCACCGAGACACGCCTCGACGACGGGAGTACCGTCGCCTTCAGCGTCGACATCACCGAGTTGATGGAGCAGCGCGCCGCCGCGGACGAGGCCCAGCGCGCGCAGGCGCTGGCGACGCGCCAGCTGCGTGACGCCATCGAGGCCCTGCCCGACGGCTTTGCGCTTTACGGCGCCGACGACCGCCTCGTCGCGTTCAACGAACGCTATCGCCAGATCTATGCCGAATCGGCACCTGCGATGAATCTGGGTGCCAGGTTCGTGGACATCCTGCGCCACGGCTTGAATCACGGCCAGTACCCCCAGGCGGCCGGCCACGAAGACACGTGGCTCGAGGAGCGGCTGGAGCGCCACCGTCGCCCCGGACCGCCGCTGCTGCAGGAGCTGCCGGGCAACCGCTGGATGCGCATCGACGAGCGCATGACGCGCGACGGCGGCGTGGCCGGCGTGCGCACCGACGTGACCGACCTCGTGCGACGAGAGCAGCAACTCACGGAGCTGAACCAGAAACTCGACGCACTGAACCTGCAGCTCGAGGTGATGTCCGAAACCGACGGACTCACCGGCATTGCCAATCGGCGCCACTTCGACCGCCGCCTCGCCGAGGAATGGTCGCGCCTCGCACGCCACGGCGTACCCCTGGCGCTGATGCTGGTGGATGTGGACCACTTCAAGCTCTACAACGATCGGCATGGCCATCAGGCGGGTGATCGCTGCCTGGGCGACATTGCGCGGCTGCTCGTGGCTTGCGCGCGTCGCCCAGCCGACCTGGTGGCCCGCTACGGCGGCGAGGAATTCACGCTGCTGTTGCCGCACACCGACCTGGCCGGTGCACGTGTGCAGGCCGAGCGGTGCCGTGCAGCCATCGAGCGGGAAGCCATCCCGCACGGGCGGTCGCCCGTCGCGCCGCACATCACGCTGAGCATCGGCGTGGCCGCTGTCAGCGCCGGCGCACCGCGGGAGGAGGCCACCTTGTTGCGCGCCGCCGATCAGGCGCTGTACCGTGCCAAGCAGGGCGGGCGCAATCGCGTGGAGTTTGCATGACGACCGGGATGGTGCATTCGTTTGCCTTGCGCATCGCCATCGTGGGTGCCGGGCCGGCCGGACTGGCGCTGGCGGTGCATGCCGCGCGCTCGCTGCCCGATGCGCAAATCACCGTCTACGACGCCCGTCCCCCGGAGCGCGATGTCTTCAGGGATCCACGCACATTGGCGCTGTCGCTGGGCAGCGTGCAGTGGCTGCGTCGGCTGGGTGCCTGGCCCGACGACGCCGCTCAGCCAATCGTGGCGGTCCACGTCTCCCAGGCCCCGCCGACGTTGGGCGCATTCGGCCGGGCGGCCGTGCACATCACGGCCGCCGAGCTGGGCGTGCCGCTGCTCGGCGCCGTATTGCCGTACGGGCCATTGGTGAGCACGCTGCAGCGCGCCTGGCAGGGCGCGGTGGACGCCGAGCCGCAGCGCCTGCACCTGCGGCTGGGCACGCCGGTGTCCGCGCTGAAGGATGTGCCAGGGGGCGTGGAGGCGGACGCCGGCATCGCCGAGACGTTCGATCTCGCCGTCATCGCCGAAGGCGGCGTATTTTCGGACCAGACCCGCAAGTCCCTGACACACGACTACGTGCAGACGGCCTGGGTCGGCAGTGTCGTGCTCGAGGGTGCGACGCCCGGCATGGCGTTCGAGCGCTTCACTCGCCAAGGTCCCGCCGCGCTGCTGCCGCTTCTGCCGGCGAGCGACGGCGCATCACGCGCCGCGCTGGTGTGGTGCGTAGACGCCACCGACGACCCGGTACGCGAACTCGACGACGCGCAGCGCGCGGCGGTGCTCAACACCATCTTTCCCGCCGACGCCGGTCGCGTCGTCGGTGTGTCGCCGCTCAAGCCATTTGCACTTGGCCTGAACGCGGAGCGCAGGCTCGTGAACGGCCGCCAGGTGCGCATCGGGAACGCGGCGCAGACGCTGCACCCGGTCGCGGGCCAGGGCCTGAACCTGGGGCTGCGCGATGCGCACGTGCTGGTGCAAGCGCTTCGATCGGGGGCCGATGTCGACGCTGCATTGCGCCGGGTGGAGCGCCAACGTGCGCCCGACCGTTGGGGCACGATTGCGGTCACCGACTTCCTGGCGCGCAGCTTCACCTGGCGTTGGCCCGGGCTGGCCGCGGCACGCGGGCTCGGGTTGGCTGCGTTGCAGGCGTCCGGGCCGCTGAAGTCGGCGCTGGCGCGCCAGATGATGTTCGGCCGGCGCTGAACCGCCGGCACGCGGCGCCGCCTACGCGCCGACCTTCAGGAACAGGTCGCGATCGGGTGCGAAATTGGCGTAAAGGGGCAGCAACGCCCCGCCCAGCGCGCGGGCGTCCGATCCGATGGTGCCCGCCATCAGCAGCGGCTGCGCCACGCCTTCCCAGTTGTAGCGCGCCAGCGCGCCGAGCGTCTCGGCAAGCAGCGCCGTCAGCAATTCGCGGCTGAAGGAGCCGTCGAGGATGACACCTTCGAGGTCGAGCAGGCAGGCCGCGGAATTGATGGCCTGGGCGATGGCTGCGCTCGCGTCGGCCAGCCAGGCCTTTGTATGCGGCAACCATGGCGACTGCAGGGCGCGAGGATCGGACACGGCGGTCGCGTCGAGCCCGGCTGCGGCATAGGCACGTTCGAGGCTGACGAGCGACGCCACGCTGAGCAACTGCGCCGGCGGCTTGCCCCCATGCCCCTCGGCACGTGCCAACCACAACGGCAGCGAACCCACCGCGCCGGCGTTGCCGGTGACGCCGCCGCGCAAGTGGCTGTCGAGCACGAGGCCGCCACCGATGAACGTATCGACGAAGAAGTAGAGAAAGCTCTTCACGCTGCGGCCACGCCCGGCCACGAGTTCTGCCACGCAGGCGGCTGCGGTGTCCTTGATCAGTTCGACCGGCCAATCGGTGAGGCGCGACACCTCGGCAGCCAGGTCGATGCGTTGCCATTTCTCGGCCACTTCGGGCGGGAAACCGAGCAACTGCTGCCAACCGCCCATGGCGAGCGGCGCCGCGATGCCCACCCCCTGCATACGCTCGCGCTGTGCGGGCCCGAGCTTGCGCCGCACGTCCTTCAGCCGCTGCGCGATCTCGGCCACGATGTCGTCCGGATCGGCATAGGCATAGTCGAACTGCCAGCGCTGGCGCGGCTGGCCGGTGAAATCGACGAGCAGCGTGTCCAGACTGCGCCGGCCGACCTTGATGCCGATGGCAAACGCTCCGTCAGGGTTGAGCGACAGCGGCACCGAAGGTTGCCCGACCTTGCCACGCACGGGCTCGCCCTTGAGCAGCAGGCCGTCGTCGAGCAACCGCTTGGTGATGAGCGAGATGGTCTGCGCCGTCAGGTGGGTCAGGCGCGCGATGTCGGCGCCGGGCATCGCCCCATGGAGACGGATCGCCTGCAGCACGACGCGCTCGTTGTACTGACGCAGGCCGCCCTGACTGGAGCCGCGCGGCTGCAGGCGAACGCGATCATTCGGGTCTGCCGCGTGGAGATGTTTGGCGGGCGGGTTCACACGCGGCGGACGGTCAGCCTTCGAGGGGGTCGGACAGCACCCCCTTGACGAAGATGAAGTTGGCGTACGGCTGCATCTCGCCTGTGTGCACGATGGCATACGCGGCGCGCACCCGGTCATAGAAGGCGAATCGCTCCACGGCCTCGAACTGCGCATCGTGCGCCAGCCCGTCCGCATCGAGCGCCGCAATGAGCGTGCGCTGCACCGCGCTGCGGTAACCGATCGGCGAATCGCTCACCTGCATGTAGCTGGCCGGGCAGGCCACGCCTGCATCGAGCGGCAGCAGCGACAACACCGCTTGCGCAGTGCGCAGCGCACCCACGCCGGGCATGCGCACGAGCGGCTTGCCCACCCCCAGCGTGGTGGCCGTGAAATTGGCGTCGGCGATCACGATCGCGTCACCATGGCCCATTTCGGCGAGCACCTTCAGCAACTCGGGCGTGAGCAGGGGGTCGATGCCCTTCAGCATGGGAACTCCGTCGTCAGTCGGCCACGCACCGGGCCGCCCGCGGCGGCCCGGCACAGGCCATGGCTCAGGCCAGGCACTCGGCCGGAATCTGCTCGGGCGGCATGGCGCCGGTCATCACCGCAACCGTGTCGCTCATGCTGATCTTCTTGGGGTTCAGAACCGCAGCCCGCTTGCCCAGCCGCGCCACGTGGATGCGGTCGGCGATCTCGAAGACATGCGGCATGTTGTGCGAGATCAGGATCACCGGCAGTCCCTTGTCGCGCACACGCCGGATCAGCTCGAGCACCATGTTGCCTTCCTTGACACCGAGCGCAGCCGTCGGCTCGTCGAGGATGACGACGTGTTCAGCGAAGGCCGCCGCGCGCGCCACCGCCACGCACTGGCGCTGGCCGCCGGACAGCGTCTCCACGGCCTGCGTCATCGAGCGGATGCCGACTTTGAGGTCGGCCATGCGGGCCGTGCTCTGCTCGAGCATCTTCTTCTTGTCCAGCATGCGCAGCACGTTGCCGAGAAAGCCCTCGCGCTTGATTTCTCGGCCGAGGAACAGGTTCTCCGAGATCGTCATCGCCGGCGCTACTGCGAGGTCCTGGTAGACGGTCTCGATGCCGACGCGGCGGGCGTCCATCGGGTTTCGAAAGCGGATCGGGTTGCCGTCGAGAACGATCTCGCCCTCGTCGGGGATTGTTGCGCCCGATAGGCACTTGATGAGACTGGACTTGCCCGCGCCGTTGTCGCCGATCACGGCGAGGATCTCGCCTGCGCGCAGTTCGAAGTCCGCCCCGTCGAGTGCCGTCACCTGCCCGTAGCGCTTGACAAGGCCCTTGGCCCGTATCACGAGGTTTTCGGTGGTCATGTCATTGCCTCCAGGTGTCAGCGCGCAGCCTTGCGCGACATTTGGTCAACGGTCACCGCCAGGATGACCAGAATGCCGGTCACTAGGACCTGGTATACGGAGGACACGCCCATCAGCGTCAGCCCGTTGCGCAGAACGCCGACAACGACCGCGCCCGCCAGGGAGCCGAGGATGATTCCCCGCCCGCCGAACAGGCTGGTGCCTCCGAGCACGACCGCAGTGATCGCGTCCAGTGCTTCGGTCTGGCCGGCGTTGGGGTCGCCGACACCGGTACGTGCCACCGACAACAGCGACGCGATGCCGTAGAACACGCCGGAGAGTACGTACACGCCGAGCAGCACACGCTCCGTCGGGATGCCGACCAGCCGGGTGGCTTCGGGGTTGTTGCCGACGGCGTAGACGTGGCGACCGGCGCCTGTTTCGCGAAGCCAGAACCACATCCCGAGGTACAGAAGGATCATCAGCACCACGCCGTAGGAGACCCTGGCGCCACCCAAGCCAAAGGTGTTGCCGAGCCAGATCATTCCCTCGGGAATATCGGTCACCGTCTGCGCCGCGGAGTACAGCTGCGTGATCGCGAAGGCGATGTTGAACATGCCCAGCGTGACGATGAACGGCGGCAATTTGACGCGTGTAACGAGCAGCCCGTTGAGCAAACCGAACAGCGCGGTCACGGCGATGCCGCACGCCACCGCGATTGGCCACGGCAGCCCGAAGTCGGCCGCAAACTTGGTCATCACGATACTGCCCAGCGCCATGATCATCCCGCAGCTCAGGTCGATGCCGGCGGTCAGGATGATCAGCGTCTGTCCGATGGCGATCACGCCGACCACCATGACCTGCGCCAGGATCAGCGACAGGTTCTGAGCGCTGAAGAAACGCTCGGTCGTGAAGGCGAAGAATGTGCAGGCGATGACCAGCGCGATAAAGGGGCCAAGCTGGCCGATGGGCGGCAACTTGCTCTTGAGGTTGTCCATGCGGTGCGCTCCTCGGGCTCGGGGTCACAAGGACCGGGACGCATCGCGCCCCGGCTTCGAGCGGGTGCCTCGACGGGCAGGCACCCGCGTCTACGGCATTGGTCTTACTTCTTGCCCCAGCACAGCGAGGTGCCGGTCTTGACGTCCTTGCTGTCGACACCGGCCACCGCCTTGGCGGCGATCAGGGTCACGCCCGTGTCGGTGTAGCCGCTGACCTTCTTGCCGCTCTTGGCGTACTCGACGCCGGCCTCGACGCCCATCGAGGCCATCTTCAGCGGATATTGCTGGCTGGTGGCGGCGATCACACCCTTGCCGACGTTCTCGATGCCCTCGCAGCCGCCGTCGACCGAGACGATGATCACGCCCTTCTCCTTGCCGGCACGCTTGAGCGCGTTGTAGGCACCGGCGGCGGCGGGTTCGTTGATCGTGTAGACGATATTCACGTCGGGCGCCTTCTGCAGGCAGTTCTCCATCGCGGTCTGGCCCTTGGCGCGGTCGCCGAAGCTGTCGGCCATGCAGACGACGGCGGCGTCGGTGCCGAGTTCGTTGCTCTTGGCGTCCGGCGCGGTCAGGCCGAAGCCCTTGAGGAAGCCGTTGTGGCGCTGTGCACCGACCGGGTGGCCGGGGAACAGGTCGAGTGTGACGATCTTGGCGGGCTTGCCGCCGAGCGCGGCCTTGGCGTATTGGCCGATCAGCACGCCGGCCTTGTAGTTGTCGGTGGCGAACAGCGCGTCGGTGGCATCAGCCGGGTCCGTCGGGCTGTCCAGCGCGATGATCATCACGCCCTTCTCCTGCGCCTTCTTGATCGACGGAATGATCGCCTTCGAGTCGCTCGGCGTGATCAGGATGGTCTTGGCACCGGCAGCGATCATGTTCTCCATCGCGGTCACTTGGCCGGCGTTGTCGCCATCGGTCTTGCCGGCGCCGGAGAGCAGCTTGGCGCCCTTGGCCTTGGCGGCGGCGGAGGCGCCTTCCTTCATCTTCACGAAGAAGGGGTTGGTTTCGGTCTTGGTGATCAGGCCGATGACCGGCTCGCCGGCGGCGAACGAGGTGCCGACGGCCAGCATCAGGGCGGCGGCGGCGAATGGGGTCTTCTTGAACATCGAATGTCTCCTCTGGCGGGTGGTTGGTGCCGCACACCATGTGCAGCGGGTTGGCATGGATCGAATTGTGCAAAACGCCTTTTAATAAATCAAGTGGATTGATTAATGGTTTTCCCCATGTTTTTTTCACTCGATGCCGGCCATGCTTGCATCCGCGGCGCGGCTTGCGCCAATGATGGAGGCCCAAGATGATCGTGGTGAGCGGTGAAGCCCTGATGGACGTTTTTGCAACGGGCGAGACGCCCACCGGCGTGATGCTCGACGCGCGCATCGGCGGCTCGCCGCTGAACGTCGCCATCGGGCTGGCGCGGCTGGCGCAGCCGGTGGCCTTCTTCGGCGCGCTGTCGAGTGGATTCCTGGGCGACAGGCTGCTCAAGGCCATAACGACCGAGGGCATCGACAGTGGCTGCACGGTGCGGGTCGACGCGCCGTCCACGCTCGGGCTGGTGGGCCTGGATGCCCACGGCGTGCCCAACTACGCGTTCTATGGCGACGGCGCGGCCGACCGTCGGTTGCCGCTGGCGGCACTCGATCTGGTGCCGGCGGCCGAGGCGTACCAGTTCGGTTCGTACGCCATGGTGGTGGAGCCGGTGGCGTCTACGCAGCGCGCGCTGGTGGAGCGCGAGCGCCAGCGCGCCGTCATCGCCTACGACCCGAATATCCGGCTGAACGTGGAGCCCGACCTGAAGCGCTGGCACGAGACGCTTGCATGGATGCTGCCGCGCACCCACCTGCTGAAGCTGAGCGACGAGGACCTGTCGCTGCTCTTTCCCGGCGTCGATGCCGGCCAGCTCGCCACCGCGTGGATCGAGCAGGGCGTGAGCCTCGTCGTGGTCACGCGCGGCGGCGAGGGTGCGTGGGCCTGGACCGCCGCAAGCCACGTGGTGGCCGCGCCGGTCAAGGTGAACGTGGTCGACACCGTGGGCGCGGGCGATACGTTCCAGGCCGCCATGCTCACCGCACTCGCCGAGCGGGGCCTGCTCGCGCCCAAGGCACTGCGCACGCTGGGCGAGACGGCGTTGCATGAGGTGGTCGACTTCGCTGCACGTGCGGCGGCGATCACCTGCTCGCGGCGCGGGGCGGACCTGCCTCGGCGTGCCGAACTGGGGTGAGGGGTCGCGAAGCTGCAGCCGGTCCATCGGCAGAGCGCCACGGCGTCGCTGCCGGACCGCACAACACCCGTGGCCGCATGTCCTGCACAGTCCGGTCCTGCATGAGCTCGCGCACCGGGGACGCATCCCGAAAATTTCCATGGCGCCGCCACGCCCAGCACCAGCAGCCGCAGGGCCACGCGGGTCAACTTGCGATCCGCGTCCTCGCCATCGATCGCCGCTCGCCGGCGGGGGGACCCGCAGTCCGGCCCCAGACTCCGAACGCGGCTGGACATGACGTCCAGCTCTCGTGTGCCGGACGCGCCTTCGGAACCTGCCGCGCCATGGCGCAGGCACCCGATCGGAAGCCCGGCGCGTTCCGGGCGCCAGGCTCACTTGGGAATCTCGACCGCGACCTTGATCGCCGAGTACCACTCGGAAAGATCATCGATGTCGGCGTCCGCGAGTGGTTTGGCGATGAACGTCATCTGCGGGTTCTGGCGGCTGCCCGAGCGGAAGTTGCGCAGCCGCTCGCGCAGGTACTCCTTCTTCTGCCCACCCAGCTTGGCCGCTCCGGCCATCGGCGCCATGCCATCCAGGCCGTGGCAGTTGCTGCACTTCGCCCCGGCCTTGACGCGACCGGCCACGAGGTCGCCTGCCGCGGCCGGCATGACGAGGTCCGACGCTGCGAGCCCCAGCGCAGCCAAGCCTGTCTTGTAGAGGGAGAACATCGTCTGGTCGCCCATATTGAAACGGGCCGGGCAGGAGGCCCGACCCGTTGCCGACCCACGCTGGGTCTACTTGCCTTGGTAAGAGATGCGGTAGATCGCGCCCGCCTTGTCGTCGGACACGACGATCGACCCGTCGACATACTGCTGCACGTCGACCGGCCGGCCGGTGTACACGCCGTCGGCGTTCATCCAGCCCTCGGCAAACGGCTCGGTCTTCGTGGCCATGCCTTTGTCATCGAGGTAGGTCACCATGACCCGCGCACCGCGCGGCTTGACCGCATTCCACGAGCCGTGCTGGGCGCTGAAGATAGCGTTCTGGTACTTGGCGGGGAACATCTTGCCCGAATAGAACATCATGCCCAGGTCGGCCGCGTGGGCCACCATCTCCACCTGCGGCTTGACGTAGACGTCAGCCATTTCCTTCGGGATAGGCTTGCCCTGGTACTCGTCGGTGCGCACCTGGCCGCCGCCGTAATACGGGTGGCCGAACCACATGCCCGGCTTCGGGATGCGGTTGAGCTCGCCCGGAGGCGTCTCGTCACCCATGCCGTCGACGTGGTTGTCGGTGAACCACAGGCTCTTGTCCTGCGGGTTGAAGGCCAGGCCCGACGAATTGCGGACGCCTGTCACCTCGACACGGCGGTCGCCGCCATCGCGGTTGAAGCTGACGCCGCCGCCGATGCCCACCTTACGGTCGACGTCGGACTTTTCAGGCGGGGTGACGTCGAACGGCTGCCCGCGCGCGATGTAGACCCGTGCCTGAAGCGGCCGATCTGAGTGGGGTGGCGGGGCAGGCGCGGCTCGTCGTAGTCCATGCCGCTGACGAACTTCCACTGGACGTTCTTAGCCCAGCGCTCGACGAGTTCCTCGTCGCTGAGGTTGAAGCTGTTCTTCAGACAGTGCAGGCTGAACATCAGGCGCACGGGCATGCGCAGGCGACCCGCCGGGCTGATGCCGCCCCCGAATTCACCTTCAAAGCGACCGGCCAAGTCCTCACCGCTGAGTTGCTTGGCAGGTCGGGCGTCGCGCGCCAGCTTCGGCGCCACCGCCGCTTCGAGTGAGGCCCGCGGCAACCGCCTGGACAGCACAGCCAGTGGATGCCCCGGATCGATCACAAGCAGGGGGGACGCGGAAAAGTCCGGCCTGCTCATCGTCAATTCCCTCAGAAATCGGCCTTGCGGGGTATCGAATTCAAGGGGCAACGAGAGCAAGATTCACGCCGGAAGGCCAGTGCCCATGCGGGATGTGGACGAATTGCAGGGCTGACTACGAAGTGCTCGAGTCGTTGATGTTCCAGATGGGCGACGTCGGGCAAATGCTGGGCCAGGACCAACACTTCCGTGTGTCGGCGCTGGAGAAGATTCCGCATGCGGCCGACCGCTATGCCAACCAGGCGTGGCCGACGGTACGGCGTGATGTCACGCAAGACAGGTCGCGGGACCTCCAGTGTTCAGGCCGCGCACGGCAAACACAGCGCAGCGTCGTCACCCTGACATGGTTTGATTTGTATTTGTACGCGAGGCCCTGTGAACACCGGGATAAACCTGATTTATCGGCAATTTCGCACGTGCAAACTTCAAACGTCACCTGGAAGCCACGTTGATCACGCTGGCGACATCAACGCTTGGCGATAGGCCCGGCTCAGTTGAGAACTCGTGGGGGCAACCACGCGTTGCCACAACGTTCCTTAGTTGTTCGGCCCACTTGCGGCAATGGAACTCAGCGCTGTCGCTGATGCCCGCCGAAAGAGGCCATCGTTGTCATCTCGCAACACCCCTTCAACGTCATCGTAAATCTAGCCCGACCACCATCATCAAAAGATACGAAAAGGACACTCGTGAAACAGATCAAGCTGACTTCCCTCGCTCTCGCGGTTGCATCATTGGTCGCAACGGCGGCCCATGCACAGGACACCAACCTGTCGACGCTCCAGCGTATGGGCAATACCGCCACCAACATGACGATTCCGACGATCCCGCAGGAAGGCAAGAATGCGGATGCGATCCGTGCCAACCTGAAGAAGGTCAAACTGCCGGACGGATTCAAGATCGACCTGTACGCCGTGGTGCCTGACGCGCGCTACATGGCGGTCGCCCCCTCCACGAACATGCTGTTTGTGGGCACGCGCAAGACCACTGTCTGGGCCGTGACGAACCGCAACAATGGAGATTCGGCCACCGAGGTCAAGGCCTTCGCGCCGTCGATCAAGTTCAGCAATCCCAATGGCGTGTGCTTCACCAAGGACGGTTTCCTGGTCGTTGCTGAATCGAATCGCCTCCTGCATTTCCCGGCTGCCGAGTATTTCTACGAAGGCCCGGACGTCGCGGTAGGCGTCATCGTGCCTGAAGGCAAATTGATCCCCGTGGAAGAGCAATCTTTCAACCACACCGGGCGTGTCTGCAAGGTCGACAAAGACGGCAAGATCTTCGTCACAATGGGTCAACCGTACAACGTGCAGCCGGCAGACAAAGTCGCGTTGTATGAACAAGTGGGTATTGGTGGTGTACTGCGTTTCGACGGTCTGGACGGGACCGGTCGTACGGTTTTCTCCAAGGGCATGCGCAACCCTGCCGGCATTTCGATCGGGCCCAAAGGCGATATCTGGACAACCGACAATCAGGTCGATGGCTTGGGTGACGATATCCCTCCGGGCGAGTTGAACAAACTCACCAAGGCGGGAGAACACTTCGGCTTCCCGTATTACAACGGGCACTTCAAGGTCGCGGGTTCCCCTGCAGCGACTGACCTGAAGGACATGAAAGAACCGTCGGGAGCGATCTACCCGCAAGTGGAGTTCCCAGCGCACCAAGCGCAACTCGGCTTGGCCCATTACACGGGCAAGGCTTTCCCTGCGAAGTACCAGAACGGTTTGTTCGTGGCCTCCCACGGTTCGTGGAACCGCAGCACGCCCAGCGGCTATCTGATCAATTTCGTGCCAATCAAGGCCGATGGCAATGCGGGCGTGGCTGAAGTGTTCGCTGACGGCTTCCTCGACAAGACCACAGGACGCGCCTTGGCTCGTCCGGTAGACGTGGCCAGTTTGCCGGACGGCTCCATCCTGGTGTCCGACGACTATGCTGGGGCCATCTACCGAATCAGCTACACCGGCAACTGATTCTGAACGATGCACGGGCGACGCGCCCGTGCATGTATTCAGTGCGGGGCTCCTGAAGGGGCCCCGATTCATTTTTACGGATTCACCATGAAGCGCCTATTTTTTCTGATCTTGATGTGCACGGCGTTCCGTAGCTTTGCCGACGATGTGGCGGAAGGTCGACTCAAAGCAGCAGCAGCCTGCGCCCTATGTCACGGCCCCAATGGTGTAGCCACACTTCCAAACGCTCCGCACCTCGCTGGACAACAGGCCATCTATCTGAGCGAACAGTTGAAAAATTATCGGAGCGGAAAGCGGCAGAGTGAGGTCATGAACATGATTGCCAAGCCACTGACGGACTTGGAAATCGCCCAGCTCGCTGCGTGGTTCAGCGCCGTCAAAGTGACGGTCGAGGCACCCTGAGTTCTTGCCGATAAGTCCGGTGCGTTAGCCCAGCACGCATGTTCTAGCGTACCCCCGTGAAAGCGAGGCCGGAATACCATGTCAGGTGAAACAAGGCCGGTACCAAGGTATCTTATCGGTCATCCGGAGAGCCCCCGATTGCGGTCCTTTTTCTTCGACAAATCGGCGTAATCACGGCGCCGGGAGTCCATCCCGCCCTCAGCCCAGACGGCGGTGTGCGAGCGCCGGCAATTGAGCCCGCACCTGCGTCAGACGACCGGCCTCGATCGTGGCCGTGACGATGCCCTCGCCTTCTTCGTGCTGCGCGAGCACGTCGCCCCAGGGGTCGACGATCATCGTGTGGCCCCAGGTACGGCGGCCGTTCTCGTGGGCGCCACCCTGCGCCGGCGCGATGACGTAGCACTGGTTCTCCACCGCGCGTGCGCGCAGCAGCAGTTCCCAGTGCGCCTGCCCGGTCGGGACCGTAAACGCCGAAGGCACGCACATCAGGTCGCAAGGCGGCTGGCCCGGCGCAAAAGCCAGTGCCCGGTACAGCTCGGGAAAGCGCACGTCGTAACAAACGCTCAAACCCACTCGCAGCGCGCCAGCCAGGAAACTCACCGGCTCGCTGCCGTGCTCCAACACCCGGCCCTCGTCGTACTTCTCGCGTCCGTTGTCGAAGGCGAACAGATGGATCTTGTCGTAGCGCGCCGCCAATGCGCCGTCCGGCCCGAAGACGAGACAGGTGTTGCGCACGCGGTCGGCCAGCGGATCCATGCGCATCGGCAACGTGCCGCCGACCAGCCAAACACCATGGGCGCGGGCCGCTTCGGACAGCGCGCGCTGGATCGGGCCGTCACCGGGCATCTCCGCGACCGCCAACTTGTCGACGTCGCGCCTGCCGAGGAAACAGAAGTTCTCGGGCAGCCCCACGAGCTGCGCACCGTCGCCGGCAGCCCGTGCGACGAGCCGCGCAGCCGCTTCGAGGTTGCGGCTCACGTCGGGTGTGGACACCATCTGAACAGCAGCGATCTTCATCCGGGCGGGTCCTTTCTGCGAGTGTCCGGCGAGGAATCCGCGGCCGGCAGCGGTGCACTGGCGGCGCGGTCGATGCGCTCGACCTTGGGGTCGCCAAGCGGCCCGGTGACGCGGAATTCACGTGTGCCGGCGGCGCGCAACGGATCGCGCAAGACAAGCTGCGCGACGAAGGTGCCCAGTGCCACGGCCGGGTTGATCGCAGCATAGGCCAGAGACGCGGCGCCCGCGTTGAACTCCGGCACGATCACCACGTGCAGGTCCTGCGATTCGCGCACGAGATCGGCCGAGCCTTCCATCAGCACCGACGCCTGAATCCCGCGCATGCGCAGATTGTCGGTCCGCGCCTGGCCGCCCTTCAGCGCCACGTCGCCCTGCACGCTGTCGAAGGAAAAACCTTCCTGGAAGACATCGCGAAAATCCAGCAGCAGCCGCCGCGGCAGCGACTGCAGACTCAGGATGCCAAGCAGCCGGCCCACGCCGCCGGGCTCGGCACGCAGGAACTGGCCGGACTCGAGCGCCACGTTCACCTGACCCTCGACACTGGCCATGCTCGGGCTGGCAGGCGAGCCATCCCAGGCGAGCCGGCCCTGCACCCGGCCCTTGCCGCCGCGCACGGCATCGGCCCAGCCGAAGCGGCTCGCGAGCTTGCCGCTGTCGACCAGGTCGATGCCGAAATCGAGCGACATGCGCCGCCGGCCGCCGGCCTCGGCCACCGGGCTCCAGGTACCGCTGGCCACGAGGTGCGCCTCGGGCACGGCCACGTCGAGCTTGTCGAGGCGCCACAGGCGCGCAGCGGTGCGCCCCGGGTCGGACAGGGTCACCGCCTGCAACTCGAGCCGGCCCAGCCTGCGCCCACGCATCTCGAAGTCGTCCACGACGACGTCGAGCGCGGGCATGTTCATCGGCTCTGTGTTTTCAGGCGGTTCCACGTCGACGCCTTCGACCGCCGGCAGGTCCAGCCGCGCCAGGCGCGCGGTCAGGCGGCCCGCGTCGCCATCGTCGCGCGGTGCGCGCCAGGTCACCCGGCCCGTGGCCTGTGCCGACCGCACTTCGGCACGCCACGGTGCATCGGGCGCCGTCGGGTCGAAGTGAAGCTCGACGGCCGCGTCGGTGAAGCGGCGCGCCCCCATGACGACCTGCTGCGCCCGCACGCCCACCGTCGCCGGCAACGGCACGGCGGCCAGGTTCGGGCCGTCGGGCAGGCCGTCCCAGGCCTTCCTCCAGGCGTCGAGGTCGAGCACGGGCAGGTTGAGCCTTGCCTGGAGCATGGCCGACCCGGTGGGCACGACCGGCGCTGCGTCGAGCACGCCCACGGCACCGCCCAGGATGCGGGTGGTCTCGCCCGCCACGTCGCGATTCAGCCGCAGTTGCAGCACCGATCCCACGTCCAGGCGCAACACGTCGCGTGGCTTGTCGCCCGGTTTCAGGCTTGACGGCACCATCGTCGACTGCCAGCGCAGCGGCCAGGGGGTGGCAGCGGCCTTGTTCAGCGGCGCAGGCCAGTCGGACTCGACGCCCACGAGATCGCTCGTCACCGTGATCTCGGGCCAACCCTGCGCGAGGCCGAGCGCCAGGCGATAGCTGGCCTGGCCGCGCACCTTCGACGCCACCGTCGGCAGGATGCCCAGCTCGGTGGCGCGGCGCATTCCGTCGGCGCTGGCAGTGCCTTGCGCGGTAAATCGCATCGTGCCGTCGGGTTGCACGCCGCCTTCGAACGTGGCGTCGCCTCCCAGTACACGCGCGCTGGCCCCCACGACAGTGAAACCCCGCTGGGTGAAATCGACGCGCCCCCGCGCACCCGCCAGCAGGGGCGTGCCCGGGCGCACCCGAACGTCGTTGCCCGACAGCGCCACACTGCCCCGCACGCTGGTCTGCCCACCCTCGTGCAGCGGTATCGAAAGGGCCAGGCCCAGATCGCCCACCCCGGTGGCGGTCAGCGGCTTGAGACCGCCGCCGATCCACTGTCCCAACGGTGTGGTGTCCACATAGCGCAGCAGGTCACTCAGCGGGCCACGCGCCTCGGCGTCGATGTGCAGTGTCGGCAGCTGCGCGAAGTCGTCGATGCGGGCCCGGACATTGCGCAGCTGGACGCCCCAGAGCCGCCCCTGCAGGCCGTTCAACTGCATGGAACTGCGATCGAAGACCATCTCACCCTGCACGGCGCCGAACGCAGGCCAGGGCGACACCCAGGCGGCCTCGTCGCTTCCCGACGGAACGCTGGGCAGGTAGTCGACCTGTGCGTCGCGCACCTTGGCGCTGACACGGAACACGCCGTCGCGCACGCCGTGGAACGGGAACTGCCAGATATCGCCCTTCGCCGCGAACGTGCCGCTGTCCACCACGCCTGCACGCACCGCGCGCGAGACGTATCGGCGGGCCGATAACGGGATGCCGAGTGGCAGGTAGGCGGCCACACGCTCGGCACGGGCGCGCACGATGTGCCCGGCGATGTCGATCTCGCCGGGCAGGCGGCGGCCGACGCCAAAGCCGTCGGCCTTGCCGGTTCGCCAGGTGGCACGGAGGTCACCCTGGGCGTCCGCGTTGGCGAACCGGGCCTCGCTGACCTTGACTTCGATGGCCGGAGGCGCATTGGCCTTTTGCAGGATGCGCCAGTCCACCTGGGCCGTCAGCATGTCCATCGGCACGGCGGGTTGCTCGAAGACACCCGGGAAGACCAGCGTGCCGCCCTTCATGGCCAGGCGCGCCTTGCCGCCGGTGTCGGTGGCCTCGAATTCGATATCGGCACCGGCGAGTCCGGGCCGACCGATCGGCGGCCGCGCCTGCGGCGCCGACGCGGCGTCCGCTGACTTGGACGCAGCGATGTTCCCTGCAGCGGGCGCCGGTGGCGACGCGGCCTGCGGCGCGAGGGTCAGTCCGGCGACACGTCCTTGCGCGCGGTAGCTTCGTGGCGCGTCGAACGGTCCCTGCCAGCGCACGTCCAGGCCCGATGCCATGCCGGCCGGCGCCAGTTCGGCCAACAGGCGCTCGGTCGCCGCGCCCACGGGCAGGCGCGAGGCGATCGATGCCATCAAGGCCAGATCGAGCCGGTCGGCGCGCAGGCGCCCGCCGGTGACCGGCGCTGCCGGCGCGGACGCCGCACCGGCGTCACTCGTCAGGGACTGCTTCTGCTGCCACTCGAGCGCGAGGTTGCCCGCCGGCCAGACGACGCCATCGCCGGTGGTGAAGCCCAGCCGGTCGGCCGCCAGCGCCACGGCGCCGGCGTCGCGACGCGCCCGCAGGCGTGTCTGCAGTTGCGACACCGTGAGCGGTTTCAGCGCGCTGGACAGCCGCAGCGACACATCGGCCAATGCCACATCGGCCGTGAGGTCGCGCCACTGTCCACGTTCGAGCTCGAGCCAGACACGCAGGGCGCCCCGGCCCTCGTCCAGGTCGAACGGCAGCCCGACGTGCCGACGCAACTCATGCACGTCGGCGCTGGGCAGGTCGGCGTAGAGCGTGCCACTCCAGTGTTGCCAGTCGCCGCGCCGCGCGAGCAGCCACTGCGTGAACCGCCCACGCACCGAGAAGCGCTCGCCCCAGCCTTCGGGCGGGGTGGCGTCGATGCGCAGGTCGTGGCGGCGCAGGCCGTTGCGCAGGACGAATTGCACGTCGCGCAGTTCCAACGGCGGTGCGCCACGCAGTTCGTCGGTCCAGCGCACGGTGCCGCGCCGCACCACGATCTCCTGCTGCGCAAGCAGCCAGTCGGCGGCGGCGCCGTCGTCCGCGTGTCTCGCGGTTCCTGCCTGCATGTCGAGACCGGCCACACTGATGTGACCACGCGAGTCACGCCGCACGTCGAGCTCGACCCCATCCACGTGGAGCTGCGCCAGGCGCAATTCGAATGCCAGCAACGACTGCGGCGCCAGTGCCACGCGCACCTGCGCCAGGGTCAAGGCCGGCCGGCCCTGCCGATCGAGCAACTGCACGTTGCGCAAGTCGAAGGCCGGCACCCAACCGCTGCTGCTGACGGCGATGGAGCCGATGCGCACCGGTTGCCCGACCGCCGCACCTGCACGTTCCTCGATCTGCGGGCGCCATTGCTCGATGCGGGGCAGAATCCCCCAATGCAGCGTCAACCAAGCCAATACGGCTACGCTGAACACCAACAAGACGAGTGCCACGGCGGCCCGTGTGACGCGGCGCCACAAAGGCTTGCGCAGGGCGGTAGGTACCGAAGGATCGGGGGTCGAGGGTGAAAGCATGCGAGTACCAGGCCGCGCCACCGGGCATCGCTTCTGCGGGCCGTCCATCGGCGCCTGACGTTGCGGGGCACAAACCCTCGGCGCCGATCAATCTAGCACAGAGCCTGGCCTAGCCCATGGGTTCCGAGATCGGCCGCGAACTGTCGGCGTCTTTACCCGCCGGACACATTGCCAGCGCGACACACAGCCGCTTTGTGCAGCGCATTCGGCGTCGTTATGAAGGCGAGCTCGACCTGCTGGCGCCCGGCCTGCCCGGTGCCGAGACGATTCAGGCGGCAATGGCCGCGCTGCGGGAGCGCGGGCACGATCTCGGCGCCTCGCTGCGCGTGACGCGCCAGCTGGTGCTGGAGCGCCTGGCCGTGCTCGACATCGAAGCCGGTGCGTCGCTCGACGACATCACCGCGGCGATGACCACGCTGGCCGAAGTGACACTCGAAGCGGCGCTCGACCAGGCCTGCACCGAAGCCGACACACGTTTCGGGCCGCCGCTGAACGAAAAGGGCGAGCGCATCGATTTCTGGATCGTGGGCATGGGCAAGCTCGGTGCGCGCGAGCTCAACGTCTCGTCCGACATCGACCTGATCTACGTCTATGAGGACGACGGCCAGACCAGCGGTCCGCAGCCGACCAGCGCCCACGAATATTTTTCTCAGGTCGCCAGGAAGTTGTACACGCTGATCGGCGAGACCACGGACGATGGCTTTGTGTTCCGCGTCGATCTGGCGCTGCGGCCCAACGGCAACTCGGGCCCGCCGGTGGTGAGCCTGTCGATGCTGGAGGAGTACTTCCTCGTCCAGGGCCGCGAGTGGGAGCGGTTCGCCTGGCTCAAGAGCCGCGTCGTTGCGCCGCGCGCCTCGGTGGTGAGCGGGCGGCCGCTCGCGCTGCGTGCGCTGGTCACGCATTTTGTCTACCGCAAATACCTCGACTACGGGGTCTTCGAGGGCCTGCGGCAGCTGCACCGAAAGATTCGCGACGAGGCGCAACGCCGCGCGGCCGGCCGGCCGGAGCGGGCCAACGACGTCAAGCTCTCGCGCGGCGGCATCCGCGAAATCGAATTCATCGTGCAGCTGATGCTGGTGGCACGTGGCGGGCAGTTTCCGGAGATCCGGACACGGTCGACGCTGCGCGGCCTGCAACGCCTGACGGTCGGCGGCCTGATGAAGCCCGCCACGGCGCAGAAGCTCGCCGATGCCTATGTTTTCCTGCGCCGGGTGGAGCACCGCATCCAGTACCTGGACGATCAGCAGACACACCTGCTGCCCACGGGCGACGCCGACCTGGCCTGGATCGCACACAGCATGGGTCTGGTCTGCCGAGCCGACGCCTGCGAACTGCTCGACCGCCTTTGCGAGATCCGCGAACTGGTGGCACTCGAGTTCGATGCCTTGCTGCACGATGGGCAAGCGCCGACGCCAGGTGCCAACGAGGGCTGCCGGGCCTGCGGCACGGGCCCGCTGGCGATCGACAACGAGGCGCTTCTCGACAAGCTCTCACCCGCGCTCGCGAATCGCGTGCGCGGCTGGAGCACGCAGCCACGGGTGGCGGCCTTGCGCGACGAGAGCAAGCTGCGCCTCGGCCGGCTGATCCAGCGTGCGAATGCCTGCATCGCACAAGGCCATTGCACCGAGGACGCGGCGTTGCGCTTCATCGACTGGGTCGAGCCGCTGCTGCGCCGCGAAAGTTACCTGGCACTGCTCGTCGAGCGGCCCGAAGTGCAGCAGCGGTTGCTGCGGCTGCTCGGGCTGGCGCGCTGGCCAATGCAGTACCTGATGCGCCATCCGGGGGTCATCGACGAGCTTGCCGACGACCGCCTCCTGCACGAGCGATTCGACCGCGCGGCCTACGAACGCGACCTCGACCACCGGCACGCGGCCTGGGAACGATCGGGCCAGGCCGACGAGGAATCCCTGCTCGACACCTTGCGTCGCGCGCATCACGCCGAGGTCTTCCGCACCCTCGTTCGCGACGTCGAGGAGGCCCTCACCGTCGAGCAGGTGGCCGACGACCTGTCGGCGCTGGCCGATGCCACGCTGGAGACCGCCATCCAGTGGGCTTGGGTCCTGTACCGGCTGCGACACCGCCCGCAGCCGGCGCTCGCCGTCATTGCGTACGGCAAGCTCGGTGGCAAGGAGCTCGGGTACGGCAGCGACCTCGACGTCGTCTTCCTCTATGACGACGCCGACGAGCCCGACAAGGACCGCGCGCAGGAGATCTATACCGGGTACGTGCGCAAGCTCATCACCTGGCTCACGCTGCGCACGGCGGCGGGCGAGCTCTTCGACATCGACACCGCGCTGCGCCCGAATGGCAATTCCGGCCTGCTCGTCACGTCGATCGACGCCTTCGAGCGCTACCAGCAAGGGCGCGGCAGCAATACGGCGTGGACCTGGGAGCATCAAGCCATCACCCGTGCCCGTTTCTGTGCCGGTGCACCACCCATCGCAACCCGTTTCGATGCCGCGCGCCTCACCGTGCTCACGGCGCCGCGCGACGCCGAAGCCCTTCGCGACGAGATTCGGGCGATGCGCGAGAAAGTGCGTTCGGCCCATACCGTGCCCTCCGGCCGCTTCGACGTGAAGCACAGCGCGGGCGGCATGATGGATGTGGAATTCGCGGTGCAGTACCTCGTACTGGCACACGGTGCCGCTCACCCGTCGATGCTTGACAACGCGGGCAACATCGCGCTGCTGCAGCGCGCCGAGGCCGCGGGCCTGCTGCCCGCGGGCATGGGCCGAGCCGCTGCGGACGCCTACCGTGAACTGCGCCGTGCACAACACCGCGCGCGGCTCGACGAGCAGCCCACGCACTTCGAACCCGAGCGCCACGCGGTCGAGCGCGACGCCGTGCTCGCGTTGTGGCATCGGGTTTTCGGCTGAAGCGCTTCAAACGGCCCGAAACAGCATGGGTCGCGCTGAGCGCCTTGCTGGCGTTGGGAGCGCTGGCGGTCCCATCGTTCGTTGACGCGACCGGCGTCACGGCAGACCAGTTCGATTGGCAGCCGGCACTGGCGTGGCAAGAACCGTGGCGCTGGTGGAGCGCTGCGCTCCTTCACCTGAGCACGGGCCACCTCGTCGCCAATCTGGCGGGCTGCAGCGTGGTGGGTGCTTATGGGTGGGCCGCGCGTGTGTCGCTGCGCGACACCGCGGCGTGGCTCGTGGCCTGGCCGCTCACGCACCTGGCGCTGCTCGCACAACCCGCGCTGGCGCACTTCGGCGGGCTGTCGGGTGTGCTGCACGCCGGGGTGGCCGTTGCCACCTTCGCCCTCGTGGCACGCCAGGGCGGCGCCCGGCGCGCGATCGGGCTCGCCGTCGCTGCCGGCCTGGCCGTCAAGCTTGCTGCAGAGCAACCGTGGGCCGGCCCGCTGCAACATTGGGCCGGATGGGACATCCCCATCGCACCGGGCGCGCACCTGGCCGGCGTGGTGGCTGGGCTGGCCTGCGCCGCGGTCGCCTGGGCGACATCGCCTTCGCCACGGTCACAGACAATGGCGCCATGACCGCCGCCGCCGAACGCCATGCCACGCTCGATGCCCGGGCGATGGCCGTGCTGCTGGTGTGCTGCACGCTTTGGGGGCTGAACCAGGTGGCTGCCAAGGTCGCACTGGTGGACATTCCGCCACTCGTCCAGGCGTCGGCGCGTTCCGGCGTGGCGGCGTTGCTCGTGCTGGTCTGGTCACGCTGGCGCGGCGTGCCGATCTTCAATGCGGACGGCACGCTCGGCAGCGGCGTGGTGGCCGGTACGCTGTTTGCCGCAGAGTTCGCCTGCATCTTCGTCGGCCTGCAGTACACGACCGCGTCGCGCATGGTGGTCTTCATCTACCTCTCTCCCTTCGTCGTCGCGCTCGGCATGCCGTTCGTCGCGCACGGTGAACGGTTGACACCCTGGCAGTGGGTCGGCCTGGTGGTGGCGTTCGCAGGCGTGGCGTTCGCCTTCGCGGAGGGCTTCAGCGCACCGGCCGCCGGGCCACGCCAATGGCTCGGCGATGCCATGGGCATCGGCGCTGCGCTGCTTTGGGGGGCCACGACGCTGACGATCCGCGCCACGCGGCTGTCGAATGCGTCGCCGGAGAAGACCCTCGTCTACCAACTCGCCGCCACCGGCCTGCTGCTCGGCATCGCGGCGCCGTTGGCGGGCGAGGCGTTGCCCCGGCACGTATCGGCGCTGTCGGCGGCGTCGATGGTGTTCCAGACCCTCGTCGTCACGTTCGCGAGCTACCTGGCGTGGTTCTGGCTCGTGCGCCACTATGCCGCCACGCGCATCGCATCGTTCACGCTGCTGACGCCCGTCGCAGGCCTGGCGTTCGGCGTGCTGCTGTTGGCCGAACCGCTGACGCTCCGCCTCGCGCTCGCGCTGGCCGCCGTGACGGTCGGCCTGCTGCTCGTGAACCGGCGCTGAATCCACCCCATCAACCGAAGGAGAAGAACCATGATCGCGCTGTGCGGCATCACGCTGTCCAACTACTACAACAAGGTCAAGATGGTGCTGCTGGAGAAAGGGCTGCCCTTCACGGAGGAGCGTGTGAGCACCGGCTCGAAGGACGAGACGGTGCTGGCGGCCACGCCGCTGGGCAAGGTGCCGTTCATCCGCACACCGCAGGGAACGCTGTGCGAAAGCCAGGTCATCGCCGACTGGCTGGAGGCCACCTATCCGCAGCCCGCGCTCATGCCGGCCGACCCGTTTGCCGCCGCCAAGGTGCGCGAGATCAACACCTTCATCGAGCTGCACCTGGAATTGGTCGTGCGCGACCTCTATGCCGAAGCGTTCTTCGGCGGCAAGGTGAGCGACGGCACCAAGGAGCGCGTGCGCAAGAAACTGGAAAAAAACATCCCGGCCTTCATGCGCCTCGCGAAATTCTCACCCTACGTGGCGGGTGACACCTTCACGCTCGCGGACTGCTCGGCCTGGGTCAGCCTGCCACTTGTATCGATGGCCACCAAGGCCATCTACGGCGAGGACCTGCCCGCGGCGCTGGGCTGCGACTGGAAGCCGTACCTCAAGCTCATTGGCGAGCGCCCGAGCGCGCAGAAGGTCACCGCCGACCGCAAGGCCGATGCGGCGGCCCGCACCTGACGCCGGAACGCCCTGCCCGCGCCGTCCTCGGGCTGGTCAGCCACCGGCGGCGGGCCGCAGCGCCGTCTGGCTGGCCACCGCCGACGCCATCTCCTTGCGAAAGCGGTTCAACTCCTGAACGCTCGTGAACGTGCGCTCCATCAGCAGACTCATGTTGTGCAGGATGCGCTCGACGACCTTGTTCTCCCATACGCTGTCGAACTGGATCTGCTTGTCGAGCCACGCCTCGAGCCAGGCCGGGTCGGGCAGGCGGCTCTGGACGGTGTCGCGCGGGAACAGGCTTTCGTTCACGTGGAGGTTGGTCGGGTGCAGCGCCTGCGCGGTGCGGCGTGCACTGGCCATCAGCACGCCCACCTTCGCAAAGGCCACACGGGCCTCGTCACCGAACTTGGTCATCGCGCGCTTCATGTAGCGCAGGTAGGCGCCACCGTGGCGCGCCTCGTCACGCGCAAGCGTCTCGTAGATGGCCTTGATCACCGGTTCGGTATGCCATTCGGCTGCGCGCCGGTACCAATGGTTGAGCCGGATCTCGCCGCAGAAATGCAGCATCAGCGTCTCCAGCGCCGGCGCCGGGTCGAATTCGAATCGCACCTCGTGCAGTTCGGCTTCGGTGGGCACGAGGTCGGGCCGGAAGCGGCGCAGATATTCCATCAGCACCAGCGAGTGCTTCTGTTCCTCGAAGAACCACACGCTCATGAAAGCCGAGAAATCGCTGTCGTCGCGGTTGTCGCGGAGGAACATCTCGGTCGCAGGCAACGCGGCCCATTCTGTGATGGCGTTCATCTTGACCGTCTGGGCCTGCTCGTCGCTCAGGCGCGAAGCGTCGAACTGGCCCCACGGAATATCGGTGTCCATGTTCCAGCGCACGGATTCGAGTTGCTTGAAGAGTTCGGGGTACAGCATGGCTTCGTTCCTGTGTAAAGACAGATTCTAGGGACGCTGCATCCATCGCCGCAGGCGTGGCGTATTGAGGGGCATCGGCGCCGGGATTACCAAAAGCTCCAGATTGCGACTATTGAGTTCATGATGCATACTGTACGGTAATGAACGTACCAATGATCGTCGACATGCAAGTCCACCCCGCGAAAGCGTCCGCATCGGACGGGCGTAAATTTTTGTCTGCCTGGGAACTTTGCTCTCGCAAGGGCGTCCCAGCAATCAAGTTTTCACTGTCGCGCAGCCGGCCAGTTCGTCTGGTTGAAATCCCCGGGCGGTTCTCCTCCTCCTCCCTCCCTCCCTCCTTCGCCCGGGGGCGCTGCGTGGCAGTCTTTACAGTGCGGGGCGCTGCCGTGGGCAGTGCCCATTTTTTTTCGCCGGACGTGCGCGGGGTGCGCGCGTGAGCCGCCGCGTCGCGGTGGTCGGCTCGGGGATTTCGGGCCTGTCGGCAGCGTGGTCACTGGCGCCCGATGCCCAGGTCACGCTTTTCGAAGCCGGCTCGTATTTCGGCGGCCACACGAATACCGTCGACGTCACGCTCGATGGCGTGACACATGGCGTCGATACCGGCTTTCTGGTGTTCAACCACCGCACCTATCCGAAACTCGTACGGCTCTTCGATGAGCTCGGCGTGGAAACGGCGCCGTCGGAGATGTCGTTTTCGTCCCAATGCCGTGACGATGACATCGAATGGAGCGGCAACAACCTGGACACGGTCTTCGCCCAGCGGCGCAATCTGTGGCGCCCTGCGTTCCTGGGCATGCTGCGTGACATCGTCCGGTTCAACAAGTTGACGACGGCACTGGCCCACTCAGGGGCCGACGCCGGCATGACCGAATCGATCGGCGACTTCCTGGACCGCGAGCGTTTTGGCACCGCGTTTCGGGCGTGGTATTTCCTGCCGATGATCGGCTGCATCTGGTCCTGCCCGACCGACCAGATGCTGCGATTTCCCGTCGCCACGATGATTCGCTTCTGCCACAACCACGGCCTCATCCAGGTGACCGACCGGCCGCAGTGGCACACCGTCCGCGGTGGTGCGCGTCACTACGTCGACAAGATGCTGCCGCGGATCCCGGACGCACGCCTGGGCACCCCCGTGCGTCGGGTGCGCCGCGTGCCGCCCGACAGTGCCTTGGCCGGCGTGTGGGTGGCCACGGATGCAGGCGAGGAGCGATTCGACGACGTCGTGCTGGCCTGCCACAGCGACCAGAGTCTGGCATTGCTGGCGGATGCAACGGCGGCCGAGCGCGAGTGTCTGGCAGCGATCCGTTACCACCCCAACCGGGCCGTCTTGCACACGGACGCCAGCGTCATGCCGCAGCGGCGCAAGGCCTGGGCAGCGTGGAACTACGAGCGCGCCGCCCAAGCCGGCACCGAGCAGGCCGCCGTGTGCCTGCATTATTGGCTCAATCGCCTGCAACCGCTGCCTTGGCGCACGCCGGTCGTCGTGTCGCTCAACCCGGCGCGGCCCCCCGACCCCCGCCAGGTGATCGCCAGTTTCGACTACAGCCACCCGGTCTTCGATCTTGCGGCGATCGAGGCACAGCGCCGGCTTGCAGAGTTTCAGGGCAACGCCCATGTCTGGTTCTGCGGCGCGTGGACCCGCTATGGTTTCCACGAAGACGGCCTGACCTCGGGCCTTGCCGTGGCCGACGCGCTCAAGGCGCGCTGGCTGGGCGCGGAAACGGCATTGCGGGCGGCCTGAGATGAACCGCCGCCACCCCGGAACATGCACCCGCCCAAGTAGAGCAGGCGGGTGGGCCGGACATGCCGCATCGTCGCGCCCAGGGTGGCAGTCGTTGGCAAGCTATGGGGCGCATGCGTCGCCGCGGGATCGCTGATATGGCTGCGGCGCCGACGCCACTCCTGGGCACCGGCATCGTCCGGCACAAGCGCCTGCGCCCGGTGGCACACGCCTTCGAGTACCCGACGTATTTCCTCCTCTTGCCGATGCACACGCTGCGCCGCGACCCGTCGGCCGCCCTGCCGCGCAACCGCTTCGCGTGGCTGAGTTTCCACGACCGCGATCACGGCGACGGCCGGGCCGACGCCCTGGAGTGGCTCGAATCGCTGCTGCGTGTCGAAGGCGTCGTCGATGCCGATGGCGAGGTCTGGCTGCACACCTACCCCCGCGTCCTGGGCTACGTGTTCAAGCCGGTGAGCTTCTGGTATTGCCACCGTGCCGACGGCTCGCTTGCCGCGGTGGTGGCCGAGGTCAACAACACCTTCGGCGAGCGGCACTGCTATCTGCTCGCCGGCGACGACGTGGCCTTCGGGCGCGAACTCCACGCATCCAAGGTCTTCCATGTGTCGCCGTTCTGCGATGTGGCAGGCAACTACCGCTTCCGCTTCATGCGCACCGCTGACCGGACCTTGGCACGCGTGGACCACGACGACGAATCGGGCCCGCTGCTGCTCACCAGCGTGTCGGGGCATCTCCGACCGCTGGATACCGCGAGCCTGCGCAGCGCATTCTTCAGCATGCCGATGATGACGCTCGGCGTGATCGCGCGGATCCATTGGCAGGCGCTTCGCCTCTGGCTCAAGCGCGTGCCCTATTTCCGCAAGCCTGTGCCGCCACAGGCGTTCATCACCCGCTGACCACGCAAGCCATGGCCACGACCTCCACCACCCGCCCGCTCTCCCTGCCGCGCTCGGCACCCGCTGCTGCGCGGGCCGTCTTCGGCCTGCTGGCCCGCCTGGAGCGAGGCACGCTCGACGTGCAGATGCCGGATGGCGCGCAGCGCCGCTTCGGCAACGGCGCCGCGAACGAGCCTCATGCCTCGCTGCGTCTGCTGGACTGGCAGGTCTGCGGCGCGGCCCTGCGAAGTGGCGACATCGGTTTTGCAGAGAGTTTCATCGACGGGCACTGGACGACGCCCGATCTGGCCGAGCTGCTGCGCCTGTTCATCGCCAACCGCGATGCCATCGAATCGATGATCTACGGCTCGTTCTGGGGCTCGTTGATGTACCGCGCGCGCCACCTCTTGAACCGCAACTCGCGCCGCGGCAGCCGCAAGAACATCCATGCGCACTACGACATCGGCAACGATTTCTACCGCCTGTGGCTCGACGAGACGATGAACTACTCGAGCGCGCTTTTCGAAGGCGACACGACGCGCCCGACGGCCGATGCGCAGTCGGCCAAGGTTCGCCGCGCGCTTGCCGAATGCGGCGTCAAGCCGGGGGACCGCCTGCTCGAGATCGGCTGCGGCTGGGGCGCATTGGCCGAGGAAGCCGCTGCGCGGTTGGGCGCCAGCGTGACCGGGCTCACGCTGTCCGACGAGCAACTCGACTTTGCCCGCGCGCGCATGACACGCTGCGGTGTCGCCGACCGCGTCGACCTGCGCCTGCAGGACTACCGCGACCTGGATGACGGCCCGTTCGACGCCGTCGCCTCGATCGAGATGTTCGAAGCCGTCGGGCGCGAGTACTGGAGCGGCTTCTTCGAGACGTTGCGAAAGCAGCTCAAGCCGGGGGGCCGCGCCTGCATCCAGACCATCACGATTCGCGACGACCTGTTCGAGCGCTACGTGAAATCGACCGATTTCATCCAGCAGTACATTTTTCCGGGCGGGCTCCTTCCGAGCCCCACCGCGTTTCGAGCCGAAGCGCACCGCGCCGGGCTGCAGGTGGTGAACGAGATCGCTTTCGGTGCCGACTATGCAGAGACGTTGCGCCGGTGGCGCCGCGACTTTCTGGCGCGGGACGGCCAGGTCCGCCAGCTCGGATTCGACACCCGCTTCATCCGCATCTGGGAGTTCTACCTCGCATATTGCGAGGCGGCCTTCGATACCGGCAACACCAACGTCATGCAGTTCACATTGCGGCGCGACTGAACCTGCGCGCCATGCATGCCGACCACACGCTCCTCCGCCGCAGGCACGCCCTGGGCCTGCTGCTTGCGGCGGCGTGCCCCTGGGCTGGTGCGCAGGTACCCGTGCCGGAAGAGGTGGCCGGCGAGTTGGCCGCGCCCCATCTGCAAGGCCAGGGCCGGCTGCGGTTTCTCGGACTCCAGATCTATGACATTCGCCTGTGGACCGACAGTGGCGCGCTGGCACCCGACGCCTGGCCCAGCAAGCCCCTCGCGCTGGAGATCGACTACGCGCGCAGCCTCGTCGGGCGCCTGATCGCCGAACGCTCGCTCGAGGAGATGCAGCGCAGCGGGCCGATTGCGAGTGATGTGAGCGAGCGCTGGCTTTCGTCGATGACGCGGTTGTTTCCCGACGTGAAGGCCGGCGACCGCATCACCGGCATCCAGCGGCCTGGCACCGGCGCGCGTTTCTTCTACAACGGCAAGCTGCGCGGCGAGGTGCGTGATGCCGAGTTCGCGCGCCGGTTCTTCGGCATCTGGCTCGCGCCTGCGACGTCGGAACCGGCCCTGCGTGCGTCGTTGCTGGGTACGTCGTGACCCCGCCGACGGTCCCCGGCATCTCGCCGCGCGCCGCTTCGCGTGCGGGCGACACCTCCGCTGCGGGCTGGCGCGGGGGCTGGCGCGATGGTCTCGGCTATGGTGCTCTGGGCCTTCCCTTGGCCTTCGTGGCGCTGCCGCTGTACGTGTTGCTGCCCAACCATTACGCGAGTGAATTCGGCGTGCCGTTGGCCACCCTCGGAGCGCTGCTGCTCGGTGCGCGGCTGCTCGATGCGGTGGCTGACCCCTGGATCGGGCGCCTCGCCGACCATGCATTCACGCGTCCGATGCCGCGGGTTCTCGCGGCGCTGGCTTTCGCCGCGGTCGTGCTCGCGCTCGGCTTCCACGCGCTCTTCTTCCCGCCGCTGCGCAGCGGCACCGGCCTGCTGGTCTGGTGCGCGGTCGCGCTGGCCGTCACCTATCTGGCCTACAGCGTGCTGAGCGTGGCGCACCAGGCGTGGGGGGCCCGTCTGGGCGGCGACGACGGGCAGCGGGCGCGCATCGTGTCCTGGCGCGAGGGGCTGGCGCTGGCTGGCGTGCTGGTAGCCAGCGTGCTGCCGTCGCTCGCGGGCCTGGGCGTGGCCAGCGCGGTGTTCGCGATGGCCTTGGCGGTGTCGCTTGCGATGCTCGCGCGGGCGCCGCGGCCGATGCGCGTGGCGCGGCTCTCGGCCACGCCGTCGATGGCGCTGCCTTGGCGCACACCGGCCTTCCGGCGCCTGCTGGTGATCTACCTGGTCAACGGGACCGCCAGCGCGGTGCCGGCCACGCTGGTGCTGTTCTTCATCCGGGACCGCCTGCAGGCGCCCACCTATGAGCCGCTGTTCCTGGCAAGCTATTTCGCGGCCGGGGCGCTGTCGATGCCCCTGTGGGTGCGCGCCGTCGCGCGGTTCGGGCTGGCACCGGCCTGGCTGGCCGGCATGCTGATGGCCGTGGCGACCTTTGCCTGGGCCACGCTGCTGGGTGCCGGTGACGTGGCGGCCTTCGTGGCCGTCTGCGTGGCCAGCGGCGCGGCGCTGGGCGCCGACCTCTCGCTGCCCGGGGCCATGCTGGCTGGTGTGGTCCAGCGCAACGGCCATGCCGGGCGGCATGAAGGCGCGTACTTCGGCTGGTGGAACTTCGCCACCAAACTCAACCTCGCACTGGCTGCGGGGATCGCCCTGCCGTTGCTCGGCGCCTTTGGCTACACCCCCGGCACCCGCAGCGACGACGGCTTGCAGGCGCTCACGCTGGCCTATTGCCTGCTGCCCTGCGTGCTGAAGATGCTGGCCGCAGCCCTGCTCCACCGGACCTGGATACGGAACCCCCTCTCATGAAACCGACCTGCTTGACACCCGCCGCGCATCGGCCGGGTGCGACCGCCCGGCGCCACGCGCTGACCGCGTGCCTGATGGCCGTCGCCCTGCTGGGCGCCGGATGCGCCAGCGCACCGGTGCCGGCCGACTACGCGGCCGAGAAGCCGGTGCTCGACCTGAAGACCTATTTCAACGGCGAACTCACGGCGCACGGCCTGTTCACCGACCGCGCGGGCAAGGTGCAGCGTCGCTTCACCGTGGCCATGACCGGCACCTGGGACGGCAACGATGGCACGCTGGACGAGCGCTTCACATACAGCGACGGCAAGACGGAGCACCGTGTCTGGCGCCTCACGGACCTGGGCGGCGGCCGCTATCTCGGACGCGCCGGCGACGTGGTCGGCACGGCCGAAGGCCACGCCGCTGGCAACGCGCTCAACTGGCGCTACACGCTGCGGCTGCCGGTCGACGGCAAGGACATCGAAGTCCAGTTCGACGACTGGATGTACCTGATGGACGACCGCGTGATGCTCAACAAGGCACAGATGAGCAAGTTCGGCATCCACCTCGGCGAGGTCACGCTCGCCTTCCAGCGAAAGTAGGCCGCACATGGCGTTGAACCCCCGGATCGATGACTGGCACGGTCGCACCGTCTGGCTCGTCGGCGCCTCCACCGGCATCGGCCGCGCTGCGGCTTCCCGTCTGCATGCGGCCGGCGCGCGCGTGGTGGTGTCGGCACGTACGCAGGCCACGCTGCAGGAGTTCGTGCAGGCACACCCCGGCGCCCATGCGATCGCGCTCGATGCCACCGACCGCGCCGCCATGCGCGCAGCCGTCGAGCAGATCGTCGCGCGCGACGGCCGGCTCGACCTCGTGGTGTATTGCGCGGGCACCTACACCGCGATGAGAGCCACCGCCTTCGACCTCGACGTGGCGCTGCGCCACGTCAAGGTCAACTACGAAGGCGCGCTGGTGCTGCTCGACGCTGTGCTGCCCCAGTTGCTCCAGCAGGCCGCCGCCGGGCAGGGCGGCCACCTGAGCCTCGTCTCCAGCGTGGCCGGCTACCGCGGGCTGCCGCAGTCGCTGGCGTACGGGCCCACCAAGGCGGCCCTCATCAACCTGGCCGAGACGCTGTACCTCGACCTCGAGCCGCGCGGGCTGGGCGTGTCGGTGGTCAATCCCGGCTTCGTGGAGACGCCGCTGACGGCGGGCAACGATTTCCACATGCCCGCACTCATCACGCCGGAGGAAGCGGCCGAGGAAATGTTGCGCGGCTGGGCCAAGGGCCGCTTCGAGATCCACTTCCCAAAACGCTTCACGCTGTCGCTCAAGGCGCTGCGCCACCTGAGCGACACGCTGTATTTCGCCGCGATCCGGCGCTCGACGGGCACCTGAACATGCCGCACGCCGACCCGCGTGTGCAACGCGTGATCGACTTCTTCGAGCACCTCGCGCCCGCGGACCTCGACCGACTCGATACCGTCTACGCGCCCGACGCGCGATTCAAGGATCCATTCAACGACGCACAGGGCCAGGCGGCCATCGAGCGGATCTTTCGCCACATGTTCGAGACCCTCGATGCACCGCGCTTCGTGGTGCGCGATGCGATGGCGGAAGGCGCGCAGGCCTTCCTGACCTGGGATTTCACCTTCCGCCTGCGCGGCCGGCACGCCCAGAGCCTCTGCGTACGCGGCGGCACTCACCTGCGTTTTGCCGCCGATGGACGTGTCGAACTGCACCGCGACTATTGGGACGCGGCGGAGGAGCTGTACGAGAAGCTGCCGCTGCTGGGTGCGTTGATGCGCTGGCTGAAGCGGCGCGTGGTGGCTTGATCGCCTGCCAAGTACTCTCGTATCGACCCGCGGTCGGTCGAACGAAAACTGCCGTCGGCGGTTGGTGAGAAGCTGACTCCTCCTAAGTTCGGACTTCGGCCGGTCGCCTGGGCCGCAAGGCATTGGCAACACCCGCCGGTAAACTGGATCGGTATCGCCGTTGCGGCCGCTGCGCCCACGAAGGCCCCCATGCGCGGTCTTCTTGTGACCCGCGCACTCGCGTCGCTGCTCCATGTGGCGCATGCCCAGGCCCTTGATGGTGCGACGCGCACACGCGTCATCGCTCGCATGGCCGTTCAGATCCGGGACCACTGCGTCGACGCCGCCGCTGGCGCAAAGGTCGCGGAGGCCTTGCAAAGCGACCCGGGCGCTTTCGACGACATCGCCGACGGTCAGGCTTTCGCCGACCGACTGACGAAACGGATGCAGTCGGTCGTGTCCGACCGGCATCTGCACGTGGAGGACAGCGCCGAGCACGACGAAATGCCCTGGCCAGTCCCTTGCAGCGGGTTTGCTGTGGCCGTCGACCACTTCTGGCGGCCGCTGGTGGCAGCCCGCAGCCGAAGGCCGCCTACCTCGGCTGTCGTGCAGGTTGGCAGGCACAAAAAAAGCAGAGTGCCGCACAGCGGACGGCGAGGAAGCGCCACCCGCGCAGCGCCGGGTCCTGCCCCGGCCCACGCTCAGAGCACGTAGGCGCAGGCCGCCTCGGGCGTGCGGGTGTCCATGTTGCGTCCGCGGTTCAGGTGGTCGTCGATCTCGGCCGCCGCGCCGATCATGCGGCCGTACAGGAACACGGTGAACGCGGCGTTTTCGAGGTCGCGCACCGACAGCGCACCGCTGCGATGGTCGTTCCACAGCAGCGACAGCAGCAGCGCGGCGATCACGGCGTCGACATTGACGCAAAACACGTAGGGCGTGGCGCCCACGTCGTACAGGGCCTGCACCAGCTCACGGTAGAAGGCGTGGAAGACATTGGTGCTGCCACGTTCGGCCATGAACCGCGCGATGAACCGCTCGCGCGGGTCGTGGTTCACCGGCTTGCCCTTGAACACCGGGTGGTGCACGCCGGGCAACGCCCGCACCTCGGTGCCGTCTTCACGGGCGGCGCGCTTTTCGGCCTTGTACGCACGCGCGAATCGGGTGGCCATCCCCTTCAGGTCGAGTCCGTGGTTCGGGTCGGTGGGGTCGAGCAGGCCCGTATCCTTGAACTGTTCGAGCAGGAAGGCCATGCCTTCGAAGCCGTTGCCGCCATGGCTGTACCCGGTGTGGGTCAGAAACCCGACCATGGCCTTGTTGATCTGCACCCGGCCCGGGGTCTGCGGCCCGTCGGCCGATACCGCGCCCTTGGCCCCTTGCAGCGAGATCGCGCCCGGCCCGTTCGAGATCAGCAGCCCGACGAGGATCTGCAGCGGCAGCGCCTGCTCCGGCGTCGGCTTCTTGCCGGTCATCGCCAGGTAACACAGGTCTGCCATCGTCCAGCTGCCGAAGCGCTCGGCGCGCGAGATGCCGCACAGCGAACCGCTCTGGTGGCGGTGGCCGGGGATCGTCGAGCCGACCATCACACCGTACAGGCGCAGGTACCACGGCAGCGTCTCGGCGGTCAGGCGGCTGATGCGCTTGCGCACCAGCGGGCCCCACGCGATCGTCGTCGCGATCGCCGCCAGCACGGCGTCGCGCGACAGCGTGCCGTCCAGCCGGCCGAGGAAGTCGAGGAATACCGACCGCGCGCCCCGTGCGCGCACGGCCGCCAGCATGGCCTCGGCGCGCGGGTCGTCGCGCTCGTCGTCGCGGGCCAGGAACAGCGCCCGTGTCGCGGCGTCGACGCAGATGCCGGTGCTGTCGAAATCGACGTGGTGGCCTTCCTTCAGGCCCGAGCCGGCGAACAGGTCGATCAGCGCCCGCGTGCAGGCCAGTGCACGCTCGACGCGCTTCGGGCCGACGATGGCAACGGCCGCGGCCATCACGGTGTTGGGCGAGTTGCCGGCCTCGCGCGCCGCGTCGGCGGCGACGAGGATCGGGTCGCCGACCAGGTTCACCTCGGCGGCCACCGCGATGTCGAGCATCGCGCGGTCGTTCGGGCCCGCCGCCTCGTGCACCAGCGGCAACGCGAAATTCGCCTGCAGCGGCTGCAGCGCGAGGTCGAGCACCGAATGCCCGTGCACCGAGGTGACTTGCGTCTTCGCGTCCATCACCGAAGCGCCGGACTTGTCCTTCATGTTCTGGCGCGCGATCACCGCGCCGACCTGACGCGCCAGACCGGCCAGCTGGGTGGCGTACGGCTCGGGGGCGGTGACCGTCGGCAGCGCCAGCTCCGGCGGCAGTTCCAGCCCCTGGTCGTTGCTCAACCAAGGCTTGAGCGTCAGGCTGCCGCGGGGTGCGAAGTCGGGCGCCGCGCCGCTGCGCGCCATCACGGCGGTCAGCGCCGCCGGGATGTGGGCGATGTTGGTGACCACCGCTCCCTTCTCCGAAACGACCGGGTTGTCGGGCGTATAGATCGCATCGACGCCGAAGGCCTGAAGGAACCAATCTTCCTTGTCCTGCGCGCTGTCGCCCGAACCGGCCATCGCACCGGCGTGGCCGACGGCGCGCGTGAGCTTCGACTTCCAGCGCCCGACGACGCAGGCGACGACCGGCTTGCTCCAGTCGATGTCGCGTTCGTAGTAGCCCCCCGGCTCGCAGTACAGGACCGCGGCGCGCGAGCGGCCGTCGTGGCGCAGCGCATGCGCGAAGTCGCGTGCGCCATAGTGGATGTAGACGTCCTTGCCCGAGGACACCAGGGTCGTCGTCCCCCAGCCTTCGGTCGACAGGTATTGCGCGATGGTGGTCGTGAAACCGCCCGAATTGGAGAAGATGGCCACCGTGCCCTGCAGCAGGGTCTCCTCCGGGTGGTCACCGCCGAGCGCGCCGCCGATGCGCGTGCGGCTCCAGGAATCGGCCACGCCCAGGCAGTTGCCGCCGATCACGTCGACGCCGGCGCCCTGCGCCATGGCGCGAATCTCGCGTGCGTCGTGCACGGCGACCTTCTCCGTGATGATGACGATCTTCTTCAGCCCCGGGTTCACGCGAATCAGCTCGGCGACGCCGTCGCGCACGCCCGACGGCGGCAGGTAGACGACGCCGGTGTCGAAGGCATGGCCGGCGTCCAGCCCTTCGCGCACGTTGTTGAATACCGGGATGTCGCCGAGCGCTGTCTTCAGCGCCTGGCCGCCACGCCCCGGCGACGTGCCGAAGACGACGTTGCCGCCAGAGAACACGTGGCTGGTCGGCGTCACCTGGCGCGACTCGCCGCCGAGGATGTTGAGCACGCAGACGCGGTCGCCACGCGAGGCCATGTCGGCGAGCGAGCCGATGCCGAGGTAGTAGGGAAATCCGGTGATGCCTTGGGCGTGCATGGTCGTCTCCTCAGGCGGCGTCGGCGATGCCGAGCCTGCGCGCGATGGCGGCCCGGCCGCCGGCGCGCATCCAGTCGTCGATCTTCTTGGCGTGGTTCACGACCTCGCTGATGGCGCTGTCGAAGCCGAAGAAGCGGTAGGGCAGGCCGAGTGCGTCGCAGGTGTCGGCCAGCGCGCCGAACCCCCGCACGAGGTTCGGCCCGCCGCGCCCGACCACCACATACAGCGGCGTCGGCCCGGCGGTCGAGAAGTGCTCGCGCAGCGCGTCGCCGATGGCGCGCAGCGTCTCGTGGATGTCGGTGTTGTTGGACTTGCCGCCGATCACGAACAGCACGTTGGACTGCTTCAGGAAGTGGCGGTAGCAGATGCGCGCGACCTGCTTCATCTTCTCGTAGGGCGGGTTGCCGCCGAAGTCCGAGCTGATGCTCGCCGCCTCGCCCAGCACTTCGGTGACCAGGCTGTTGGCGCCGCCGCCGAACGTCGGGGCGAGGATCGTGCCGCGTTCGTTGATGACGAACACGTCGGACTGGCCCTGGTGCGTGCGCAACTGGTTCACCTCCTGCTCGAACGCGCCGACGTCGGCCGCGAACAGGTGCCCGGGCAGGCCCAGGCGTGCCACGCGCGGGTCGTCGCGGTCGAAGCCGCACTTGAAGTCGCAGGCCACCGGCGTCAGCCGGCCGCCGCTGTCGGCCCGCATGCGGATCGGGTTCAGCTCCAGCGTCGTCATGCCGTAGTGGTGCATCAGCTCCCACAGCTTGGGCAGGTGCTGCACGAGCGGCGAGATGATCTCGCGCGGCGCGCCGATGTCGGTCAGCGCGTTCGCCACCACGAAGGCCTTCAGCCCGGTCAGCGCGTCGAACGGCACGGTGGCAATCTCGGTCTTGTCGAGTTCCTCGATCTCGACGCCGCCGCGGTGCGTCAGCGTCATCGTCGGCGCGCGGTAGCGTGTGTCGTCGGTGATCGAGAAGTACACCTCGTACTCGGCCGGCACGCCGCCTTCGAAGGTGACGCCATTGGCCTTGGCGGTGGCATTGCCGTGCCGGTGCTCGGCGAAATACAGGCGCTCCTTCTCGGCCAGCGCGCGCGCCAGGTCGGTCGCGCGGCCGATCAGCCCGGACTTGCCCTTCTTGCCGACGCCGCCGCGGAACAGCGGCTTGACGAAGACCTGGCCGTGGCGCCGGATCAGGTCCGCGATGAGGTCTTCCGAGGCGTCGGGCCCCAGCACCTCGGCGCAGGGGAAGTCCACCAGCTTCAACAGCGGTGCGCCGTACAAGAGTCCGGTGATCTGCATGGTCGGGTTCTCCGGTGGGTTTCAGTGGGCAGCCGCAGGCGCGGCGGCGCGGCGGCGTGCCAGCAGGCGCAGCAGCGGGGGCACGATGACCATCGCCGCAGCGGCGAACCACAGGCCCTTGCTGATCGCGCTCTCGAGAAGGATGCCCGGCTCGCCGTTCGTGATCGACAGCGCGCGGCGCAGGTTCTGCTCCATCATGTCGCCGAGCACGAAGCCCAGGATCAGCGGCGCCATCGGCACGCCGGCCTTGCGCAGCAGGAAGCCGACGAGGCCGAAGCCCGTCATCAGCAGCAGGTCGAACGTGGTGGCGTGCACGGAGTACACACCGACCGCGCTGACCGCCAGGATGCCCGGCACCAGCACCCAGTTGGGCATCTGCAGCACCTTGGTAAACACGCCGACCAGCGGGATGTTGATGAACAGCAGCATCACGTTGGCGACGAACAGCGACGCGATCAGGCCCCACACCAGCGTCGGGTTCTGCGTGAACAGCGCCGGCCCCGGCGTGATGTTGTAGAGCGACAGCGCCCCCACCATCACCGCCGTCGTGCCCGAGCCCGGCACGCCGAGCGTCAGCATCGGCACGAAGGAACCGGCGGCCGAGGCGTTGTTGGCGGCCTCAGGCGCCGTCACGCCACGGACGTCGCCTTCCCCGAAGCGGCCGCTGGGGCCGGCGATGCGCTTTTCCATCGAGTACGTCATCGCGCTCGCAATCGTGGCGCCCGCGCCCGGCAGCACGCCGACGACGAAGCCCACCAGGCCCGAGCGCACCGTACCCCACCACGTCAGCGCCAGTTCCTTCATGTTGAACATCGCGCGGCCGGTGGTCTTGATGATGCCTTCGCTGCTGTGGTGCTGCTCGAGCATCAGCAGGATCTCGCTGATCGAGAACACGCCGATGACGACGACGATGAACTGGATGCCGTCCGACAGGTGCACGTCGCCGCCGGTGAAGCGGTAGACGCCCGAGTTGGAGTCCAGCCCGATGGTCGACAGCGACAGGCCCAGCACCGCGGCCAGCGCCGCCTTCATCGGCGCGTCGCCCATCAGCCCCGTGATGCAGGCGAAGGCGAAGCACATCAGTGCGAAGTACTCGGCCGGCCCGAAGGCCAGCGCCCAGCGGGCCAGCAACGGCGCGAACAGCACGATGCCGATGGTGGCGATCAGCGAGCCGATGAACGAGCTCCAGGCGGAGATCGACAGCGCCACGCCGCCCAGGCCCTGGCGCGCCATCGGGTAGCCGTCCATCGCGGTCATGATGGCGCCGGCATCGCCCGGCACGTTGAGCAGGATCGACGAGATGCGGCCGCCGAATTCGCAGCCCATGTAGACCGCGGCGAGCAGGATCAGCGCCGTCTCGGGTGGCAGCTTCAGCGCGAACGCGAGCGGCATCAGGATCGCGACGCCGTTGATCGGCCCCAGGCCCGGCAGCATGCCGACCACGGTGCCGATCAGCGCGCCGAGTGCGGCGACCCCGAGGTTGGCCGGCGTCAGCGCGACAGCGAACCCGCTCATCAGATATTGGAGGGTGTCCATCTAGCGCCCCCCGAACAGAAACGACAGCACGCCGGTGGGCAGCACCACGTCGAGCAGCTTGTCGAACATCAGGTACAGCATGAGCCCGAGCCCGACACCGCCGGCCAGCGCCTGCGTCCAGCGTCCGCCAAAGGCCATGCCGACCGGCACCGCCATCAGGGCCGTGGCCACGGTGAATCCCAGGGTCTCGAACAGCAGCGCATAGGCGAGCACCGCGGCCGCCGCCTGCCCGAGCGTCTTCATCGACGCCAGGCCGAGGCCGCTGGCATGCGGGCCGGGCCGCAGCACCAGCCAGGCGCCGCCGGCGGCGAGCAAGCCCGACAGCAGCAGCGGGAAGGCGCGCGGGCCCACCGGTTCATAGGAAATCGGGGCGGCGTAATCCTTGCCGGCCCAGGCCATGCCTGCGGCCAGGACCACGCACACCGCGCCGAGCAGGCGGTCACTCATGGGGGTGTCTCCTCGAGGGGGGGCCAGGCGGCATCGCCCGACCCGGGTGGCGGGCTTACTTCGCGACGTTCAGGCCGAAGTCGGCCGCCAGCTTGCGGTAATAGCCGACCCGTCCCTTGATGTAGGCGTCCAGGTCCGCACCGGTCTTGTTGAACTGGAACAGGCCGCGTTCGGCGCGCAACTTGGCATAGGCCGGCGTGGCCATCATCTTGTTGAAGGTGTCGACCCAGATCTTGTAGTCGGCGTCGCTGACCTTCGGTCCGACGTAGTAGCCGCGGATGATCGGCCACTCGATGTCGAAGCCCTGCTCCTTCGCTGTCGGCACCTTGGACAGGCTGCCCTCGAGCCGCTTGTCGGCCATCACCGCGAGCAGGCGGATCTTGGCGCCGGCCTTGATCTGCTCCTCGGCCTCGGAGGCGTCGCCAGAGTAGACCTGCACGTGGCCGCCCTGCAGCGCGGTGATCGCCTCGCCGCCGCCTTCGAACGCAACGAAACGCATCGACTTCGGGTCCAGCCCGGCGGCGCGCGCCGTCAGGGCCGACTTCATCCAGTCCTGGCTGCCGACGGTGCCGCCGGCACCGAACACCACCTTGGTCGGGTCGGCCTTGACCGCGGCGACGAGGTCGGCCATGGTCTTCAGCGGCGAGCCCTCGGCCACGATGATGGCACCGAAGTCGCTGCCCACCGCGGCCAGCCAGCGCACGTCGTTCTCGTTGTAGCGGCCGAACTTGCCTTGCGCCAGGTTCAGCAGCGAGCCGCCCGAGAAGGCGACGATCGTATTCGCCTCGGCCGGGCGCTGCGCAATGATGGCGTTGTACGCCACTGCACCGATGCCGCCCGGCATGTACGAGATGCGCATCGGGTCGCTGATGTACTTGCCTTCCATCAGCGCGCTCTGCGCCAGCTTGCAGGTGAGGTCGAAGCCGCCACCGGGCTTGGCCGGGGCGATGCACTCGGTCTTGTCGAGCGGGCCGGCGACGGCGGCCATGGCGGCACAGGCGAGCGCGAGCGAGATCAGGGGGTTCTTGCAGTTCATCGGGTTGTCTCCGTCGGGTTGGCAAAGCGATCCCGATGCATCGTCGGCAGCAGGGTCGAGGGCACTCTATCGAGCGGCCACTTTCAGCCGCCTTTCAGAGAAATTGCCAAAACCATGGTGGAAACCCTAGACCGAATCCGTCGTGCCGGACAGTGGCAGTTCGACCGCAGCGCGCAACCCACGGCCGCCTGCGCCAGGGCCGAGATGCAGCGCGCCGCCCAGGCGTTCGACGATCGACCGCACGATCGCCAGGCCGAGTCCGGTGCCGGGAACACTGACGTTGCTGCCGCGGAAGAAGCGTTCGCCGGCGCGCGCCAGTTCTGCCGCCGGTATGCCGGGCCCGTCATCGACCACCGCAATGCGCGCGTGGCCGTCGAGCCGGGCCAGCAGCACCGTGACATGCCCGCCGGGCGGCGTATAGCGGATGGCGTTGTGCAGCAGATTCGACACCGCTTCGCGCAGCAGCGCCGGCTGGGCCTGGACCGTGATCGGGCCGGCGTCCGCTTCCAGGCCGAGATCGATGCCACGGGCGCGGGCCTCGCTCCACCATTGGCGCGTCAGGTCCGCCACCAGCGGCGTCAGCTCCACCGGTTCAGGCCGGATCTCGGCGCTGTCGGTGCGCGCCAGCACCAGCATCTGGTTGGTCTGCCGCACCGCCTCGTCGAGCTGCAGCTTGACCGCCACCAGCGCCGCGCGCTGCTCGGCCGGATCGGTCTCGCGCAGCGCGAAGCCGACCTGCGTGGCCAGCGTGGTCAACGGCGTGCGCAGCTGGTGCGAGGCATCGTCGACGAACCTGCGCCGCGCCTCGGCCTGCTGCCGGTTGCGTGCGACGTGGTGGTTGATGGCCTCGACCAGCGGCCGCACGTCGGACGGGATGCCGACCGGCGAGACCGGCGTCAGGTCCGACGCGGAGCGGGCCTGCACCTCGTTGCGCAGGCGCGCCAGCGGACGCAGCGCCCAGGCCACCGCACCGACCAGCAGCCCGGTGGCCGCCAGCACGAGCAGCAGGTCGCGCGCCACGGACTGCAGCAGCAGCGTGCGCGTGAACGCCTGACGCGACTCCAGCGTCTCCGCCACCTGGATCACGACGCGTTGCGGCACCGGCGCACCGCCGAGCGCGCGATCCAGCACCCGTGCATAAGACCCCACGCGCACCGGAACGTCGAAGTAGGCGGCGTCGCTGAACTGCGGCTTGCCGGTGGCGAGCTGGCGCGCCGGCGCCGGCAGATCGGCGTTGCCGATCTCGACCAGGCCGTCCTCGGTCGCGACGCGGTAGTAGACGCGGCCACTGGCGGTGAGCTCGAAGAACTCGAGCATGCGGTACGGCAGCTCGACACCGAGGCCGCCGCTGTCGGTGGAAATGTTGGCGTCCATCGCCTTGATCGCGCCGAGCAGCGAGCGGTCGTAGGCGGCGTTGGCGGCATCGACGGCGGTCCGCCATGTCGCCCAGAGCTCCGCGACGGTGCCGAGCAGCAGCCCGGGGAACAACACCAGCAGCAGCGTGCGCCGCAGGCTCAGCGCGTGCAGCGCCGCCAGCCTCACGGCGCCGTGCACTCGAGCACGTAGCCCAGGCCGCGCAGCGTCGAGATGCGCACCGCGCTGTCGGCCAGCCGCTTGCGCAGCCGGTGCACCAGCACCTCGACCGCCTCGGGGTTGACGTCCTGCTCGTCGGAGAACACGCGGTCCAGGATCTCCTGCTTCGACAGCGGCTCGCCGCTGTGCTGCAGCAGGGCTCGCAAGGCGGCATGTTCGCGCGGCGTGAGCACGAGGGTGTCGTGACCGAGCACGAACTGCTTGCTCGCGCTGTCGTAGACCAGCGGGCCGCAGGCGAAGCGCGGGTGCTCGCTGCCACGGGCCCGGCGGATGAGTGCCAGCAGCCGCGCCTCGAGCTCGGCCAGTTCGAAGGGCTTGGCGAGGAAGTCGTCGGCCCCCTGGTGCAGGCTGCTGACACGCTCGATCAGCGAGTCGCGCGCCGTCAGGATCAGCACTGGCAGCCGATGCCCGGCGTCGCGCAGTTCCGCCAGCACGTCGTGGCCGTCGCGGCCCGGCAGGCCGAGGTCGAGGATCAGCGCGTCGTAGAGCGTGGCTTTCAGGCTGCGCCGCACCATGCGACCGTCATCGACCCAGTCGACCTGGAAGCCGCCCTGGTTCAGGGCGCGCACGAGCCAGGCCGCGAGTTCGCGTTCGTCTTCAGCCAGCAGGATTCGCATGCGGTCGCACTCCCGAGGGCAACCGCTGCGGCGGCCCGTGGCCGCGGCAGCTGCCGTCTTCAGGCGATGGTGGCGCGCCGACTGCGCC